>JBGPIX010000007.1:0-38772 GCA_041485085.1 Candidatus Acidiferrum sp.
CACTTCGCTGACGCGGCAGCAAGGCTGGACCGCGGGCGACGCGCTCGATTTTCAGCGCGACCTGCAAATGTACGAAGAGCTGCTCGCGCGCTCCGCCGCCACCCATCGCCGTCGCAAGCCCTTTGAAGCGGCGGACCATCCTTTCGTCGACCGTTGCGCCTTTCTACTGGATTCGTCGTTCATGGAAAAGGCGCGGCTGGCAGCGAGCCGCGCGCTGACGGGCATCGAAGAATTAGCCGCAGCTCTCGCGCAACAAGCTCAATCGCAAAGTCATCACTGATGGAAAAAAGTGAATTCTTCTTACTCGAAGAGTTCGTCTTTCCAGAGGCGCTGGCCCGCAAGCGACGTATAAAAACCCCAGATGGCCATCACGAGAATGGTAAGCACCGCGCAAAGAGAGCGTGCGGCGTACCAAGTGGAAAAATCAATGGTATAAGGCACGTTCAACAGCACATTGGTGAAGACAATTCCGGTTGCCAAAACGATCAAACCGAATCGCACCACCGCGATGGCAGCAATGCCGTAGATAGCCACCCAAACAGGCGCCTCGATAAAGGGATGGTCGCTCCCCAGGAGCTTTGGTGTGGCAAAAAGCAGAACAAATATCGCCGCGGCTGCCCAGCGGTTTTTGACGAGCACGCGCAGGAACACTAGGACCAGAAAAAAGACCAGAGTTGATTGAATCGAATTCACCAGATTGATCAACCAAAGAGCTGCGGTCGCCCGCATTCCTACGAGGTATTCTGTATTGCTGAGTTGCGGTCGGGCCCCCGCCCGGATGTCGAAAAAGTTGCCAACCTCAAATACCAGAACCCACGCAGTTCCGAGCAGTACTCCAAATAAGAGATCACGGCCCACCAGCGGATCACGAAGCTTGCCACCGAGCAAGCGGCTCCAAGAAATGATGGTCTGCGGCCAGTTGCGCCGGACGTATGGTTCAAGCGCGAGATAGAGAATCCAAATAAAGCCTGAAATGAACAGCCCGGTACTCACGGTAAAAATGAACAGGCCGATGGTGTCGAGCGCAAACACAAAGTGCGCACGGCACAAACAAATCGAGAGTTCGAGAACAAACACGAGGGATGCCAGCCGCAACGCGCCAATTCTATCCCCTTTGCCACGGACGTAGTTCCGGTAAGCGAGCCACACACTTCCGAACAAAATGATGGCCGCAATACTCAAAACGATAATCTGACTGGCCCTGTCCCCTCGGGATTGTTCAACCTGCTTCATTCGCGCTGGTTCCGTCCAAGTTCCCGTGAGCGAAAAGTAGACGGGCTTGCCGCGCCAAGCCGCCGCTTCAATGTGCAAAGGACGGCCGCTCCCGGGCCAATTGCCATCCCATGCAGCACGCGTATCGGAAGCTGCGATGGTATTCCAGGTTGGTTCCACGGACCGAAGCGGTGCCCGGTCCAGGCCCGCTGCGGCAAAAAGCGGCGTCCAATCCGCGGAACTAGGCGCTTGCGGGTGCTCTTCCACTTCCGGGGGCATAGCCTGAAAGTAAATCAGCCGGCCATCCGGGTCGAGTTGAACACCAATCATCCCGGAGATCAGCGGAGGCGGATCTTCGAAGGTGACCACCCCGGGCGTGAGGGAGAGGTTCCAAAAACCATCGGGACTCATTTCTCGCGGACTCTGCCGATACCAGTAGCGGAGGAGTTGCGGGCGCCCGGAGAGTACGCGGTTCCAATCAAGACGAGAGGATTTGTCTTTCGAGAGGAACGTCAGGAAATCGCCGTCGTAAGTAAAACCATCCGCTTTGTCGACAGGTGGTGCGGAGTAGCCGAGACTGGAAATGATCTCTCGCGCCTTCTTGGCAAGAACTTCCGGAGAGTTCTCCGGGTGCATTCGCCCCATCCCGCTTTCCTTAACCCCCAGAGCAACGAAGGCGATTGTTCCGAGGATCACTGCGGCGAGGCAGCCGAGCGCGATGCGGGGTGCGAGGCCCGTGGTTTCTCCAGCGGCAGCGACCATTTGCGGAGAAGGAGTCTCTCCGGCAGCGAGCGCGGCGGCCAGAGGGTCACCGCCAGGCAAAGCCGCGGCGACTTGCAGGGCCGAAGCTGGACGCTTCTCCGGATCATTCTCCAGGCAACGAAGAATAACGCGTTCGATCAAGGGATCGAGGTCGCGTACCAGCGTGGAAGGATTGGTGATTGCTCCTGATTCCCGCTGCTTCATCAACTCCGGGAGCGTGGCGGCTTCGAAGGCGCGCTTGCCCGTCAGGATTTCATACAGGATTAGGCCGAGCGAATAGATGTCGCTCTTGGTGCTGACATTGCGTCCGGCGAGCTGCTCAGGAGCCATGTATGCCGGCGTCCCGGCGCGAACATCCGCGCCCTTGATGCTGGCGGCGATACCCGCCAGGCCGAAATCTGTGAGGCGAATCTTGCCAGCGCCGTCCAGCATGACGTTGGCGGGCTTCAAGTCACGGTGAATCACGCCGCGTTCGTGGGCCGCCGCAAGACCCGCGCAAATTTGCCGCGCGATCTCCGTGGCCTTGTCCGGCGAAAGCCTGCCGATCCGTCGAACCACCGAAGCGAGATCTTCTCCATCGACGTACTCCATCGTCAGGAATAGAACTCCGTCAGCTTCGCCGATGTCAAACATGCGGCAAACGTTGGGATGAGAGACTTGCCGCGCGGTCCGCACTTCAGCGTGAAACCGGGCGAGTGCGGCTGCATCTTCGGAAAGCGTTTCAGGAAGAAACTTCAGTGCCACGACCTGGCCAAGCGTCAGGTCTTCCGCGCGGTAGACTTCGCCCATTCCTCCACGGCCCGCAAGCGCCACGACGCGGTAGCGTTGCGCGATGATCTGCCCCGGCGCAAACCGGCCGCCGCCTATGGGGTCGGAGCTGGTCAGCGGATTTGCGGGAGTACGCGGCGTGTGGGTGGAAGATCTTGGCGATGGAGTTCTTCGCGGCTCCGGCGCAATCGTTGCGCCTTCGAGATTGGCTTCATCCCCAAGCAGAGTGGCGCCCGTGTCCGAGTCGACTGCTTGTCCGCACGAGGTGCAGAACCTTCCGTTCGAGGAAACCTGTGCGCCACATTTCGAGCAGAACATGGGAGGCCGGGATTCTACCATTGGTTCCTAGCCAGCCGCGAATGCACTTACTGTTCGCTAGGAAATGCGCTCTACATGAACAGCCGTGCCATAGGCCAGCACTTCGGTCACTCCTTGCATTACTTCGGTAGCGTCATAGCGCATTCCGATTACCGCATTGGCGCCGTGTTCAGCAGCATGCTGCAACAGCAGTTCAAACGCATCTTCGCGCGTCTTCTCGCAAAGGTTCGTAAGAATAGTGATGTTCCCGCCGACAATCGTCTGCAGGGCCGCGCCGAGATTTCCGATCACGCTCCGCGAGCGCACTATAATTCCGCGTACAATGCCAAAATTCCTCACAATCTTGTAGCCTGGGATTTCCAAGCCAGACGTAACCATTGAAAAGTCCACACGTGGCATTTCTTGCTCTCCTTAGTACAGACGTTTACCGGTGCGATTCTAACCGCTCAGATGCCGCTCGGCGAGCATTGTTCCTCTGCTATTCTCAGAAAGCGTGGAGACACTCTTCTATATTCTGGCATTCTTGCAGATTCTGCTTGGGGTGTACCTCATCTGGCAGGTCTTGCAGTGGCTGGGCTACGTGCGCCGGCGCCTGCACACCGATCCAGGATTCTACGCTCCGCGCGTGGCCTTGCTTTGCCCCTGCAAAGGCATCGAACCGGGCCTGGAGCGTAACCTTATCTCGCTCACGGAATTCGAGCGGCAGAATTACGAAATTTTCTTCATCCTAGCTTCTGGCTCAGATCCCGCGCGCAGCATCGTCGAGCGCGTAGCCAAAACTTCGCGAGTGAAAACCCAAGTGATCATCGCCGGCAGTCCAACCAACTCCGGCGAGAAAGTAAACAACTTGCGCGTGGCCGTGGAACAACTTCCGCCGGAATTTGAAGTGCTCGTCTTCACCGATTCCGATGGACGTCCCGGTAAAGGCTGGCTGCATCACCTGGTGGCGCCGCTGGGTGACGTGCGGATTGGCGCGACCACCACCATGCGCTGGCTCATTCCCAATCGCAGCAATTTGCCGACGACTCTGCTTGCCGCATGGAACGCCCCGATAGTCACCATGCTCAGCGAAAAAGGGCGAAATTTCTGCTGGGGCGGTGGCACCGCCATCCGCCGCAGCGTCTTCGAGCAATCGGGCGTACTGGACGAGTGGAAAAATTCCGTTAGCGACGACTATTCCTTGACGCGCGCGCTGGAGCGCAACAATCGCTCGATCGTTTTCATTCCGGAGTGCTTGACGCTCTCTTACGTCGAGACCGATTTCCCAGGTTTGCTGGAGTTCACCAACCGTCAAATCCTGATCACCCGCGTGTACGCCGATAAAGTTTGGGCGCCCGCGGCGGTCACACATCTTCTCTATTGCCTGACGCTTGTGTTCGGCCTGCTTCTGATCCTCAGCGACATTTTCGAGCAGCGGCCTTTTTTCCACATCGCCACGCTCACGTTTCTTCCCGTCCTGCTTTCGGCGATCCGCAGTTCCATCCGCCTCATCGGGGTGACCGAAGCCCTTCCTGCCGGCCGCTCCCAAATCATGGGGCAATCCTGGATTTACATTCTGTTAACAGTTTTCATTCCCTTCCTCTACGTTGTAAATTTTGTGAACTCTCTCGTCACACGCAAGATTCGCTGGCGGGGTATGGCATACGAATTGATTAGCCCGGAGCAAACGCGCATCGTTTCACTTTGAAACTCTGCCTTCCGCCGCCAAGTTCCGTTCGAGCACTTTTCCACAGGGCATTGAGTAGATCGCCTTTTTCCTGAACTCCAATTTCTCTGGTTAACAGGGAAAAAATTCGTTGACCGTGCAATTCCTACCGTCAAATGGAGGCCAATCCTTCTGGCTCTTTCCGTAAGCCCTCAATTTTTGAGTGAGTTGCATAATCTTCCATTCGGAAGAATATTTGCAGAGAAGAAGGGTTCGGTAAAACTGTCTCAGGCGGACTTTCAGGGAGTTGGTCCTCGCGCCTGGTCTTTGCCGATCAGCAGGTAAGAGTCGCCAATCTCTCAGCCCTCGTTCTGGCTTCTTGCCTGACTGTCTGCCCCATCTGGGGAATACGCCTCGTCGAGGGGCGAAGAGCAGAAAACTCAAAGGCTTCGGTCCCGTCACGAGGCTGCATTCGGAGGGGGTGCACGTGAAGGTTATCCGCAGAAGTGAGCATCCGCAGCAATTGAGGAGTTCCCGCCCGGCGTTTACCCGCGATGTTTTCTTCTTCTATGAGAAAAGTACCGGTGTAGCCCATTTTCACGTTGAAGCCGGACCAGACGGCAGGTTTCCCGTGGACCAGGCGGCGGGGTTGCTGGCGATGCACTGCATGGTGCGGGGTCAGACAACCAGCGATTACGTCGTGATGGTCCAGGCTGAGGACGAGATGCTCGATGGCCTTAGTGATAAGGCAGACAAGCTACTGGAGGCGGGCAAGTCAGTACGCAGCCAGATTAAGTTGACGCGCCGGGAAGAAGAAGTTCTTGCCGGCCTGATGAAGAGCCTCGCCAACAAGGAAATTGCCGCCAATCTGAATCTCTCCGAGCGCACCGTAAAATTCCATGTGTCAGCATTGCTGGCGAAATTCCGTGTCCGCGGCCGCATGGAATTGGTACGCGAAGCTACTCGGCAAACCGCCGGCGGCATGCCAATGCCTATGCCGGTGCCGACGCGGGAAGCTCAGACGTTCGCGCCAGTGGCAAGAAACTATCATTCACCGCGGCGATCGGTAGCCGTCGTTCCGCTGGCCAAACGGCAACTGATGGCCTAAGTCGGATTTCTTCCGGTTTAGAGAAAAAAGAAAAGGCCCCCGATCGGGGGCCTTTTCTTTTTGGAAAGCGGAAAGGAAAAGCCTACTTCTTCGCGGCATCATACAGCTCGGCGGCTTTGTCCCAATTGACGACGTTCCACCAGGCCTTGATGTAATCACCGCGAAGGTTTTGATACTTCAGGTAGTACGCATGCTCCCAGACGTCCAGTCCCAGCACGGCCTTGCCGCCACCTGCGAGCAAGTAAGGAGTGTCCTGATTTGGCGTGGAATCAATGGCCAGTTTTCCGTCTCGCACCACCAGCCACGCCCAGCCGGAACCAAATCGTCCCAGTCCGGCAGCCGCAAATTTTTCCTGAAATCCAGCCAGCGACCCAAATGTCGAGTTGATCGCCGCAGCAAGATTTCCCTTGGGCTCTCCGCCGCCGCCCTTCTTCATCAATGTCCAGAAGAGCGAGTGGTTCCAGTGGCCGCCGCCATTGTTGCGCACGGCGTTGCGAATGCCCTCCGGAACCGCATCGAGGCCTTTCAGCAAATCGTCGAGCGATTTGGCTTGCAGGTCGGCATGTCCTTCCAGGGCCTTGTTCACGTTGGTCACGTAGGCACCATGATGTTTGTCGTGATGGATCTCCATCGTCTTGGCATCAATGTACGGTTCAAGTGCGTCAAATGAGTACGGCAGCGGGGGCACGGTAAAAGCCACGGGTTTTTCCTCCAGAGTGAGATTTGAATTCAAAGGGGTCACGGTGCCGGCGCGCAAAAGACCAGCTGCAGACTTTCCTGCTCCAAGCATTCCTGCGCCGACGATGCCCGTATTCAGTAAGAAATTACGGCGATTCATAAACACCTCAGCAGCGCGGAGGGCGAATCGGCCTGCGGCTGGGATTATACTGCTACTGCCCGCAGGATGGTAACGCGGGCCCGGGAAATTGGCATCCCGCAGGTCACGCCGAATTGCCAACAGACCAGTCGGTGCAAGCCTATTCAGCAACCCTTCCTTGCGCAATTATTGGATGCGCGCGAGCGCCCAACGGGCAGATTCGGCGATCACTTGATCCACCGAGGCCGCGAGCTGTTCCAATAGAATGCTGGTTCGATCGTATTCCGCCATCCCTCGCCGTAGGCCCGAATTCCCGAGTGCGATGCAGGCGTTGCGCATCAGCCCGCGCCATTTGGTGCGTTTGACGGGACTTCCCCGAAAGAGTTCGCGAAACTCTGCTTCGGAAAGTCCGAGGAGCCATTCCAGTCTTGGAAGGTAGAGTGATTCGTCTTGCAGCGGAAATGCCGTCTCGGCATCATCTATCTCTTTCGAAGGAAACGCTCTCGGCTGGAACTGCGGAATCGTTGCAATCGGCGCGCGCCGGTTCCACGGACAAACGTCCTGGCAGATGTCGCAGCCGAAAACATGATTTCCCATCGGCTCGCGGAGCTCTTCCGGGATGGCGCCGCGCAACTCGATGGTTAGGTACGAGATGCACTTTCGCGCATCCATGACGTAAGGTTCAACGAAGGCCTGCGTCGGGCACGCGTCCAGGCAGCGTCGGCAACTCCCGCACAAATCCGGCGGTGGCAGCTCGTTTGCAGCGAGTGTAGGTTCAAGATCGAGCGTGGTGAGAATGACACCGAGAAAAAAGAGCGAGCCGAGCATCTGATTGAGCAGCAGCGTATTTTTTCCGAGCCATCCTAACCCGGCATATTTCGCGAGCACTCGCTCCTGGACTGGTCCTGTGTCCACATAAGCGCGCGCCTCAAATGGTTCTGCGAATCGTTCCCGCAAGGATCCACTGAGCGCGTCCAATCTCTCCCGCAAGACATCGTGATAGTCGTCGCCCCACGCATAGCGGGAAATCCACCCGCTCGGTTTGTGGTCATCGACGGGCAACGCTGGATCAGTAGAAAAGGGCCTCTCCGTGTTGTAGTTGAGCAGGCCGACGATGACGCTGCGAATTCCCGGCATGGCGGTTTGCGGATCGCTTCGCCGCGGGTCCGCGAGGTACTTCATTTCGCCGGCGTAGCCCCGCTCAAGCCACTCCGGCATCCGCGTCAGCTCGGGAAATTTTTCCGCGCGCACCACGCCGCAAAGGTCGAATCCGAGGGATTTCGCCTGGTCCACAATCCATACCGTATCGGCAAGCGGCTTCATCCAGAAGATTGTGCCGCAGTCGAGTGTTTCAAGCGAGCCGCAGGAAGATTCTGAGGGTGCACTGAAAACTACAAGTAGGGGAAATCAGCTAGAAACTTCGAATCGCTGTGCCTTCGTCCGTAAACACATCAAACACCGTATACAGCTTGGTGATCTGCAGAAGATCGCGCACTTTTTTCGTCAGGTGCAGCAACTTCAAGTCCCCGCTCTGATTCTTCACCGCCGTAAACCCGCTGACCAGCTCGCCAATTCCCGAGCTGTCGATATAGTCCACGTCCGCCAGATTCAGCAGAATCATCTTTCTCTGATCGTCCAGCAGCCCGCGAATCGTCTTTCGCAGCAGCGCGCTGCCATCGCCGAGCACGATGCGCCCGCTCAAATCCACGACGGTCACTTGCCCGGCGTCCCTATGTGTCGCATGTAGTGCCATCTCTATCCTTACGCTTCCTGTTGCGGCGTGGCGTTGTGCCCGCCTTGGCCATTCCGGGAAGCACTCCCAGGGGCCGGCAATTTCTTCGACATCACGATTTCCGCGCCGCCCGTCCGCCCGGAAACCACATCGAACTCATCCATGAAAGCACGCATCAGGAAGATTCCACGGCCGGAGGTGCTAAGCAGATTTTCCTCGGCGAGGGGGTCCGGAACGTCTGCAAGCTTGAAACCAACGCCCTCGTCCAGCACGTGAATAATCATCTTGTCCGCGGTGAGGTCCACAGCAAGATGAATTTTCTTGTCCGGGCGCTCCTGGTTCCCATAATGAAAAGCGTTGATGACGCCCTCACGCACGCTCATCCCGATGCGGTAGCAGTCGTCCTCGCCAAACCCCGCCGCTTCCGCCACGCGAAGACACATCTCCTCCGCGAGATTGACGCTTTCGACTTGCGTCTCCAGCGTCATTTCCAGGTGCTTGTCGTCGGCGGCCATCTTTTGCGCTGCTGTTGCCCCAGAGCCCCTAATATCAGCGCTTTATGGGTAACATAGCCGAGGAAACGGAGTCAATGGAGCAAACCGGCTGCAATGTGCTGCTTCGGCCAACAAACGGTAGGACAGGCATTCTTGCCTGTCCTTTCTTCTGACTCTGGTTCATTCAGCGTTGCTCGCCTTCCATAGTTCCAGGGAGACAGACAGGAATGTCTGTCCCACTTCATGTCGCATGTTTCATCCGCTTCATCCAGCTGCGTCAGCTTTGTGTCTTGCCGCGCTGGACCATAGCCAATCTTCCGGATGGCTGACCAAGCCAGCCGCCACTGGATTATTCTCGATGTAGTGAATGATTCGCTCTAACTCGGCGGAGTTACGCACCCAATGATCGAACGACTCGTCTTGCCAGAAGGCTTGCCCTACCCTACCCAAGTATTGATTGGCGCACCGAGCCGTATAACCCTTCAAGAGCTTTGTAATCTTCTGAAGTGGATTGACCGTCTCAATCATTAGATGAACGTGATTGGACATCACCACAAACGCCAACATCCGGTAGAGACCTCGCTGCCGCTCTGCATGCAGAAGCGCGTCGCATACAAGTTTGGCCACGGTCGCATTTTTCATCCACATCGGACCAATACGTCCTGAGTCCAGCGTGCGGTCAAATGCCACAAATCGTTTCCCGGCTGATTTTTCAGTGCATTCGCGCCAGAAGGTAGCCGGCAATGACCCTGCCAGCCTCCATGTTATGAAGAGCATCTTGCCCGGCGGTTGCCAATGTGGGAGATGCCGCTCGTAGTAGATCTTGGCTTCGCGAGGCATCGCGGTGGGACAGGCATTCTTGCCTGTCCCTCCTTCTTTCACTCACCTAAAACTGTCCGCAGTCAATCGTACCAAGGAGACAGACACGAATGTCTGTCCTGCCTATGCCCAGTAGCTTCGATCCAGCGTCCTGTACTGGATGGCCTCGCCCAGATGGTTTGGCTCAATGTCTCCCCCGCCGCCTAAGTCCGCGATCGTGCGCGCCACCTTCAAAATGCGATCGTGCGCACGGGCGGAAAGCCCCAGCCGCGTGATCGCGTTTTCCAGCAATTTCTCGCCTTCGGGTGTAATCGCGCAATGCTTGCGAATCATTTTCGGCATCATCTGCGCATTCGCGTAAGTCTTCTTCTCTTTTTGAAACCGTTCGAGCTGTCTATTTCGCGCGGCGATCACCCGCTGCCGGACCGCGGCGGAATCCTCCGCCGAGGACGGCGCACGCAACTCCTTGTATTTCACGGCGGGAACCTCGATGTGAATGTCGATGCGATCCAGCAACGGCCCCGAGATTTTCGAAACATACCGCTGAATCATCGGCGGCGTGCAGTGACACTCCCGCGTAGGATCGCCGAAATAGCCGCACGGGCAAGGATTCATCGCCGCCGCCAGCATGAACCTCGAAGGAAACGTCACCGAAACGGCGGCACGCGAAATAGTCACGTTCCCGTCCTCGAGCGGTTGCCGCATAACTTCCAGGACATTGCGCTGAAATTCGGGTAGTTCATCCAAAAAGAGCACGCCGTTGTGCCCCAGCGAAACTTCCCCCGGCCGCGGCACCGCGCCTCCGCCAATCAACCCGGCATCGCTGATGGTGTGGTGCGGCGACCGATAAGGCCGCGTCCCCACCAATCCCCGGCTGTCCTCCAGCACGCCCGCCACACTATGAATCCGTGTAGTTTCGATGGCTTCCTCGAGCGACATCGGCGGCAAGATCGTCGGGATGCGCTTCGCCAGCATGGTCTTCCCCGCGCCTGGCGGTCCGATAAACAAAATGTTGTGCCCGCCCGCGCACGCCACTTCCAGCGCCCGCTTGGCTGCTTGCTGCCCGTGCACATCGCGCAAATCCACCGAGTACTGCGCCGCCTCGGAAAGCATCTGCCGCGCATCCACTTTTACCGGAGTGAACGATTCCGGCGAATTCACCAGGTCCACCGCCTGCGGTAGCGACTTCACCGCGTACACGTCCACGCCCTCCACCACCGCCGCTTCTTTCGCGTTCGCTTCCGGAACCGCCAGCGCCTTCAACCCAAACTCCCTCGCCGCCAGCGCCGCGGACAACGCCCCGCGCACCGAGCGCACACTCCCATCCAGCGACAGCTCGCCCAGAAACATCATCTTGTCCAGTTGCTTGCCAAAAAACTGTCCCTGGCAGCCCACCAGCCCCAGAGCCATCGGCAGATCGAATCCCGATCCTTCCTTGCGCACATCCGCCGGCGCCAAATTGATCGTCACCCCCTGCCCGTACGGAAACTCATACCCGCAATTTCTCAACGCGCTTTTGATGCGCTCGCGGCTTTCCTTCACCGCATTGTCCGGCAGTCCCACCACATTAAAATCCTGCATGCGCGCCGATCCCACGTCCACCTCCACTTCCACAAGGTAGGCGTCAATCCCGTATACCGAAGCGCTCTGGGTCTTGAAAAGCATGGTATGAACATGCGCCGCAGGTCTGCCGCAGGCAGAAGGGAAGCCGCAGTCACCGCGAGCATAGTGCAATTCGCCAAGATACGCCAGCGATACTATTGCGCACTGCTATGGTTGTTGATGGGCTGGGCCATCAAAGAGAATAGATCAGCGCGTGGTAGTATCCCATTACTGTGATTGTGCAACCGAAGAGCAAAAAACTGTCCGCGATAGCTCTCTTCGCGCTGATGCTGTTGATTTGGTACGCGACGGTCAGTCACGATACGTTGGGATTTGTCTCGCTAAACGGTCCTCAAGCCGTGGGGTTCGATTTGTGGACTGCTTTCATCTGGCTCGCCTTTCTCTACTCGGCGTGGTACTTGTGGCGCGAGTTCAGGAGAGGCAAAGCGGATATCAACGCAACCTAATGAGGGCCGTGCTAAGATCGCCGCATGGAGAACACCGCGAAACCACCCTACCTCAACTACGAGGTGAAGATTTCCTGCCTGCATTGCAAGCAAGAACAGATTGTCCAAATCCGCGACATTCTCGGCTATGGTGCAGGAAGCCTGCAATCAGTTCGCTGCGCAAAATGCGAACGATATTTTGACGCGATGGTTTCTGGCCAAATTGTTGGCGGCCCGTTTCTCCCATAGTTACGCGGGGCTAGGCGAGTGCCTTTCAGTCCGAGTGATTTTGAATGGTGGATGTGGGCACTGTTCGCGCTGGCCGCGTTCGTGGTGTCTGGTATTTGCTACCTAATTACCATCGGGTTCGCAGATAAGAAGATTGGGGTCGCCATATTGTTCGGTTTCATGACTTTTGTTATAGGTTTGGCCGGAACCGGCTGTGCCTTGATTGCTCTTATTCGCTCTGTAAAGTGGGTGTGGGGCTAAAGCAGGTTTCCATCAGTTCCGCTCTCAAAAGTAGTGACGGAAGAATCCGGGTGTGGGGAGGAGAATTACGTGATGGCAGAAACGTCCACCTCCACAAGGTAGGCGTCAATCCCATAAACCGAAGGGTTTTGTGCTTTGAATAGCATTCCGAGGCGGGCCGATCGTCGCAAGCATAGACCACGCATTATACCAATCATTAATTACATGCTTACATCCTAATCTCCAACTTAGTATGTCCGAGAGCGTGTTATGATCCGGGTGTGAACCGGAAACGCAAGAACGATATGGGACACTGCGCTTACTGTGGTGAGTTGCGCGAATTAACGCGCGACCATGTCCCACCTCGTAGCCTTTTTGGCAGACCGCGCCCGACCAATCTGGTCACGGTTCCGAGTTGCTACTTTTGCAACCACGGAGACTCGATGGAAGATCAACACTTTAATTTCGTGGTGAAACTCGGCATTGACCGGAATAGATTTCCAAAAGAAAACGCGGACTCAGTGGACATGATTAAGACCGTGGCGAAACCAGAGAGTCTCGGTTTTGCGAGATACATCTTGGAGAGATACCGAAGCAATCCTCCTCATTTGGTTGTTGATCGTGACCGCGTCGGCATCGTTCTGCGCCGCATCGTAAGGGGCCTTTTCTACCACGAGATTGGCATGCGTCTACCGGAATTCGTGCCCTTCCAGTTTGTCTCGATCGAGGATCAGCCAAGAAAGGCGGCTGCGTTGCGCGGAGTAACAGACTGTCTAGCCAGGAGCCTGCAGCCAATTGGAGGCGGAATATTTCGATACGCGTTCGCTCAGTGCGCTCTACCAGACCCGTTCGTTACGGCATGGCTTCTTAGTTTCTACGATCACCGCAGATTCTTCTGCTTTACATCCAACCCGGTCTCTCTAAGCTGATTCCTCTTGACAGGCTTCTGTTCCTCTGGTACAGTAGCTTCCGGGTACACTTGCACCTAATTTCTGTCCTGGTCTGTGCCCATCTCCCCCCCCGCAAATGTGCACAATTCTGGTGCAACGTAAGTCTTTTAGATGCAACACCTCTGCACTCCCCCTCGTATGTGTTGCAAACAAAGGATTTGTGTAAATGCCCACTTTTCCACTAAGTTCTTTAGATGCAACACCTGCAAAAAATATGGGGGGGGTAGCGTCACAGTAGCGGTCTAGGTCCCCAGGCGACGCGCTGTTGCCCTGCAATCCAGGCCCTTTAGAATCAATCATTTATGAAATGCAAATTTTGTAAGCTCTTTGTTTTGATATTCATCTGAATTGGTGGGGGGGGTACCCCCCATGAGTTCCAATTTGGGATGACGCCTACGGACTCTTGGAAGATCTCCCGGCTTGTTTTCTGCCTGACAGCGGGCGGCCGTATTCCAGCAAAGCGCTGACGGCGGCCACCAGCGCGGCGCCGCTGGCGCGCAACTCGCCGATACGGTCGCGCGCGACTTGTTCGAGCAGTTTTTCGCCGCGCGGCAGCAACGCCACCAGGACGCGCCGGCGGTCGTCCCGGCTGCGGCTCCGGCGCACGTAACCATGCGTCTCTAACCGGTCGATCAGCTCCACGGCGCTGTGGTGCTTCAGCGCCAGCCGGTCCGCCAATGTGCGGATGGTCGCTTCCACCCCCTCGGGCAGCCCGCGAAGCGCCAGCAAGAGCAGATACTGCTGCGGTTCGAGGCCCGCGGCGCGCGCCACCGTGTCGCCTTCACCGATGAACTTGCGAATGCGGTAACGTAGTTCCGCCAAAGCGCGGTACTCGGCCGAGGTGATCTCTTCCGGCATACCGGCAGTATATCGTAATGCGATATATGCTGCCACTCAAACGCCTGTGGATATTCAACGCAGGCTTCTGAAACAGTCCTTTTGCTGTCATCCCAAGTGAAGCGCGCCCTTTGCGCTCCGGATGGGTTTGCGGAGCGAGGGATCTGCTTTTCTCGAAAGAACTAGGATTACAGCGGTTTGCGGAAGGATTTCTGCGTTTTGTAGTGCTCGTAGCCGTGGCGTTCGTAAAATTTGTGGGCACGCTCGCGAATCACGTTGGAACGGACGGACACACCCTTGCAGCCATGCTTGCGAGCCCAATCTTCGGCGGCGGCCAGCAATCGCGCGCCCGCTCCCAGGCTGCGCTGCCCTTCGGCGACGACCAGTCCATTCACTTCGGCGCGGATCTCGACCTCTAGCAACGGCTGCCTGCTCACATGTATCCAGCCAATCACTCCGTCTTTTCTTGAATCCGCAACGAATATGACGTTTTGGGACGCGGGCCGGATTTCGCGCAATCGCTGGCGTATCTGCGCTGTCGTCGCCGGGTATCCAAGTTGCCCGGCGAGCGCGGCAAGCCGCGGCGCATCGGCACTTTTCGCCCGCCTAATCTTGAGTTCTTTGTTCTGGCCAAAGCCTGGCATCTTTTTAGCTTGCTTTCCTGCGAAGCCGCTTTTGCACGGCATCACTTTTCAATTCTCGGAGGGCATCCGCGGCAATCCAGCGTGCGGCGCGCGAATCCTGCTGTCTGATTCTTTCCGCGGCGCGGATCGCTTCGCGGTTGAGCCTGACATTTCTTTTGCCGATATTTCGCAGTGCCCAGTTGACCGCTTTCTTCACGAAATTTCGTTCATCGTGCGCTTCGCGCTCAATCACGCGTAAGAATCTCGCGAAACGCGCATCGGCGGCGGCTTTATCTTTGTAGCTTAGATACGCAACGAGCGAAAAGCTGGCGCGCTTCTCAAACTCTTCGCTCCGCCGGCTCCACTCCAATGTCTTTTTCCATGCAGGCTTTGCCTGCGCGTAGAGATAACAGCAAGCTGCATCCACCACGTCCCAGGAATCGAAATCGCGCACCCAATGATCCATCTCCGCAGACGTGACTCTTTCGGATTCGCCAATCAGCGTCGCGAGGATACGCGCTTCATGAATGCCCGTCGTCCACAGTTGTTGAGCGAGGCGGTGATCTTTTCCGATCTGTTTCGCGAACCGATGCAACATCGGCGCAGAGATGCCGTGGGCCTTCGGCACATCCACCCCGAAGTAAGCCATCTTCGCGCGCACCTTTGGATCTGCGAGTCCTTTGAGCTCGCACAAAACGGCGGTCTTGGTCCATCGCGGCAATTCCACTCGTCTGCCGCTCTGGCTAGAACGTTTTTTCGGAATCGAGGAGAATTGTGACCGGGCCTTCATTGACCAACTCCACGGACATCATCGTCTGAAAAACTCCGGTCGCGACGTTCACGCCAAGTTTGCGAAGCGCTTCGCAGAATTCCCCGTAGAGAGCTTTCCCTAATTCCGGCGGTCCCGCAGTGATAAAGCTTGGCCGCCGCTGTCCGCGCGCATCGCCGTAAAGCGTGAACTGCGAGACGACCAGCGCGCTGCCCTTCACATCCAACAGCGAGCGATTCATTTTACCTTGATCGTCTTCGAAGATGCGCAGGTTCGCGCACTTTTCGGCCATCGAGGCCGCAACTGCCGGCGTATCTTCGCGGCCGACGCCGAGCAGAATCATCAGCCCGGCGCCGATTTCGCCGGTCACGCGTCCATCAACCGTCACTTTCGCGCGGCTGACTCTTTGAAGAACCGCTCGCATACATCCTGCTTAATTAACGCCCGCAGCAGCTGCCTTCGCGGGTTTTCGTGGCAGCATCTCTGGCAACTGCGCCACGTTGTACGCAAACACCGCGAGTACCTGCGCGCCTTCGGTCAGGTCATCCCAGCGCACGCGTTCGATCGTGTCCGCCTGCGAATGGTGAGTCTTGTCATAGTCCGCGGGATCCTGCACGCACCAGAATCCCGGCACGCCGGCTTCGTCAAACGGCACATGGTCGCTTCCGCCTTCGGTGCGCAGTGTCGGCTCGGACAATCCAACTTCCTTCGCGCGTCCCAGCGGATAGAGCGCGTGGTCTATGGTTTCCCGAGCTCCGTAATTTTCCATCAGCCCAACGGTCAGCACTTTTCCCGTGCCGCTGTCATGTACCAGCACGCCGGAAACTTTCCCAAGTTCAGCGGCGTGAGCCTTCACGTAGGCCTTGGAGCCATTCAGTCCCTGCTCTTCGCCCGTGAACAGTACGAATCGAATCGTGCGCTTCGGCTTCACGCCCAGTTTCTGCAGCGCGCGTGCCGCTGCCAGCACCGCCATGGAGCCGGTGCCGTTGTCGGTCGCGCCCGTTCCGAGATCCCAAGAGTCGAGATGCGCGCCGATAACCACCACCTCGTCCGGCTTTTCGCTTCCCGGAATTTCCGCGACGGTGTTGTAAACCTCGACCGGCTTGCCGCTGAATTTCGCATCAATATTTACTTCCACTTGCACCGGTCCTGCACCCAGCAATTCCCACAAAAGCCGGTAATTCTCTCGTGCGACGTAAGCAACCGGCGCACCCGCGGGCTGATAGTCGCGCGAATACGTGCTCATATTCAGCAGCCCGTATTCTTTCTCCGAACCGATCAGCACGGCCGCAGGCTTTTCCTCGGAAATCATTTTCGTGATGGCCATGCGAATTTTCCGATAGTCGCCGGCAACGAACGGCGCCTCTCCCTTGGGATGCGCAATGGGAACCGTCTCCTCAGCCCACGGCGTGGTCATCGGATTTCCGGGAGATTCCATCTCCTTCGGCTGTCCCAGCAGGATAATCGCGCCTTTTAGTTTCCCGTGATACTTTTCCAGGTCTTCCAACTTTTCATAAGTCACGCCCACGACGGCGCCACGAACAGGCCCGTTCGAGCCGGGAGACCATCCGGCTGCCGCCAGCGTCAATGCGCTTTCAAACGGCGAGACGATCCGGCCCGTCGCCGGCCCTCGCGTCCAACTATTTGCGATGGTCCACGGCTCCAGGTGCACGTTCGAAAGACCCGACTCCTTGAATCTCTCCATCGTCCAGTGACTGGCTTGGTCGAGTTGCGGCGATCCCGTCAGCCGCGGGCCGATACGATCCGCCAAATATTGCAAGTTTGCTTTCAGAACCGCTTGATCCGCTTTCACCTGCTCCAGGATCTTGGTATCCATTTCCACAATGGGATCCGGCTTCGGCGCTTCCGCCTTTGCAGAATCCGTCGAGGGAGTAAAAGGCAGCGGCCGACGCGGCAACATGCCGGGCAACTGCGCCGTGTTGTAAGCCCACGCCGCCAACACTTGCGCTCCCTGATTCAAATCGTCCTTCCACACTTTGTCGAAAGTGTCGGACTGGCTGTGATGCGTCTTGCTGTATTCCGCGCCATCCTGCAACGCCCAGAAACCTGGCACTCCGGCTTCGTCAAAAGAGAGGTGATCCGTTCCCGACATATGCAGCATCGTCGGCTCGAGCAACCGCAGTTCCTTCAACGGGGCGAGCACCTGGTCGACAATTTCGCGGTCCTGATAGTTATCATGCAACGCCAGCGTCAGTACTTTTCCCGTTCCGGTGTCGTGTACCAGCACGCCGGAAATTTTCTCCAACTCGGCTTTGTGCGCCTCCACGTATTTCACTGAGCCGCACAATCCTTCTTCTTCGCCGCTGAACAAAATGAAACGGATGGTTCGCTTCGGTTTCAAGTTCAGCTTTGTCAACGCACGCGCAGCTTCGAGAACCACCATCGAGCCCGTGCCGTTGTCGGTCGAGCCGGTCCCCAGGTCCCAGGAATCCAGGTGCGCGCCTAGGATCACAACTTCGTCCGGCCTCTCGCTTCCCTTGATCTCGGCGACGGTGTTGTAGACATCCACCGGCTTGGCGCTGAACGAATTCGCCATTTCGATTTCGACTTGCACCGTGCCGTGTTTTTGCATGCGGTAAAGCATGCGGTAGCCTTCGCCGGTGATGAACGCTGTGGGAATCGCGCCGATCTCGAATTTCTCACCGCCTATTCCCGTCATGTTCAGCAGGGCGTGAGGCTTGTTCGAATCGCGCAGCACCACGGCTACGCCCTCTTGCTTATAAAACTCCGTGCGCTTCCGCGCCGCAGCCATCATCGCGGCAAAAGGTGACGGCGGAACCGGTTCGCCTTTCAGCGGCGGCGGCGTTTGCATTGGACGATTCCCTTCACCGAAGAAACCGCCTGGCCGAGGCGGCGAAAGGCTTTCGGGCTCCTGCGCGATTACAATCGCTCCTTTCAGCTTTCCGCGATATTTCTCGAAATCCTCATCCTTCTTGATGTCCACATACGCCAATGGTCCGCGCACCACTCCGTTGGTGCCCGGCGCCCATCCCGCCGAGGCAATCGTCAAGGGATGCTCGGTAGGGCTCACGATGCGCGCGTGCGCCGTGCCGCGCGTCCAGGAATGCGCGATGGTCCATGGCTCCAGATGCACGTTGGTGAGGCCATATTCACGAAACTTTGCCGCCGTCCATTCGTTGGCTTGCTTCAGCTGGGGCGATCCGGTCAAGCGAGGCCCGATGGTGTCACCGAGATACTCGCTGTTCTGCATCGCTTCGCTGTGCTCGCGAACCTCACTCAAAATCTGCGCGTCCGCCGCGGCAATGGCATTCGAATCGTCCGCCGCCGGCCACGCCGACACGGCGCGGACTACTCCCAATACAACAACCGCTGCAAACACAAGAAGAACCACTCGCCGTAAGTTCATTCGCTCTCCCTTGCCATATTCAACCAAATTTTTAGAATGAATTTATCTGCCTTTGCGCCGCGGCAACGGCAACATTGCGAAACCGCGTGGCGACGGCTGGCACCTCGGACAAAAATAGCTGCTGCGCCCCGCGACAATCGCCCGCCGGATCGGAGTCTTGCAGCGATAGCAGTTTTTCCCCTCGCGTCCGTAGGCCCGATGGTGCCGCTGATATTCTCCCGGCTGGCCTTCGGCGTCAAGAAAATCGGAAATCGACGAACCGCGCAGCACGATCGCTTTCCGCAAAATATCTTGCAGCATACGGCGCAAGGTCTCCGCATCTTTCCTGCTTAGCTTGGCTCCCAGCCGCGCCGGGTGAATCTTCGCTCTCCAGAGGCTTTCATCGGCGTAGATATTGCCGACGCCGCGCAACACCCTCTGGTCCAGCAGCAAGGCTTTGATGCGTGCTCGCCGTCCGCAAATTCTATCCGCGAATTCTTCCTTGCTCACTTCCAGCGGATCGGCACCGAATCCCGTTAGCTCTTCGGCGAGCAGAGCCTTCGTGAGATAAGCGATGCGCCCGAAGCGCCGCGCATCGGTGTAGCGCAGCTCGCGCCCATCATCCAGCAACAGGCAAACGTGCGTGTGTTTTTCGAGAGGCTGCGCGGCCGGAGCGGGCGCGATCTGGCCGGTCATTCCCAGATGCACGAGGAGCGAGGCTGGCACCGCATCCCCATTTGTGGCAGCGCGGGTTTCTCCGCTCACCGCGGATAACCGCAGCAACATGAATTTGCCGTAACGCTCTACGGCTTCGATCTCACGACCCGGCAGATGCTGCTCCAGCGCGGACGGATCGTCGATGAAATCCGTCTTGCCCAGGGTGACGGAGATGATCCGCCGCCCAAGAATCGTCTGACGCAATCCTCGCGCCACGGTTTCGACTTCTGGAAGTTCCGGCATGGGAAGTACGAGCCTTCAAAATAGCACACCGCCGCGTTCCAATGCTCATCGGGCAACGAGCCCAAATCTCCCAGCTCAGGACGCCGTTTGTTCTGGAGTAACGCTGGAGAACTACAACGGAAAATTTATGAGCGGAGATCGCGGCTTTAGGGGGCGTCCGCCGCGGCGGACGCCCCCTACTAAGAGAATCGCGACTGAGCTATTTTTTATGGTAGTTCGGATAGGGCGGATGCTCCGGGATGACCACGGGATTTTTCCTGAGCGCCTCCAGTGTGACTTCCACCGCCTTTTCGAGTTGGCGGTCGTGACCCGAGGCCACGGACGCCGGATCGTTTTCCACTTCGATGTCGGGGGCGATGCCGTGATTCTCCACTTCCCATTCGCCGTGCAGCCCGTAGATGGCCACGCGTGGAGCGGTGACGAAGCCTCCATCCAGCAGTCGCGGATAGCCGTAAATCCCAACCAGCCCGCCCCACGTGCGCGTGCCGACCAACGGCCCGATCTTGTCCTGCTTGAACATCCACGGCAGCGCGTCGCCGCCCGAGCCGGACATTTCGTTGATAACCATCGTTTTCGGTCCGTAGATTTGCGAGAGCGGCGAGCAGAACTTTTCGCCTTCGCGGGAGATGGCGCAGTTGCGCAACGGGCGCTTCAGCATGTCGATGATGTAATCCGCCACTTCACCGCCGTGATTGTAACGCTCGTCGATAACCGCGCCCTGCTTGCCGACTTGCGCAAAGTAGAAGCGGTTGAAATTGAGCCAGCCGCCAACCGCCGTGTCCGGCACGTGCACGTAAGCCAGCTTTCCCCCGCTGAGCTCATCGACCTTGCGCCGGTTGTCTTCTTCCCAGGCGCGGTTGCGCAGCGGGAATTCGCTCGGCAGCGGGACAACAGTCACGTCCCGCGCGTCTTTGCCGTCCGCGTTCGGGCCTACTTTGATTTTGATCTGCTTCCCGGCGGTGTTTTCAAAGAAGCTGTAGACCTCCGCTGGTGGCCGAACCTCGCGGCCTTCCACTTCCAGCAAATAGTCGCCCGCCTTTACGTCCACACCGGGCTGGGTCAGCGGCGCCCGCAGTTCGGGATTCCAGTTTTCTCCGTTGTAAACACGGGCAAAGCGGTAGCGCCCGTTTTCAATTTTGTAGTCGGCGCCGAGCAATCCGCCTTTCACCTCCCTTGATTTGGGAACGTCGCCGCCGCCGATGAACATGTGCCCGATGGTGATTTCTCCCAGCATTTCGTCGAAGAGATAGTTCAGGTCGCTGCGCCCGGCCAATCCTTTCAGATAAGGAGCGTATTTCTTTTCTGCGGCATTGAGGTCCAGTCCGTGGTGATGCGGGTCGTAAAGAAAGTCGCGCTCGATGCGCCAGACTTCGTGATACATCTGGTTCCATTCGGCGCGCGGATCGACGTAGACCTCCATATCATCCAGCTTCAACGCACCGTCGCCCGGCTTCGGCGCGGCCTCCGTTTTGGCGATGAACCAGCCGGGTCCCTGGCGGTACAGCACTTTTTCGCCATTGGCGGAAACTGTGAAGCCATTGATCCCGCCCAGGAATGGCTCGTTCTTCCGAGTCGTGAGATCAAACTTTGAAACGGTTACGGGAGTCTGTCCTTCGAATCGCGGCACATCGACGATCTCGGAGAGGAACAACGTTCCGGCTTTTCCCGCGTCCAAGCCTACGTAGTTGGCAGCTTTGATTGGCAGAGCGACGATTCGCTGTCCGGTGCCATCGAGATCGATAACAACCTTGACGGCTTCTTCCTTTTTCTCGCCTTCTTTCCCTTTTTCGCCTTCCTTGGCTTTGTCGGCGTCCTTGCTCTTCTCTCCCTCTTTGCTCTTGTCGGCTTCTTTGCCTTTGTCTCCGCCGGCCGCATCTTTCTTTTCGTCGGCCGCTTTTTCTTCGTCGCTCTGCGGCTCGACCGGCGAAGGATCGCCTTTCTTGAGCACCGCGGCATAAACATTTCGCAAAACCGGGTGCTGGAAACTGGACAGATCCAGCCAGCCCGCGGAGAGTCCCACGTCCGTGCTTACGGCGAAGAACAACGATTTCCCGCCCTTATCGAAAACTGGATAGCGCGCGTCACTGATTCCATCAGTGATTTGGGATTCCTTGCCGGTTTCCACCGAGTACACGAAAACGGCCCGCTGATGATTTTCGAGCAGCTTGGCGTACGTGAGCCATTTGCTGTCCGGCGACCAGGCCTGGGCGAAATTAGAAGTTGGATCATCGTAGCGATCCGTGGTCACTTTGACCGGAGTGCCTCTTTCCACGTCGACGTACCAGAGGTTCAAGCGTTTGTCGGTGTAGGAAATCTTCTTGCTGTCCGGCGACCACGACGGGCCATAGAAATACGACGGCGGATTGCCCAGACTGATTTTCTTCGCGGCCTTGGAGCCCGATTGATCGGCAATGTGCAGGGCGTACTCGCCTGACTCGTCCGAGAAATAAGCGATGGACTTACCGTCCGGCGACCACGATGGATCGCGCTCGGCTACCGCCGCTGTTTTCGTTAGATTGCGGATGTCGCCCTTTTCTCCTGGGACAGTGAGGATTTCCCCCCGGGCTTCGAATACCGCGCGCGCGCCGGTTGGCGAAATCGCCGCGTTCTGAATCTTGTCGCCCACTTTTTCGTAGTGCGGCCGCGTGGCAGGTACATCCCCCGCGATTCGAATGCTTACCTTTTTCGATTTGCCGCTCGCCGGATCAAAAAGATATATTCCTCCAAACTGTTCGTAGACCAGCATGTCCGGCCCCGCGGAAAGCGACTTGAAATCGAGGCCTTTGTTCTCGACCACTTGTCTCACAGCCTTGGTCTTCGTGTCGTAGGCGAAGAGCGTCACCGCCC
The DNA here is from genome assembly GCA_041485085.1 of Candidatus Acidiferrum sp. Classification (GTDB taxonomy): domain Bacteria; phylum Acidobacteriota; class Terriglobia; order Acidiferrales; family UBA7541; genus Acidiferrum. Next base: position 22,545 of record JBGPIX010000007.1, read on the forward strand.
CGTTGCGATCGGAGAGGAAATAAACGGTGTCGCCGAACCAAACGGGATGCCGATCATTCGAATTCTCTCTGGTAACTTTTTCCAGCGCCAGATCGCTCAACCGGACAATGTAGATCGGCGTCGTTTGCCCGCCGCGATAGCGCTTCCAGGACGTCTGCCAGAGCAAGTTCGGCACGTAGGCAATCCGCGTCCCGTCGGGAGAAAACCACGCATCTTCGGCGCGCCACATCGGCAGAGCCTCGGCTGGCCCGCCTTCGACAGGGACGGTGTAGAGGCGGTCGAAATCCGCATAGGCTTCGCGCCCCGAATGAAAGAGCACGCGCTTCCCATCCGGAGTCCAGCCCACCGCGACGTCCGCGTCGGGATGCCAGGTCAGCCGCCGTGGCTCGCCACCTTCGGCTGGCATGACAAATACATCCATATTCCCGTCATACATCGCGGAAAACGCGAGCCATTTTCCATCCGGCGAGAACACCGGCAACCCTTCGTGTCCGCCGGTGGTCAACTGACGGGCATCGCCGCCGTCGCGGGGCACGGTCCAGAGGTAGCCGCCGTAAGCGAAAACCACCTGGGTCTTGCTTACGGTCGGTGCATGCGCCAGCAGCGGCGTTTCTTCCGCTGCACGGGATATCCCTGCAAACGCCAGAAAAATACCGATCAGAATCGCGATTCGAAAGCGCATGCTTCCTCCCCGAAAAAAATTCAACCGTGACTTGAAAATTATGCTAGAGCCAGCAGCGTAGCCGCACTTCAAACTTTCTTGAATTTGGGACCCCACCACGCAAAACCTAACTTATCAGACGCAAGAAGCGCCAAAAATGTTTGCAAAAAATGCGACTGATTCACGGCAGGAGCGCAAACACGCGGACCGGTCCCCCCGATCCGCCTTCCAGCTTGATCGGAGCCACGACCAAAAATGCGCCCGTTACCGGCAGTTCGCTCAAGTCCGCCAGGTTTTCGAGGTGATACAAACCCGCTCCTAACGACAGATGATGCACCGCGAAATCCTCCGACGCGCCGTAGTCGATACTCAGCGTGTCGCACCCGAGCCCGCCGACCTTCCGCCCAATCAGCAGCTCCGCGGCCTCCGTCGAGAATCCCGGAAAATGCATCTTGCCGTTCGCATCCTGATTCCGGTACTTCCGCGCATCCGGCCACCGCGACGCCCAACCCGTCCTCAGCAGCACGATCGCGCCTTCGGGAATCCGTCCGTGCCGCTTCTCCCATTCCTCGACACGTGGAGGGCTCAGCTGATAATCCACATCCTTGCCGCTTTCGGCGCGGACATCGATCACCACCGCCGGCCCAAACAATTGCTTCACGGGGATTTGATCGACGGTCGTTTTTCCCGGCGGAAAATGCGCCGGTGCATCCAGATGCGTCCCGTAGTGCTCCAGCATCCAGAAGCTGCGCGTGAAGTAGCCGTTTTTCTCGACGCTCGCGTTCACTTTCGCTTCGAAGAACTTATCATCCCCCGGCCAAGGCACAAGCTTGTCGTTGATCGCGTAGCTCAGGTCGAGTACTCGCGTCTTCCCGGCAGGAATTCCGTCAAGCATCGATTGGTTTTGCATGTTCTGCAAGAAGAGCGTGGAAAGCGCAGCAAGACAAACAACAAGGAAACTGGAGCGGCCAAAGTCAGCCATCGCTCACCTCAGTTCAATGTGCGCCAGACGGCTATCTCTCTGGCTTCAGGGCAGCGGAATCCCCGGCGTCGCGACGATTCCGGCCATGCGCAGGATTTCCTGATATTCCAGGTCGGTGAGCAGCGAAACGATCAACCGCACATTCTTGAGCAATTTCATTTTCTTCAGCGCCGGATTGGCGCGCATCTCCGCCAGCGACACCTGCCGCGGCAGCTTTTCGAAGGCTCGCAGGTCAGCGACCAGGTTTTTTCCCTTGCGATCGTGTGGGTCCGGGTAGGGATCGCGCGTAACTTCCGCGATCGAATACAGGGTGCGCTCCGGGGCTCCGTGATAGCACAAGACGCGGTCGCCCTTGCGCACCTGCTTCAGGGCGCGGATGGCGTCCGGCTTGGACCCGGCACCATGCCACATCTCCTTGCCCTTTACGAAGAGGGTGTCCCAGTGATAGTGGTGTGGGTCAGCGCTGAAGAGCCAGTAGTGTCGTTGAGCAGTCGTGGTCGCCATTGAGGCTTCGAGTCGGCAGCAATATACACGCTGGCGTTCAAAAAGTGCAACAAAATATGAGGGTTAGCAGGGACAGATGATTTAGGAGAAGTTGCGGCCCGTGTGGCCATATTTCGGCAAAATGTACATAACTACATTATTTTCAATAACTTAATGACAGCCTTACCCGGCGTCCACGAAAATGTCTTCCCCGTGAACCTCAATCCCATAGCAATCTACCCCGACCGTGGGATTCTGACCCACCTTGCCGGTAGTCACGTCGTATTGCCAGCCATGCCAAGGGCAGGTCACCATCTTCCCGTCCATGACACCTTGGCCGAGCGGGCCGCCTCGGTGCAGGCAGGTATTGTTGATGGCATAGAACTTGCCGCCCACGTTGGCGATAGCAATGGCCTTGCCCTCGATCTGAAACTCGCGAATCGTTCCGGGAGTGATTTCATTTGTCTTAGCTGCTCGCGCAAAAGCCATCGGTCGTCTCTCTCCTCTTCAGTCCCTGTGCTCTCCGCCCTCTGCGTCGGATAAACGTCGGCCCGTATTTCGACTTTCCATTTTCGAGTTTCTAATTTCGAATTTCGCTTTTCTACCGTGGCTCCGGCGTTTGCGCCACCATGACTCCCTTTTTGAACTCTTCAACCATCTGCGGCTGCAGGCGCACTTCCGTGGGCCGCTTGGCAAGCGTCATTTGGTCAATCTTGTCCTGCAGCTTCAAGAGCGCAAAGAACAGTCCTTCTGGCCGCGGCGGGCATCCCACAACGTACACATCTACCGGTACGATGCGATCCACGCCCTGCAACACCGAATACGCATTGAACGGCCCACCCACGCTCGAGCATGCTCCCATCGAAATACACCACTTCGGGTCCGGCATCTGTTCCCACACGCGCTTGAGTACCGGCGCCATCTTCAGCGTTACCGTGCCCGCCACAATCATCAGGTCGGCCTGGCGCGGCGACGGCCGGAACACTTCCGCGCCGAACCTCGCTATATCGAAGCGCGAAGTCGACGAAGCGATCATCTCAATGGCGCAGCACGCCAGCCCAAACGTCAGCGGCCAAAGGGCGCTCTTGCGCGCCCAGTTGAACACGTAGTCCACCGACGTAATCATGAAGTTCTTTTCGAAACGTTGGTCCAGTACGCCCATTGATCGGTCCTTCCTTGGTGACGCCGAGTATATTCACCGTTCTCGCTGGAGTCAAAAACTCTCTGAATCGCCTTCAGCCGGGCGGGTGACCCAGGCTCACTTCGCTTTTGCCGCGGCTTTTGCAAATACCTTGCCAAGAGTCCTCCAGTAGGTTGCGGGACGGAGGCGCTGCACAACGTCGATCTGGTAGGCATCTGAGCCGATCAGGATGCGCGGCTCACTGCGCTCCACGCCGCGAAGAATGCGCGACGCGGCTTCTTCCGCGGAAGTTCGAAACAGTTTCTCAAACTGGGCAGCTTTTTCCTCGAGGCCCGTTCGTGTGACGCCGGCTCCAATGCGGGCATGGCGGGCAATCGCCGTCCGGACACCGCCGGGATGCACACAAGAAACACGCACTGGCGTGCCCCCAAGCTCATGTCGCAAGCATTCCGTAAATCCCCGCACGGCAAACTTACTGGCAGAGTACGCAGGCTGCCCCGGAGGAGCAATCAGTCCAAAAACGCTCGAAATGTCGACGATGTGGGCACGCTTCTCCCGCTTCAGCAACGGCAGGAAGTATTTGACGCCGTACACCGTGCCCCAAAAATTGGTGTTCATCAACCAGCGAAAATCATCCAGCGAGATCTCCTCGAACGTGCCTTCGAGTGCCACCCCTGCGTTGTTGATCAACAGCGTCACTCGCTCATGCCGCTTGCTTATGTCTTCGGCGAAGGCGCGCACGCCCTCCTCATCGGCAACGTCCAGCACGTGTGTCGTCACCAGCGCGCTTTTGTTTTCTAACGATTGCGCGGTCTCCAGAAGCCCTGCTTCATCAATGTCCGCGAGCGCCAGCGCCGATCCCGTCGCAGCCAGTTGCTGCGCCAGCGCGCGGCCAATACCGGATCCTGCCCCCGTCACCACGGCTACGCCGGTGCTCAGAAATGACATTGGAAAACCTCGATGCGCGGATTCGCGGCAAAGCTCGCCGGAAAGACCGCTGACCGCGCCACTCATATCACAGTTCGAACGATGTCACCAGAATGGGGAATACTTGGGGTTAAGGAACGAGAATTCCAGAGGATTCGATCTTGATCTGGTTGCGGCCGGCGCGCTTCGCGCCGTAGAGCGCCTTGTCCGCCTGGCGCACCAGCAGGGAAAATTCCGGAGGCTCTTTGCCCTGGAATCCACGAACTCCGAAACTCGCCGTCACTGAGACGCTCTGACCGTCAAAAGAAAACTTCTTGGACGCAAAGCGCTCGCGCAGGCGCTCCACCGTCTTCCGGATGTGGCCCTCGTCGACATGCGTCAGCACCAATAGGAATTCATCCCCGCCCATGCGCCCGCTGATATCCGATGCGCGCGTATATTCCTTCAGAATCGCCGCGAATTCCTTCAGCACCTGATCGCCCGCGTCATGCCCAAAGTTGTCGTTGATGCTCTTGAACGAATCCAGGTCCGCATGAACAACCCACAAGGAATAACCATGGCGCGCGGCTCCCCGCAGTTGCCGCCCGGCCCACTCTTCGATCGCGCGGCGGTTTGGCAAGGTCGTGAGCGGATCGGTATGCGCCATCTCTTCCAGCAATTTGTTCTTGCCGTCGATTTCGCGGTGCAGGTCGATGGTGCGGCGACCAACTCCAATGCGCGCCAGCAATTCGCCCGGATCGAAGGGCTTGGTCAGATAATCGTCCGCGCCCGCCGCCAGTCCCTTCACCACGTTGTCTTTTTCCGAAATGCTCGTCAGCACGATGATGTAGGTATAGGGGTGAACCAGATCCGCGCGGATCTGCTGGCACAACTCCAGCCCGGAGAGATCCGGCATCATCCAATCGGTGATCACGATCGACGGCGCGTGCTCGGCGTAGAGTTCCAGCGCTTCGCTCCCATTTTTGGCAAACACCGGTGAATACGGCTGGTCCTCCAGCGTATGTTCCACCAGCTTGCGGTAAACGGGCGAATCGTCTACTACCAGCACACACAATTTGGACGCAGCTTCAGTCATGCACTCTCGCAACGCAACCCAACCGGTCTGGAATGCATAGATGGCCCGAGGGAAGGGATAACGTGGGCTTAATGTTAGCAGTGCTCGCTATGGTAAAACCTGCACCTACACCATTTGGTTCAAAACAGTTACCTGTACCAGCTACTTCGTTCCGTGTACCAAGAGCGCGCCTTCGGCCTTGAAAGCGCGAAGATGTGCCGCGTCGCGAAACCACCGGCCCGTGTAGACCTCCGGTGATGGCGAAGGATCAACGACGCGCTCATGCGCCACGTTCGTGAAATCGGCGGCGCGGAATTCCTCCGCCCATTCCTCGGCGGAGAGCAGGTGCGTCTTCACCGCTAGCAAATCACCCCACTGGTGGCAGTGCGGATTGTCGCGGTAGTAGTTGATCAGGATCCACGCCGAGCCGCTTTCGCTGAGAACTCGAAACATATCTTTGACGCCCGCGGCGGGATCGGGCCAGTAGTAGGAAGACTCCACCGAAATTGCGTGCGAAAAAAAGTGCGGCTGCCAGGGAATTTGCGCCACTTCTCCGGCGACGAACAGCAAGTTGTCGAAGTCCACGCTGCTGCGCCGAGCGTGGCGGATCATTTCGTCCGAAATGTCCATGCCCACCACGCGGCCCTCAGGCACCGCTTTCGCCAGTCGCCGCGATAGCCAGCCTGCTCCGCAGCCGACGTCCAGGACGTTGTCCGTCGGCGCAAGCCGCATTTTCTCCAGCACCGGCAGCGTGATGGGCAGGTGATCCTGCTCCATCCCTTCGCCCCGCCCGGCTTCGGCCCAGCGGTTGAACTCTTCTCGCAGGGTTTCTTCAGATTGGGATTTCGTCACGAGTCTGCCCGGCGCGCTCCGCTATACCGCTCTGCCACACGCGCTGCAAAAATGGGCTCCGTAAGGCGAAAGCGCGCCGCACTGGCTGCAAAACCGCCCGCCGCCCACTGGAACCATCCTGACAGGAACGTATCTCTCCGTGGAGCCGGCCCAGATCAAAGCAACAAACCAGCCGATGACCGTCCAGCCGGCAAGCAGGTTCACGAGGAAAATTCCCATAAAGTCGGCCTTGTGCCGCGCCAGGATCGTCGGGAGGAAGTAAAATATCGCGGAGAGAAACAGGAAAGTCATATGCTCACCCCTTTCCGCACTAACTCAACTCGCAGAAACAACCATCCTTACGCCAAGATACGCGCGAACTCCCAGCTTTGTTCCAGTCGTCCATTCGTCGCCCTGCTCGCCTCTCGGCGGGTGGATTCCTCACGCAACTGATTGTCTAGTTCCACGGGCTTAGAACAATCATGGCGCCTTCGCGACTGGCGTCGAGGGGTTTCGCCGCTGACCCTGTGACAGTAGGAAGAGCAAATAGTCGGCCATTCCGAGCACCTGGGCAGCGCGCTCTTTCGTATACGTCGGGACAAGCCTGTGATTCACACTGTTGCGAATAGATCCAAAGAAACCTATGAAGAGAAGGTGAAACGCACTCTGCTCATTCTTATCATCACTAAAGATCAATTCTCCCGTATCCGGCGCTAGCGCCCTTGCGAGTAAGGGCTGACCAATCAGACTATCTGGCAAACCCGTCGTCTCTCTTATCCTCGACTCGATAACGACACTGGCATCTCTCAGAACCGTATCGAATCTATCTTGGTGTGTAGGGTCCGCAGCAAACTGCTCGTATAGGTCGCCACATCGGTGACGCAACCCTTCGTCGAGCAGCTCAACGCGCATAACAAAGAGAGACCCCTTGGGATCGTTGATGATCGAATCGGAGACCTGAACCTTGATCGGTGCAGGCATCACAGAGTCGAACGTCAAGAGATGAGGTACCATCGAATTGAATAAGCCCGACTCAGCTAGATTCTCGTACTCAGCAATTCTCGCGTTTATAGCTTGAACTACAAACACGGGGAGAGAAGTGTACTTCGCAAATTCCGTCTCCCTTTGGGCTCTCAGTTCGTTGATTCTCAAAAGCATGCCTGCTTTTAGCCAGCGGAGATCTCGGTACAGCACCATAGTGTCTGCGGAAGGGTCATTTTGCATTCCCTCGATATTCTTCTTACAAAGGCTAATGTAATTATCGATCTTCTGGATCTCCCTGGCCACCGGTGACTGCTCAAGACCGAACGAGCTCTCTATCCCGCTGAGCTGTTCAAGAATCCGTCGATACTTCTGAAATCCCTGCAGCGCTAACCTCAGAGTCGTCTTGCTCAGAGAGACGATAAGCGATTGTGAATCGGTGTAAGTCAAGCCTTGTGCAGGTGCTGTCATATTTCACTCTGACTTGTATGCGAAAAGCAGGGATCAGGCGCCTTGCACCTTCGCTAGCAACTCCACGAATTTCTGCTTTCGCTCTGTCTGGTCTTTGCCGCTCTCCGCGTCCGCCATTTGCGTGATGTTCATCGAGCAGAATTTCGGCCCGCACATCGAGCAAAACTTCGCTTCTTTGTAAAAGTCGTCGGGTAAATTTTCGTCGTGCATGGCTTTCGCGGTCGGCGGATCGAGCGAAAGCTCGAATTGTTTGTTCCAATCGAACAAGAACCGCGCATAGCTCAACGCATCGTCGCGGTCCTGCGCACCAGGCCGGTGCCGTGCCACGTCGGCGGCATGCGCCGCGATCTTGTAAGCGATAACGCCCTGTTTCACGTCTTCCGCGTTCGGCAGGCCCAGATGCTCCTTCGGCGTCACGTAACACAGCATCGACGCTCCGTGCCATCCGATCATCGCCGCGCCAATCGCGCTGGTGATATGGTCGTACCCGGGCGCAATATCGATCACCAGCGGCCCCAGTGTATAGAACGGCGCTTCGTGGCACCATTCCATTTCCTTGTCCACCTGCTCCTTGATCTTGTCCAGCGGCACGTGGCCCGGACCTTCGATCATCACTTGCACGTCGTGCTCCCAGGCCTTTTTCGTCAGCTCGCCGAGCACTTTCAATTCCGCGAATTGCGCTTCGTCGCTCGCGTCCGCGATGCAGCCCGGCCGTAAGCCGTCGCCAAACGAAAAGCTCACATCGTGTTTCTTGAAAATTTTGCAAATCTCTTCGATGTTCTCATAAAGGAAATTCTGTTTCTTGTGATGCTCCATCCAGTGCGCCATCAGCGAACCGCCGCGGCTCACAATTCCGGTAATCCGCTTGCGCACCAGCGGCACATGCTCGCGTAGCACGCCCGCGTGAATTGTCATGTAATCCACGCCTTGCTCGGCCTGCTCTTCGATCACTTCGCGCATCAATTCAAACGTCAAATCTTCTGGACGCCGTACCCGCGAAATCGCTTCGTACACCGGCACCGTGCCCACCGGCACCGGCGACGCATCAATGATCGCCTTGCGAATCTTGGGAATGTCACCGCCGGTGGAAAGGTCCATCACCGTATCCGCGCCGTAATGCACGGCGTGATGCAGTTTCTTCAATTCTTCGTCGATATTCGAGTTGGTGGAGGAATTCCCGATGTTCGCGTTGATCTTGCACTTGCTTGCGATGCCGATGGCCATCGGCTCCAGGTTGCGATGATGGATGTTGGCGGGAATGATCATCCGCCCGCGCGCCACTTCGCTGCGCACCAGTTCCGGCTCGATCCTTTCGCGGCCGGCCACAAATCGCATCTCTTCCGTAATCACGCCCTGCCCGCCGTGGCGGGCGAAATGCATCTGCGACATGTTCCGATTTCCATTGGCAGCCGCTGCTTCCTTCTCCCGTTTCTCCAGCCAGCTATCGCGCACTCCCATAAGACCCCCTCAGAAACCGCTGCTTGTGCGTCGCTGCTGAACCAATCGCCGCGAACACAGAACGTGCAGTTTGAACTCGAATTATGGCACCTGCCGATGGGCGCGGCAACTTCGCTCTGCGCATCCTAAAGTTGCGGCCGCGGCTACCTGCGTGGGCGCGAATTCGCGATTGGAAATTGGCGTGCGCATAGCAAAAATTGCACTTGACATCAGGCGAAACAAAAGCGAATATTGCGGCTCGTTCCGCGCGGAAAAGAGAACCATGGCTTCTCCAGCACCTCTGATGACTGAGCAAGGCCCTCGGCCTTACGCGCCGACGCGCCTCTTCGAGGCGCTGCACCGCTACTGGGGCTACGAATCCTTCCGCCCCGGCCAGGAAAATATCGTCCGGAGCATTGCCGCTGGCCACGACGCCTGCGTCGTGATGCCTACCGGCGGCGGCAAGTCGCTTTGCTACCAATTGCCGGCGGTGCTCGACGCACAACGCACGGTGGTCGTTGTTTCCCCGCTGATCGCGCTGATGCAGGATCAGGTTGCGCAGCTGGAACAAATGGGAGTCCCCGCCGGTTTCCTGAATAGCTCGCTTTCCAGCGAGCAGCGCAGCGTCATCCTTCGCCGTGCGAGTGAGGGCCACTATCGGCTTCTCTATCTTTCGCCGGAGCGGATTGCGCTCGACGGCACGCCTGCGTGGCTCGGCCGCGTACCGGTTTCTTTCTTCGCCATCGACGAAGCGCATTGCATTTCCGAGTGGGGCCACGATTTCCGCCCTGAATATCGCCAGCTCAGCCGCCTGCGCGAACTCTTTCCCGACCGCCCTATCGCCGCGTTCACCGCCAGCGCCACGCAGCGCGTTCGCCACGACATCATCGAGCAGCTCCGCCTGCGCGATCCGTACAAACACATCGCCAGTTTTCGGCGGCCCAATCTGCGCTACATCGTTCGGCAAACCGATGCGCGAACGCAAAATGAATTGGTGCTCCGCGCCGTCAAGCGAGTTTCGGACGGAAGCATCATCGTCTACTCGCCAACGATTACGCGCGTGGGAGACACCATCGATTTCCTTGCGGAAAACGGCATCGCCGCGATCGGCTATCACGGCCAGATGGAAAGCAGCGCGCGGCGCGAGAACCAGGAAAAATGGATGTCCGACGAAGTGCGCGTCATGGTCGGCACGATGGCTTTTGGCCTCGGCATCAATAAAGCTGCCGTGCGCGCGGTGATTCATCTGGCGCTGCCGAAAAGCATCGAGCAGTATTACCAGGAAGCGGGCCGCGCCGGGCGCGACGGGCTCCCGGCCGATTGCTTTTTGTTCTGGCAATACAAGGACGTCAACATTCATGAGTATTTCATCGGAAAGATGTCCGACCCCGCCGAACGATTGCGCGCCAAAGAGCGCACCGCCGAAGTGCAGCGCTTTGTGGACTCTTGCGACTGCCGCCAAACGCTCATCTCCCGCCATTTTGGAGAGTCGCCGCGCTGGGTTGGCTGCGGAATCTGCGACGCCTGCGCGGACACGCCCGACTGGCTGAAAATCGAAGCGCAACAGAGCAAGCGGAGCCGTGCCAAGCCGCGAGTGACGCAGCCGAAACGAGCGGCGCCGCCGCGGGTTTCGAGCGCGATCGCTAAACCGTCGGTCGATAGAGAATTGAACGAGTTTTTGCGCGAGTGGCGGCGGAACACCTCCAAGGAACAGGGGATTCCAGCGTTCGTGGTGCTGCACGATTCGGCGCTGGAGGATTTGTGCCTCGTGGAACCATCGAACCTTCAGGAACTGCGGCGCGTGTCCGGCTTTGGCGACAAGAAGGTTCAGATGTATGGGACGCAAATCCTCGAGGCGATTCAAGATTTCCGGCAAGGGCAACGCGCGGATTCCAGTTGGAAGGCAAAACCTTCTCGCCCCGCCGAGGAAACCCTCAAGTTGCTGGCAGAAGGCCGCACGTTTGAGGAGATTGCGCAGATTCGGCAGAGAACGCTGCGTGCCGTTGTCTCCCTGGTCGCTGATCTCATCGAAAGAGGCGAAGCCGAATTTCAACCCACCTGGCTGGCCCCCGAACGCTACAACCACATCGCCGCCGCCTGCCGCCAGTTGGGAATGGAGCGACTGAAGCCCCTCAAGGAAGCTCTTCCTTCCGAAATTCCTTACGAAGAAATCCGCCTGGTCATAGCCCGCCTCCGCACCGAATCCACATCGAGAGTGGGTTGACCCGGCAACGCCGCTCACAGCGTGTGTTGCAACTAGGTTTCGACCACCCTTATCTTCTGCCATGCCATTTGGCAGAAAATAATTGACACCATGGCGACATCGGCCTATTCTGTTTCTATGGAAAGGCGCTTCGCACACAAACAGGGACCTTCGGCCTCCGGCCGCTCGGTCAGCGCTAGCGCCGCAGGCTCAAGCCTTGGTCTGTCCGCAACCTCAACGCCCCATCTCATCCGCGAACTCCGCCGGGGCCTTCCCTTTCGCGCGCTCGAATTTCTTTCCTCCCAAAGTGGCATTCCTATCAGCGAAATCGCGCCCCTCGTGGGGATTCCCCCACGCACCCTGGCCCGCCGCAAGGTTTCCGGCAGGCTGGCGCCCGCGGAATCCGAGCGCCTCCTGCGTATCTCCCGCATCTTTGAACTTGCCGTTGGCCTGTTCAACGGCCGCGTAGCCGATGCCATTGGCTGGCTCCGCACTCCGCGTCGCGTCTTGGCAGGTTCCACTCCGCTTGCCTACTCCGCCACCGAACTCGGCGCTCGTGAAGTCGAAACTCTCATCGGCCAGCTTGAGCACGGCGTCTTTCCATGAGTGTGGCCGTCTTTCTATGAACGCTGTCGCCTGGCGAATCGTCCACCGCAAATTCGCCAAGATCGCCTTCAGCGGTGAAGGCGCGCGCCTCTTAGGTGGCCGCTGGAACTCTCCGGGCCGCCCCGTCATCTACACCGCACAATCCCAAGCACTCGCCGCCCTCGAAATCCTAGTCCATCTCGATTCCGAGAAACTCCTCCGCCACTACCTCGCCATCCCCGTCACCATCCCGCCGCACCTTATCGAACGTCTCTCCCCGCATTTTCTTCCAAAGAACTGGCGTGCCTATCCTGCGCCAAGAAGCACGCACGCCATCGGCGATGCCTGGCTCGCCAGCGCCAATTCGCCTGTCCTCCAAGTTCCCAGTGTCGTCATCCCTTCCGAATCCAATTTCCTCCTTAATCCCGCCCATCCCCATTTCTTCAAGCTCCGGATCGGCAAGCCCGTTCCCTTCCTCTTCGACCCGCGCCTCAGTGATTGACGGGGCTCCTGGTGCCAGAAAGGCGGAGGGGGGTACCCCCACTCCGGGTGGTTTTTGGCAAAGAGTGCGGAAGCGCATGAAAACAAACGAGTTGAGTTTTTCGTGAGTGCAGAAGAGTGCGCAAATATTTGAAAGTAAAAGGGATAGGTCAAAACATGAGCACACGTTTGAATGTTGAAAGGTTAACGAAAAGGAGGTCGACCGTTCCAAGGCGGGAGGTGCAGACATGGAATAGACGAAGAGAGAAGGATGAGAGCTGTTTTGGCGGAGGTGGTATCGAGAATTCACGACTCACGATAGCACTATTAAATATATTGGTCAATTATTTTTAAAGTACTAATATTTAGAGAATGGGCACATCTCTTCGAATGCTCGCGCAAAGAGAAGAAAACAAAGGGGTAGAGCTCGCTGGGGCGGAAGAAAATTCTGGGGGATGCAAAAGGAGGGGCCGAGAAAATCAAAGCCGCACCCTTAAAATCGAACGGATGCGGCGCCCAAGATCGTCCTAGCGGTTGACGCCCCCTCCACCTGCCGAGGCCCGGTCCGTTTGCGAGTTCGCGCAGTTCATGGAAGTGATATCATGACGGCGGGAGGAGACAAAGCATGCCAGAAGAAACCATACGGACGACTCCTTCTTTCCACGAAATCGCGGAACGCGGCGAGGCTATCTACAGCGAGAAGTATCGAGCAGAGATGGAAAAGAGTTTCAATGGGAAATTTGTAGCGATCAATATAAGTAATGGCGAGGCCACTTTGGCCGACACGGGAGAAGGTGCCATCCGCCTGGCTCTCGAAAAAGATCCTAACGGCCTTTTCCACTTAGTGAGGGTTGGGCACAAGGCCGCCTTCGAGGCTGGATGGTACATGAGCTGTGCGTCCTAGAGCTGGAACCGTTGTAAATGGGCACCCCTACATTGACATTTTGATCTCTCCCGACGGTAAGAAGAGCGCAAAGCAGACGGCTCTGGTTGATACCGGATTCAGCGGCTTTGTTTCTATCCCGGCTGCGTCAGCCAGTCTTATGAGCCTGAAGGCGCATGCAACGACTTTGTACACTCTGGCAAACGGCAAGACTTCAGAGCCGGTCCCTCTTGCGCACGGATATGCGTGCCTGGAAGGAGATACTTTTGTCCAAGGGCTGTTTTCTATTTCAGAGCACACGTCCACTGTAGTCGGAATGGATTTTCTAGTTCGATGCGGCCAGGTTCTCATCGTCGGCCCTGCTGGCATTGTGATGATGAACGCTGATGAACTCAAAGCGGCCCTTGAACAAATCGGGGTATTTCTAGATGAAGGAGCGGGAAAATCAGATCCCACATCGAGGCCGTGAAGGGTACGCCAGTTGGTCACTCAAAACCCGTCCTAGCTGATGTCTGCTCCACTCGTCCCAGGTTGTAGCTGGCTTGCTCCGGTGCTAGGCTTCGCCAATCCATGGGACGCCTACCAACCACCAGATCGCTGCCAATTGGAACGCAAGTCGTCGCGCTTACGCCCGGCAAAGGTCCGAGGGGTGACGAAATCTGCCATCAAGGTTCCGTGGGGGTCATCATTGGGCCCGCGGAAAAACTTCCGGATTCCTATCAGGTGCGTCTGACGGATGGCTCGATTGTCATTTTTCCACGGGAAAATCTGGCTATTCGCAAGCACTTTCAACTTGATTCCGCGCACCACGGAAGAACTCAAGATACACAACCCGATCTAAACGAATACATCATCTATCGCTGCGTCGTCGGATCCTGCGCCTTTGGCCTCGCCGAAGACGCTTCTGATTTTGATCGAAGGGGGATTTTCCTTCCCCCTGCGCATTTACAATGGTCGCTCTTCGGCTTGCCGGAGCAGATCGAGAATCAGGAGACTCAGGAGTGCTACTGGGAAATTGAAAAGTTTCTTTTGCTGGCCCTAAAGGCAAATCCGAATATTTTGGAGTGCCTCTATACCCCTTCGGTGGAACTGGCAACTCCACTCGCGGAAGAACTGCTCGCGATGCGCTCCATCTTTCTATCTCAGCTTATCTATCAGACGTACAACGGCTATGTGATGTCGCAGTTCAAGAAATTGAGCGGGGATCTTCGGAACAAAGGCGCTATCCGCTGGAAGCACGCTATGCATCTTATTCGGCTGCTGGTATCGGGGATCACGATTCTCCGGGAAGGATTCGTCCCTCTACGTATTGAAGAGCATCGCGACAGGTTGCTCGAGATTCGCCGAGGCAACGTGGCTTGGGAAGACATCAACGCCTGGCGTCTCCGCCTGCATAAGGAGTTCGACGCCGCTTTCGCCGCAACGCGCCTTCCAGAATACCCGGATTACGAACGTGCGAATGAGTTTCTGCTTAAAGCTCGTCGCAGCATGGTGACGAAAGATTCATGACGACTTCTTTCAATCCGGCAATCTTCGATTCCGTCTTCCCAGAGTCTTATCCTCTGCTTTTTGTGACCATCAGCGGAGCTCATCTCTACGGCTTTCCTTCGCCGGATTCGGACTATGACCTACGAGGCGTCCATATCCTCCCCATTGAAGAGGTTGTGGGCCTTGACCTGGGCCGGAAAACCATCGAGGTCTCGACAGAACACAAGGGCATGGAGATCGATCTCGTTACCCACGACGCACACAAATTCTTTCTCATGCTCCTCAAGAAGAACGGCTACGTCCTCGAACAGTTGTACTCTCCGCTGATCGTTAAGAGTTCTCCCGAGCATGAAGAGCTGAAAAGCATCGCCCGGAAATGCATCACGTGCCATCACGTGTACCACTACAGGCATTTCGCCGAAACCCAATGGGAACTACTCGAGAAACAACAGCCGCCTACTGCAAAGGCCTTGCTCTACGTGTACCGAGTCCTTCTGACCGGAACCCACCTGATGCAAACCGGCGAAGTTGAAGCTAATCTTGTTCATCTGAACGAAAAATTCCATCTGCCCTACATCGAAGAATTAATCCGACTAAAGACTAGTTCCACGGAGAAGGGCGGCATCGCAGAAAAGGATCTCGTCTTTCACCGTCAGGAATTTGAAACTCTACAATCGCGCCTGACTGTGGCAGCCGAAAAGACTTCCCTGCCCGACAAGACGAGCGCCCGGCCTCAACTTCACGACCTTCTTGTGCGGCTGCGGAGGAAGTGATGAAGCCTCGCAAGCTCAGGCGGACGAATCATTGATGGCAAAACTTTGAGCAATTCCGGCGAGATGAAAAAGACGAGCGGTGTACGCGCGGTGGTGCGGAAGGCGGGGCTGCTGCCGTTTGTGTTTGTGATGTATGCGTATGCGACGGGCGGGCCGTTTGGGCTTGAGGACATGGTGGGGACGAGCGGGGCGGGGCTGGCGCTGCTCTATATGCTCTTACTTCCGTTTTTCTGGTGCATTCCGGTTTCGCTCGTCGCCGCGGAACTCACCACCGCGATTCCCGTCGAGGGCGGATTCTACCGCTGGGTGCGCGCGGCGTTCGGGGACTTCTGGGGATTTCAGGCGGGGTGGTGGAACTGGAGCGCTTCGTTTCTTCTGGCGGCGGCTTACGCGGTGCTGGCGACGGACTACCTGAGTTTTTGTTTCCCGGCGATTGTGGGATGGAAGCACCACGCGGTGAGCGTGCTCATCATCGCGGTGATGGCGTGGATCAACGTGCGGGGCATCCAGATGGTCGGGATGGTCTCCACGGTGATGTCGATTTTCGTGCTGCTGGTGGTTGCGGCGCTTTGCGTGATCGCGGCAGCGAAGTGGCAGCACAATCCGTTTTCGCCGTTGGTGCCGCCGCACGTTCCGCCGTTCCAGGTTTTCGGGGTGGGGCTGGCGCTGGGATTGTGGCTTTATTCCGGGTACGAGCAAGTGTCCAGCGTGGCGGAGGAAGTGGAGAATCCGCAGAGGAATTATCCGATCGCGCTGGCGATCGTGGTGCCGCTGTCCATCGCCACGTATTTTCTGCCGACGATGTTTTCGCTGGCGGCGCTGGGCGACTGGCAGAAGTGGCATACCGG
>JBGPIX010000008.1:0-36727 GCA_041485085.1 Candidatus Acidiferrum sp.
CCCGCCTCACCATGCAGATGCTCTTCCCATCGGCCGCGGAGCGCGACCACATCGTCGACAAATACGGAGCCATCGAAGGGGCTCGCCAGACCCTCGAACGCTTCGCCGAGCACCTGCAAGGAGTAATATCATGAGCGGGAACCACATGGATTCGCAAGTACCGGAGGTCTTCACCACCTTCCTGCACGACCTGAAATTCGCCGTCCGCTCGCTCGCGCGCACCAAGGGACTTACCATCACCGTGGTGCTCACGCTAGCGCTCGGCATCGGTGCGAACGCGGCGATCTTCAGCCTGGTGCGCGGCGTGCTCCTCCGGCCGCTTGTGAACAGCGACGAGGAAAGCCTCATTTACATCCAGCAAAGCGCGCCGGGTCTCGGCCCCGGGGAAGTTGCATTCTCCGTGCCGGAAATTCAAGACCTGCGCGCGGGCGTCAAAACACTCCGATCCTTCGGCGAGTTCTCCACCGTGGGTTTCACGATGATCGGCCTCGGCGAGCCCCGGGAAGTTCGCGCCGGCGTCGTGGACGGCTCCTATTTTGACGTGGTGGGCCTCCATCCCGTCCTTGGCCGCCTCATCGGTCCACAAGACGACGGTCCTAGTGCCGCTGGCGTGGCCGTCTTGACCTATCGTTTCTGGTCGACCACATACAAGAGCGATCCTTCCGTCATCGGAAAGACTCTTCGCCTCGGCAGCGGCTTCGGCGATAGAGCTGCCACCATCATCGGCGTTCTCGAACCCTCCATTCCCTATCCCTCGGATACCGAAATCATTGCCAACATTGTCACCAGCCCCCATCATCTGTCGGCGACGATGCAGAACGGCCGTGTCCACCGCATGACGGAACTGTTCGGCCGCCTCGCTCCCGGCGCAACCATTGAGCAGGCCCGCACCGAACTTCGCACCGTCTACAGCGCGATGATCAAGGATCATGCCGACGCCTATTCGCCCCAAGCACATTTCCAAATCGACTCCAAACTCCTCCGTGAGCAGATCACTTCCGGCGCTCGAACCGTTCTCCTTGTTCTTCTTGCCGCCTCCGGCCTAGTGTTTATCATCGCTTGCTCCAACGTCGCCAATCTAATCCTCGCGCGCAGCGTGCGCCGCGAGGGCGAACTCGCGGTCCGCGCGGCTTTGGGAGCGAGCGCTGGCGCACTGCGCCGCACTTTGTTGGCGGAGAGTCTCGTTCTTTGCGTCGCCGGCGCCACTCTAGGCGTAGTTAGCGCGCGACCGCTCCTCGCCGTGCTCGCTCGCTACGCATCTCGCTTCTCCGTCCGCGCGCTGGATTTGACGGTGGACTCCAGCATGTTGTGGGTGGGAGCGGCCCTGGCCGTGGTCTCGGCGGTGCTCTTGGCGTTCGTCCCGCGCCTGCCATCGGCTGACGCCTCGGGTGGTTTGGGTCTGTCGAGCGGCAGCGTGCGCATCACGGGAGGCACGAATCGCCGGCTCCGTATCTTTGCCATCACGCAAATCGCCGCATCTTTCATACTCCTCGCCGGCGCCAGCATGCTGCTCAAGACGCTTCTGGCAATCCAGGCGGCGCAGACCGGCCTCGACACTCGCCACGTGCTGGCCATCAATGTCCCGGCTGTTTCTTACGGCAAAACTCCTCAACAAGTCATCGATTTCTACAAGGAATCGATCCGCCGGATTGAAGAGTTGCCAGGTGTGACCAAGACCGCGTTTGGAATTGTGGTTCCCTGGCGCGATGCGGGAAACTTTGGCCCCGGCTTGCAGTTTTCTGCCGACGGCCACGTCCGCGGATCCGGCGAAGAAGATCCTCGCGCCCAGATGCGCACCATCTCTCCCGGCTTTTTTGCCGCGCTCGGCGTTCCAATCATCGCCGGGCGTGATTTCAATGAGCTCGACGGCGAAAAAGGTAAAGAGCTCGTCGTTATCGTCAGTCAAACTCTCGCTCAACGTATGTTCCCCGGCCAAGATGCCGTCAATCGGCATGTCTATTGGACGGATCCGGTGATGAAATTCATCCCCGGGATCAGTACCGCGCCGCATCGAATCATCGGGGTCACTGCCGATATTGACGACGAACACGTCGTTCCTGGCCCCAGCCTCACCATATACAGCACCTTCGAAGAGGGTCCCATCTTTGGCGGTCGCCTGTTCATCCACACTAGCGCAAATCCTTATTCTCTCGTCACGCCGATCACGCAGATTATTCGCGGCATGTCCATCGACCAGCCCGTTGAGCGCGCCGCTACCCTCGAAGACGTTCGCGCCGAAGTTCTCACTCCGGATCGTCTTAACACTGTTGTGTTCGGCGTCTTTGCGGCCGTGGCGCTGGCCATTGCCTTGGTCGGCGTCGCTGGCGTTCTGGCCTTTTCGGTCAGCGCGCGCACACGCGAGTTCGGCATCCGGCTGGCCATTGGATCCCAGCCGCGGGATTTGCTGAAAGGAGTCATCGCCGAAGGGGCAGTGATGGCCATGGCGGGAGTCCTCGCCGGCGCATTGTGCGGGTATGTACTGGCGCGCTTGGCGGGCAGCTACTTCCAGGACGTGCGCATGCCGAGTGCCTTGCCGGTGGTCGGTTCGGTGCTCGTACTGCTGGCCGCGGCAGTAGCCGCGTCGGCATGGCCGGCTGCGCGCGCCGCGCGCATCAACGTCATCGAGGCGCTGCGGTCTGAGTAATTTGACGCTTCCCAGCACCAAAATTATTGCGTGGTCAGCAGTGCTGGACCAAAACCTTCGATAGCTCTAGAGTACATGCCTAAAATTCAGTAAGGGGTGGAAGATGAGCAAGGTACGAGTACTGGTTGGCACGCGCAAAGGCGCGTTCATCCTGACTTCCGACGGGAAGCGAGAAAAGTGGGACATCAGTGGTCCTCACTTCGCGGGCTGGGAGATGTATCACCTTAAGGGCTCCACGGTCGACCCAAACCGCATTTACGCCTCGCAATGCAGCGGCTGGTTTGGGCAGATCATTCAGCGCTCCGACGACGGTGGGAAAACTTGGATACAACCCGGGACGCCGCCTGGCGAACAGAAGGGGCCCGGGGGCATGCCCAAAGGCGAGAGCAACAAATTTGTCTACGACACCTCCGCCGAAACCGGGAAGCCTCTCACTACTCATCAGTTCTACGACGGCAAGCAGCATCCATGGGAATTCAAACGCGTCTGGCATCTCGAGCCATCGCTCACGGATCCGGACACAGTCTATGCCGGAATAGAAGACGCCGCGTTGTTCCGCTCGACCGACGGCGGACAGAACTGGCTGGAACTCTCGGGACTGCGCGGCCATGGCACCGGCCCGCGCTGGCAGCCCGGCGCCGGCGGAATGTGCCTGCACACCATCATTCTGGACCCGAGCGATCCCAAGCGAATCTACATTGCCATTTCGGCAGCGGGAGCATTCCGGACCGACGACGGCGGCAAAACTTGGAAGCCCATCAACAAAGGACTTTATTCGGCATACATTCCAGAACCCACCGCCGAAGTCGGCCACTGCGTTCATCACATTGCGATGAACTCTTCGCGCCCAGACGTGCTCTTCATGCAGAAGCATTGGGACGTGATGCGCAGCGACAACGCCGGCGACTCTTGGAAAGAAGTGAGCGGCAATTTGCCGACCGACTTCGGTTTCGTGATCGACGTTCACGCGCACGAGCCGGAGACCATTTACGTCGTTCCCATCAAGAGCGATGGAGAGCACTTCCCTCTCGATGGCAAGTTGCGCGTTTACCGCAGCAAGACTGGCGGAAACGAGTGGGAGGAACTTGCAAAAGGCCTGCCAGAGCGCGATTGCTACGTAAACGTATTGCGCGATGCCATGGCAGTCGACTCGCTCGATAAATGCGGCGTCTATTTCGGCACCACCTGCGGGCAGGTGTACGCTTCGGCGGACGCCGGGGACAACTGGGCTCCCATCGCGCAGCATCTTCCCGCAGTGCTCTCGGTGGAAGTCCAGACGCTGTCATGATCCGCGTCGTACTTCCGGGCCACCTGCGGACGCTGGCGCACGTGAGTTCCGAGGTGCAACTGGAGATTGCGGGCCCAGTTACGCAGCGCTCCGTGCTCGACGCTATCGAGGCACAATATCCGATGCTGCGCGGCACCATCCGCGATCATGTCACGCAAGAGCGGCGCCCGTTCCTGCGCTTCTTTGCCTGCTCGGAAGACTATTCTCTTGAGCCGCCGGATACACCGTTTCCCGAAGCGGTCGCGTCGGGAGCCGAGCCGCTTCTCATCATTGGGGCCATAGCCGGGGGCTAGACGCAAGTCTCGTGTACCGCATGGCGTAATGCCACTTCCCTGCATCAGAGTAAACGGTCTACAATTTCGTCGATTTCAAATTACTGGAGCTCTGGAGGGACGTTTCATGACATCAGAGACTCAGTCTCAAACCTCGAAAGCAATGCTGTGGGTCAGTTACATTGTCAGCGCCATACCTGTCCTGTTCCTGGTGTCCAGTGGGATTGCGAAGTTGGTGCAGCCGGCTCCTGTCCTCCAGGGATTTGCGCAGATCGGCTTTGCCCAAAGCCTCGTCGCCCGCCTCGGCATTCTTGAACTCATCTGCACGGCCGTCTACCTCGTTCCTCGTACTTCCGTGCTCGGCGCTATTCTCCTGACCGGTTATCTCGGCGGCGCTACGGTCACCCACCTGCGTGTCGGTGATCCCAAATTTGTATTTCCAGTAATTATTGGTGTTTTCGTCTGGGGCGGCCTCTTCTTCCGCGAACCCCGCCTCCGCGCTCTCATCCCCTTGAAGCGTGATTAGCCCGCGCGGTACCGCAGTCCGAACCCGGGAAGTATTCTTGTTTCTCTTCTTTGGTTTCAGTCGTGACGCGCGCCGTGGAGAACTTTGACTGCGTGCGGCAGCAGGTGGGCTACAGCTTCCAACGACTCGATTGCGCCTTTCGGGCTTCCTGGCAGATTGACGATCAGCGTCTTGGTTCGCACTGCGGCGGTGCCGCGCGAGAGTATGGCCGTCGGCGTCTTCTCCAGGCCCCTTCGCCGCATTTCTTCAGAGAGTCCTGGCACAATTCTGTCAGCAACCGCTTGAGTTGCTTCCGGCGTGTTGTCCCGGGGCCCAATGCCTGTTCCGCCGGTGGTCAAGAGAACATCCACGCGGCCGGAATCCGCAACGGCGCGCAACTGCTCTCGAATGTTTGCAGGATCGTCGGACACGCACAGAGAGGAGGTAACTTCCCAATGCAGTCCCCGGCAGAACGCCACAACGGCAGGGCCGGACAAATCCTCGCGTTCGCCCTTGGTCACGGAGTCGCTGATAGTTAGGACCGCTACGCGCATCAGGAAGGATTCTTCGGGAGACTCACGGCGCCCCTACCGTATCGCGATTGGCCTCATCCATCAGCCGCATCGCTTCCATCAATAGGCCGGTTGTGTTGCGCGTGGTGGTCGTCTTCGTGGAGGCATTCGCGGCGTTGAAATCAATTTCAAACTCCCCCGCTGTCCACAAAACAACTTTGTAAACCGCGTCGTCGCCTTCGACCTTTCCGACCTTCGCATCGCGGCATTGTCCGCTCGCAAAATAAAGTTCGCCCTGCACTCCGCCTTGCTGCACAATCAACCGGCACGACTTTTGACCCATCTCCAGCGATTGCATCAAGTCGATCATGCTCATCTCTTCCAGCCGCCCTTGAATGACACCCGGCCGCGAGGCTTTCTTCTGCAGCTTTTCGAGGTGCAGGCGATCGACAACTTTTTTAGCGATGCGCACCAAATCTTTAATCAAAAATGGCTTGGTGATGAAATCCTCGACGCCGTCAACCAGCGGCCGCAAACGCTCTTCGATGTCCGGGCGGCTGGCCATGAACAGAAACGGGATGTGCCGGGTAGACTCGCGGGCGCGCAGTTTCTCAAAAAGTTGCCTGCCGTCCAGGCCCGGCATCTTGTAATCGCAGAGAATTACGTCGGGCGGCGCATCCACGACCTTCAGAAGCGCGTCGGCTCCGTCCGTGGACGCTTCGACTTCGCAGTAAGGTTCAAGCCCCTTGATAATCAGGTCGCGCACCAGCGGATTATCGTCCGCCAGCAGCAGCTTGACGGTCTTGCTGCCTCCGGTGCTCATCGCGCGCGCCTCTGCGGAGCCTTCCGCCGACGGAAATCCCCGCTCTTCCCGCCGGTCTTCTCGGTGAGAACAATGTCCGTAATCTCCATCCCTTTATCGAGGGCTTTGCACATGTCGTAGACTGTGAGGGCCGCAGCGGTAACGGCGACCAGGGCTTCCATTTCCACACCCGTCTGGGCGGCCGTGGTCACTGTGGATCGTACTTCCACGCCATTTTGGCACAGGCGTGCGGTCACATCAATGTGCGTCAACGGCAGTGGGTGACAAAGAGGTATCCACTCCGCGGTCTTCTTTGCGGCCGCGATTCCCGCGATTCGAGCCACCTCCAGCGGATTGCCTTTTGGGTTTTTCAGCCGCCGCACGGCCTGCACCACGCGCGGCTTCATTTTCACAAAACCCTGCGCCGCCGCCGTTCGTGTCGTCACCGCTTTCTCCGACACGTCGACCATTCGGACTTCGCCTTTCTTGCCGTAGTGGGAGAGCTTTGCCATGTCCGCGCGCCTAAACTACATCCTTTCTCAGCAATATAGAAACGCTCTCACCAATCTCCATGGTTTCTCGGTCAGCTGGCACCACCAGGAAGCAATTCGCCTTTGCCAATGCCGCAATATCGCCCGAGCCTTGCCACTTTAGCGCCTTCACTTCCGGTCTTGGCCCATTCCACTCCACGCGCGCGGGCAGGAAATGGGTGAGCCCAGGCTTTTCCTTCATTGCTTCCGCCAGCCGCGCCTCAACCAGCGGCAACGCGCGCGCCTCCGCGCCGCTCAACAAATCAATCGCGGGCGCCACAAACAATTCGAACGTCACCATCGTCGATACCGGATTCCCCGGCAAACCGAACACCGGCTTGCCTTGGCACATTCCAAACACCGCGGGCTTCCCCGGCCGAATGGCTACCGCATCGAAAAAGAATTCAGCGCCCATGGCCTTGAGAGCATTTTCCACGAGGTCGTATTTTCCCATCGAAACGCCGCCGGAAAGCACCAGCGCGTCTTCCTTCAACCCGCGCTCGATTTTGTCACCCAAATCCTCAATGCGGTCCGCCGCGTTCCCGAGGACAACCGGCTCGCCGCCCGCAATTCGCACCTGGGCGGCAAGAGAAACGCTATTGCTGTTACGAATCTGAAACGGGCCGGGGGTTTCGTCTATTAAAACGACTTCGTCCCCGGTCGAGAGAATCGCCACGCGCGGCCGCTGCGCACATTGCAATTGAATGGCGCCGACTTGTGCCGCCAGAGCCAGTTCCGCGTATCCGAGTCGCATGCCCGGCGTCAAGATGGTCTGCGCGGCTGCCGCTTCGCTTCCCCGCGGCACGATGTTCTGCCCGGCCTGCGCCGCCCGTTCGAATCGCACGAGATCGCCTTCACGGCTGGTGTGTTCAATCATCACTACAGCATCCGCGCCTGACGGAACAGCGGCGCCGGTCGTAATCTGCAGACAAGTTCCCTCGGCCAGCGCGTCTGTCACCGTGTCGCCCGCTTTGATTTCTCCCACGCACTTCAGTTGCGCGCCCGGTGCCGCCTCTTTCGAACGAACCGCGTACCCATCGCGCGTCGAGCGGTCAAACGGCGGATACTCGCGGTCTGTCTTCACGTCCTGGGCCAACACCAATCCTAGCGCGCCCCACACGCTAACGACGGTGGTCGCGCGCGGTCCTTCCCTCTTCGCAACTTGTTCGATGACTTTATTCCGGGCTTGCTCGTAGCTGAGCATGGTGTGGATCTGGCAGTGCTGGCTATAGCCAACGGGCGAGCAAGGTACCTGCCGGCACAATCGTCGCGTCGCGTTCGGGTCCGGTGGAAATCATCCCGATTTCGACTTGCAGAAAATCGGAAATAAAACGCAGATAGTCGATCGCCGCTTTCGGGAGCTTCGCGCCCTCTTTCACGCCGTAAGTTGTTTCATTCCACCCAGCGAGTGTCTTGTATTCCGGCGTGACGTGCTCGTATTCTTCCGCGAGCGCAGGCATTTCATTTAGCGGGGTGCCTTTGTATTTGTACCCCACGCACACCTGAATTTCCCGCTGGGTATCAAAAACATCCAGCTTGGTGATCACCAGCGAATCGATCCCATTGATCATCTTGGCGTAGCGCAGGACCTGTAAGTCCAGCCAGCCACAGCGCCGGGGACGGCCCGTTACCGCGCCAAATTCTTTTCCGCGTTCGCGCACTTCTTTCGCTTCGATGTCGGGCATCTCCGTCGGAAACGGTCCACTACCGACTCTGGTGGTGTACGCTTTCGAGATTCCCAGCACGTTCTTGATTTTTGTTGGCGGCACGCCCACGCCAGTCGCCGCGCCGCCGGAGGTGGCGCTGGAAGAGGTGACATAAGGATACGTGCCGTGGTCGATGTCCAGCATGGTCCCCTGCGCGCCTTCGAACAGCACGGACTTCCCGTCGTCCAGCGCGCGATTCAACAGTTCCGCCGTATCGCAAATGTACTCACGAATCTTTTCACCCAGCTTCAGGGTCTCATCCACTTCCTGTGAAAAATCGATATCCGCGCCGTAGGCACCTTTCGCCAGCCGGTTTTTTTCCGCAACGACGTGAGCGGCTTTTTTTCGAAATAGCTCCGGGTCCAGTAAATCGCACATGCGCAGTCCGCGCCGCGCCATTTTGTCCTCGTATGCCGGGCCGATGCCGCGGGAAGTCGTCCCAATCTTGTTGGCGCCGCGCGCGCCTTCCGCGGCTTTGTCCAACTCCCGGTGATACGGAAAAATCAGGTGCGCACGGTTGCTGACGTGCAATCGCCCCTTCACGTCGATCCCGACCTTGCCGAGCGTGGCAATTTCCGCCACCAGCGCCGCTGGATCCACCACCGTGCCCGTTCCGATCACGGCCTGCTGCTTAGGCCGCAAGATCCCGCAGGGTATGAGCTGCAGCACATACCGGTCCTTGCCAATGATGACCGTGTGGCCGGCGTTGTGGCCGCCCGCAACGCGCGCAATGTAGTCGAAGGACCCGGAAAGATAGTCGACGACTTTGCCTTTCCCCTCGTCGCCCCACTGCGCCCCCACCACCACCACGGATTTCATCCAGGCCCTCTCCCCAAGGTAGGACAGGCATTCTTGCCTGTCACTTCCCTCCGCTCAACCACACTTCCGCGTCGCAGTCTTAACTTCGTCAAAACTTCTCTGGAAAGCACCAAGAAACGGCAGGTTCCTATCGTAAGCTCGCCCCGCCCTCAACGCAAGCAAGGCTTGATCGCTTACTTATTTCGACAAATCTCGATGGCGGAAACACGACACCAGATGGTCGTTCACCAGGCCCGTGGCTTGCATGAGTGCATAGCAAATCGTGGAGCCGACAAAGCGGAATCCGCGCTTCTGAAGATCTTTGCCAAGAACGTCGGATTCAGCGGTTCTTGCCGGGACGCTCTTGTGGGACTTCCGGGCGTTTTGTTTGGGCTGGCCGCCAACGAAACGCCAGATGTAGGCGTCAAACGTGCCGAACTCACGCTGGAGATCGAGGAAGGCGCGAGCGTTGCTTATCGCGCTGTCGATTTTCAGTCGGTTGCGGATGATTCCGGCGTCGCGGAGCAGTTCGCGGACTTTTTTCTGGTCGTAGCGCGCCACTTTGGCCGGATCGAAAGCGTCAAACACTTCACGATACCGCGCGCGTTTCCGCAAAATCGTGTCCCAGCTCAATCCCGCCTGTGCGCCTTCCAGAATCAAGAACTCAAACCAGGTGTGCTCGTCATGAACAGGCACACCCCATTCCTCGTCGTGATACGGGATGTTCAATTCATTCTTCGCCCATGCACAACGCACCCTGATGATTTGCTGGCTTCTTGTCATGGACTTTGTGTTCTCACTAGCAACCCAGTATTTACTTCTTCTCCGGCGCAGCGATGAGCCACTGCTGCTGCCATATAAAATGATGCGTTCCCGGGATTGGGCGCCAGCCGTTTGCAGAATTGGCTGCATCGGCGTTCTTTGTAACCACAGCTTTGGCTCCTACTGAAGAAAACAGCGCGAGAACCTGCTGTCTTCGCGCCGCATTTGCGCCGATGAACCGCGATTGCTGCTGGTCTGGAATTTCCACAATGATGCGTAGGCCCGCGAGGTGCGCCCAGTAGGCATCCAAGCCGGTTCCGATATACCCGACATCAGTTCCTGACGCAATCCCCATTTCGTGCAGCCGTTGCGCGACGACCCATGGTTCATAGGGCTTGTTGCGCACTACTTCATAGAGATCGCGGCCAGCGGCCCACGCAATGGCAAGCGCCGGTGCCAATAGGAAGACAAAATGAAAGCGTTTTATCAAGAGCGGCCCCGCCCCGGTGGCGATCTTCATTCTTGACAACAACCACATCATCAGCATCAGCGGGAACGGAGCGAAGTATCGAAATTCGATATGCACCACCGAGTACATCGCCAGCGCTGCCACCGAGGGCAAGAACACCAGCCACGCTCCAGAAGAAGATCTTCCCCATCCAAGCAGCTTTCTTCTGACAACCAAAATCACCACCAACACGACCCAAAGCGCGCCGCTCTTTGAAAATATTTTCAAATACATGTTCGAGGCGCGATAGAGCGCCCAAACCTGCGCCTTCACGGAAAAATGGGGCCGTATACCGTCATACCAATAGGAGGGGTCATACCAGAGCGGATAGGAACCCTGCACCGGAGAGGAAAACTCAAAGACATCCGGGTCCGAGAAAATCTTCCGGCTCGGATGAAGCGGGATGCCGGTTCCGGCAGGCTCCGCCTGCCAATGCACGAATCTCGTCGCGCGATTCACGAATTCGGCGTAGTTGATGCGCCCGGAATCGCCGAATGTGGGTCGTCCTTTCGCCGCCGAAAGCGCCAGAACAAACGGCAGCGCGATTCCCGCAAACACTGCCGCTGCCACCAGAGTTCGCAGCGCCGCACCAACATAAGATGCGCCTGCGTTCCGGCTCAGACAGAAAGCGCTGAAGAGAAAAACGAAGGCCAGTGGAAACATCGCCGCCTTCGCCAAATATCCAAGTCCCAGCAATACCCCCAATCCCGCAAACACCAGCCAGTTGCCTCGTCCGCTCCGAATGCGAAATAGCAGGGCAGTAGCGAGATACACCAGCACGGCAACGCACAAGTCCGGCGTCACCCACACCGGGCCCAGCCAATAGTAGCTAGCCCACAGAAAAAAGACGCAGCCCCACACCCAAACAGTGCGCGCTGAGACCGGCAAGTATTTCCCTGGTGGTTCGCCCGCGGTTTCTCGCTGCAAATTCAATTCGTTCTGAAACAAGCCGAAGGAAGCGAAGCTTGCTATATAAACGGCAAAATTCAGCAAATGGGCAGCCGTGAAATCCCACTGTACAGGGGGATGAAAGATCCGAAAGACAAGACTCAACAGATAGGGATAAAGCGGACTCCAGTAGGCGTTAACAAGCTGGTGCAAACCGCCGCGCGCCGTAGCCCAGCCAATCTCGATATACGAAATACTGTCCGGCGTGACGTCGTTGCGCCGCGCCCACACATTCAACAGCCCTAAAACCAGGACAAAGCACCAAAAGAAGAGTCGAGGATAAGGCCGAGGCGGCGTATCGGCCGGAGAAAGCGGATCCCGCGTTTCCTCCACAGAACCTCTCTGCTGACGCACTCTTCCTCCGCCGCAACAATTCGATAGTGGCTTGCGCGAAGATTATGTCAGGAGTTTTGCCCGCAGTGGTAGGCGAAACGATCGAGGCCAAACAAAAACAAAAATCGGGAGCGCCCCGATCGAATCGCGGAGCGCCGCGACAGCTCTCCAATTTACGCGATGTGCCGCTCGAGCGCCTTAGTGATTTGTTCCTTCGGCACCGCTCCCACAATCTGCTCGACGACTTGTCCGTTCTTGAAGAGCAGCAGCGTGGGGATTCCCTGAACGCGATATTTTCCCGCGGAATTCATCGCTTCATCCACGTTCAGCTTCATTACTTTGAGCTTTCCCGCGTAGTCGTGCGCGATCTCCGCCACCGTGGGCGCGAGCATGTGGCACGGGCGGCACCATTCCGCCCAGAAGTCGACCATTACCGGTTGTGAATTGCTGGCCGTCAAAACCTCGGCTTCAAAATTTCCATCGGTTGCTGACTGAATTGAATTGTCTGCCATGTTCTTTGTCCTCAGCGGCTTATCCGCCTCAGGCGGACCGCTTCGCTCTCCTTATTCGATTTAATTAGATGTTCCAGCAGGCTTTTGGTTTCGTGCGGCTTGCCCTGGTCCTCGAGGGGCTTGCCCCGCGGCCTGAGTTCCCTGCCCCGCTCCGCGGCCCGTTTCTTCCGAGCCTGGTGCGGCCGTTCTTGAATTTTGCGCGAGTGAGGACAATCCGCGAGAGGCACGTGCGGCCTCATACAGCTTCGCATACTCCGCCGCGGGCGTCTTCCACGAAAAATCTTTCGCCATCCCGTTCAACTGGATGCGCTTCCAGATCCGCTCATCCATGTAGTGATGGAGCGCCTGCCGAACCGCGAACAAAAGAGCCTCGCCGGTATATTCCTTGAACTTGAACCCGGTCCCTGTACCGTGTTCCAGGTCAAACGGCTCGATGCTGTCGTCCAACCCGCCGGTGGCTCTCACAATCGGCACCGTACCATACTTCAAGCTGTACATCTGATTCAAGCCTGAGGGTTCGTAGCGCGAAGGCATCAGGAACATATCCGCACCCGCTTCCACCTTGTGCGCCAGCGTGTTGTCGTACGCGATCTTCACGCCCACGCGCCCCGGATACGCCGCCGCCAACGCCCGGAACAAATCTTCATACTTGCGCTCGCCCGTTCCAAGCACCACCAGGACCAAATCTTCGCGCATCAACTCGTGTGCTTTTTCCGCGATCAAATCAAAGCCCTTTTGGTCTGCGAACCTCGACACGATTCCGATCAACGGCGTTTCCAGGTGGTCGTGCGACAATCCGAACAAATCGAGCAGTTCCTGCTTACACACCTGCTTTCCGCTCAAATCCTTTGCCGAATACTTCACTGCAATCAACTTGTCCTTCTCCGGGTTCCACGCCGCGTAATCCACGCCGTTCAATATTCCCACCAGCCGGTCCGCGCGTCCTCGCACAACACCATCCAGCCCGTATCCGTATTCCGGCGTCTGGATTTCCTGCGCGTATCTCCGGCTGACCGTCGTCAAGTAATCCGAATAAACCAATCCGCCCTTCAGCAGATTCACGTACCCGTAAAACTCAAGCCCGCTTGGATGAAATACTTCCTGCGGAATTCCTACGCGCTCCAACACTCCTTTGGCAAACTGTCCGTGATACCCCATGTTGTGAATGGAGAAAACCACTGGAATATCTTTGACCAGCGGATCGTCTCCGTAGGAGGTTCGCAGAAGCACGGGCACCAACGCCGTCTGCCAGTCCTGGCAATGAATCACGTCCGCCGGCCAGACATGCTTCGCCACCTCTATCGCCGCGCGGCAGAACTCCGCGTACCGCTCGGGGTTGTCCGGATAATCTCCAGCGCTCCCGCCATACAAACCGTCGCGATCGAAATATTCGGGATCGTCTACAAAGTAGTAGCGCACGCCATTCAGCAGCGTGCCGTCGGCGATCGCCGGAAAACGCAGCCGCGTCCCGCCCATCGGAATTGTCAAGCTCGGCATCACTACCGCCGTCGCCTTCGTTCCGCGGTATCGCGGCAGGACCACGGCGCACTCGTGGCCCTGCGCCACCAGCGCCTTCGGTAGGGCTTCCACCACATCCGCCAGGCCGCCCGTCTTCGAAAACGGCAGCCCCTCCGATGCCACAAATAAAATTCTCATGAATTTCTCAGGGATCGCTCCGTAGCCAGTTTACGCTACCGGAGCGCTGTGAGGGCGTCAAGCTTCAGCGGACATAGTTCGGGAAGTTCGTCAGCCGGATTCTCCGCCCGTATGCTGCGACATTATTCGTAGCGCAATGCCACGACCGGATCGACCTTTGTCGCGCGCCGCGCCGGGATATAACTCGCCAAAAACGCAACGCCCAGCAGGAAGATCGGTACGCCGATGAACGCGATGGGATCGTGGGAACCCATGCCGTACAACACTTTCGAAAGAACCTGTGACACAGCCGCGCAAGCAATTACGCCAACCGGGGAGCCCAGTAAGTTGCCGTGTCTTTGCTTTCCGCGTAACGAAAATCACAGTGAACTGTGACACACCACACTGCGGAGTCGGGATAACTTCTGTTAAGAGCCCTTCTGGAGGTGTCCCATGTTATTGAAGAACACTATGGGCCTCGTCCTGGCGGGAACCATCGTCCTCGCCGGGAGCGCTGTTTTGATTCACCAAGGGGCGGCAACGCCTCAGGAACCACAGCAGAAGACACTCAAAAAGGTTCCCATTGTTCCAAGCAAACCGGAATCAGGCAAACAGATGTACATGGACTATTGCGCGGCTTGTCACGGGCCAACCGGAAAGGGTGATGGCCCCGCCGTTGAATTCCTCAAGGCGCCGCCGTCAGACCTGACGACCATGGCCAAGCGCAACAACGGGAAATTCCCCCAAGAGCATTTCGTCTCGATTCTTCGTTTCGGGACGAGCGAGCATCCTCACGGCACGAGCGACATGCCGGTCTGGGGACCACTTTTCAGGTCGCAAAATAAAGATGTGGCGCCGCTAAGAATCGCCAATCTGAGTTCCTACGTGGAATCGATGCAGCAAAAGTGACATGAAGGGAAGAACCACGTGCCACCGGCACTTAATGTCTTGCCTAGCTCGCATGCCCCGGGTGTCGAATTTGCACCTGGGGCTTCTGCTTTTCCCTCTCTTTCTTGAAGCGTAAGCGGCGACTCCACTGGACGCGCCGCGTTCCCAGTTCCGCCTGCTACACTGTTCCCCCCATGGCACGCCAACGTCTCGGCCAACACTTTCTCGCGGATCTTCACTGGCGCGAAGAGATTGCGCGCGCTATTCGTGTTTCACCGCATTCCACGGTTCCGCTCCCGCGGGATGACCAACATTGCTGGATTGAAATTGGTTCGGGGCACGGTGAGATGACCCAACATCTGCTGGCCTCCGGCGCCCCCGTCCACGCCATCGAAATCGACCAGGCGTTTATTGTCGGCCTCCACCACCTCGCGCAAGAATTCCCCCATCTCGACGTGGTTCCCGCCGATCTCCTCGAAGCGGATATCGCTGCGATCGGTTCCGGCCGCCGCGTCCGCATCTACGGAAATCTACCCTACTACATCACCTCGCCGATTCTTCATCACCTGTTCACCTTCGCCGACCTCATCGACGAAATTCACGTCGTCATCCAGACCGAAGTGGCGCATCGCCTCGCCGCAGAGCCCGGGACGCGCGATTACGGGTATCTTTCCGTCGTCACCCAATTCTACACGCGTCCGGAGCTTGTCTTTGAAATCCCGCGCGACGCGTTTAACCCGCCGCCGGAAGTCACCTCCGCCCTGGTCACGCTGCGGTTGCCCGGCGAGCGCGCGAGGCTCTTCCTCGGCGATCCATCTCGTTTTCTGGATTTTGTAAAATTGTGTTTCTCGAAGAAGCGCAAAACTCTGGTGAATAATCTGCGGTCTCTCGCCAAACCTGATGAAATCCGCGAAGCCCTGGCCTCACTGAGTCTCCGACCGGACGCCCGTGCGGAGCAACTCTCCGTCTCACAACTCGCTGCTCTTCAGGTCAGTGTGGCTGGTGCCTGATACCGATTCGACCAGCTTCAATTTTTCGATTGGGAATTCGCCGCCGCAGCTTCCTACGCTCAGGAGAGGATTTCAGTTTCCTTTTTTATCGCTGCGGCCAGCCGGTCCGGATAGTCGCTCATGATTCCGTCAACACCCGCCGCCATCAGCATGCGCATGTGCGCGGGATGATTCACGGTCCAGCACACCACCTGCAAATCTTTCTTCTGGGCTACCGCGATCATCGCCGGTGTCACCAAGTCTCCCCGAACAACCAGCTGCCGCGCGCCGATTTCCACGGCTTTATCGATTGGGTTTTCCATCTGCCCGTCGTACAACAAGCCGGTCATCAGCGTGGGCTCGATCTTCCGCAAGCTCAAGACGACCGCCGCATCAAAACAAATCACGACCGCACGTGGGATTTCTCCCGATTCGCGCAGCGCGCCAATCAACGCGTGCTCCCCGCCCCACGAACCGCCGGGTTTGATCTCCAGGTAAAACACCACATCGTTTTTCTTGGAAAACTCCAGAATCTCTTCCAGCGTGGGAATCCGTTCACCGGCAAATTCGCTCCCAAACCACGACCCGGCATCCAGCTTCCGCAACTCCGCGAGAGTCATATCGTGAACCGCGCCCCGCCCGTTGGTGGTTCGATCCACCGTGGCGTCGTGGATCGCCACGAAACGAGCGTCGCGCGAAAGCTGCAGATCCGTCTCGATAAACGTCGCTCCCAGAGCAACAGCTTTCTTGAACGCCGCCAGCGTGTTTTCCGGCGCGTGTCCCGATGCTCCGCGATGTCCAATCACCAGCACCACGCAACTCCGTTCTGTGCAATCAACCGCTGCCCTAAAATGTTACTCCTGAAATAGTTCTCTCAACAGGAATTTTCTCGATCCCGCCCTTGCAAACATCATGCTAACACTTGAAGCGCGCTTCGTTGCTTGCGGCAAGCTTGCGTGCATCCAGAATCTAACTGCCAGAAGCGCGGCGGAAGTCCGGCTCAAACTGCTTACAAGAGGGCGGAAGGGAAAGAACTAGCCGATGGTGTGCATATTTCTCGACTACATGTCCTCTTATTTCCACCGCAACCTTGGGCCCGGCGGGTGCCCCTCCTATCTTGTTGAACGAATGGAGTTTAGCTGGAGCTCGGGTCAGCCGGTTGGCCTCTGAATTGCCTTTTCTACTACGCGGCCAGCTTCCCTTCGACTTCGCAGAGGAAAGGACGGACTTCGACCATGTCTACGGCGCCCACCAAGCCGAATCCGGCACTCGCCCTCCTGCCCTTTTCGAATCGCATCGTGCCGGTCAATTGCGCTCCAACGGAATTCGATGCGGCTCGCGATCTACCAGAGGGTTTTCTCGACTTTCTCGCGCCACTGCACGCGGCGCTCACGCTGCGGCAGCGCGCCCTGGTAGCGCGGCGCGACTACGCCCTGGCGGAAGCGCACGCAGGCAGAGTTCCCGATTTCCTGCCGCCTTCGGCGGCCACGACAAATTCCTGGCGCATTGAGCTTCCAGCGTGGTGCGCGGATCAGCGGAATCAGATGACCGGGCCTGCAGATGACGCGGATCTCGTGGTGAAAATGCTCAATTCCGGAGCTCCCGGCGTGATGCTCGATCTGGAAGATTCCACGGCAAATTCGTGGGAATACAATGCCCGCGGCATCAAGAATATTCTGGAAGCGCTCGCAGGCCGGCTCACCTACTTCGACCGCAAGCGCAACAAAACCGTCGGCATCAATCACAGTTCCACGGTCATTTTCACACGACCCCGCGGTTTGCATTTGCACCAGGCGGGCGTTCTGCCCGGGGAATTGCTTCCGGCTTCGCTGTTCGACGTGGCGATGGTGGCTTATCAGGCGGATTTCAGCGCGCTGAGGCATCCTCTCTGCATATACATTCCGAAATCCGAATCGGCGGACGAGGCCCTCTGGTGGCGGGATCTTTTTCAGATAATCGCGCGGCTCAAGGGACTGCCTGCAAATTCCATCAAATGCATGGCGCTGGTGGAATCGCATCCGCTGGCTTTTCAGATGGAGGAGTTTGCGTGGAATCTCCGCGACCATATCGTGGGGTTGAATCTGGGCCGCTGGGACTACATGGCCAGCCTGATCCATTTCAATCTCGAAAATCCGGAGTGGGTGCTACCCGACCGCAATACGATTCCGCATAACGTGGCGTTTTTCAAGAATTTGCGCAATCTGTTGCCGGACATCTGCCACAAACACGGCATGTTGGCGATTGGCGGCATGACCGCGCTTTACCCCAGCCGGGAAGACGCCGAGCTGAACGAGCGTGCATTGAAGATCCTCGCAGAAGACAAAAAGAACGAGGCCAACTCGTTGATGGATGGCGCATGGACGGGACATCCCGATCAAAATGAAATCGCCGTAAGCCAGTTCCCTCCTCCGAATCAGCTTCAGGCGCGGCCGGCGAGCGGCAGCGCGCATCCAGATCTACGACCTCTTCCCTCGGGAGTTGGCAAACGCACGCTAGCCGGAACGCGCGCCGCGGTGCGCACCGTCATCCGCTATCGCAACGGTGTGCTTAACGGCAAGGGCGCGAGCCTTCTCGATGGCTACATGGAAGACCTCGCTACCGATCGAATCTACCGACTGATGATCGCCCAACGCATGAAGCATTCAGACAAAGTTGAAGTCTTGGATGAGAGTGGCGCGCCGATTCGGCACACACAGGAACTTATCCGGGAATTGTTCGACGAGGAGCTCGCCCGTTTGTTGCAGGACGCGAAGAACAATGACGCGCAAGTCGCGGCCAAGTTCCGCGAAGCTCGAAAAATGAGCGAAGAGATGATTCTGCGCGGCGAATTTGATCCGGCATGATGTGAGCTTTGTAAAGGATTCGGCCAACTGAGGAGATTAGAACGGTAGGAGTCGCAATGTCAGCAAATGGAACGAACGGGTCCAATGGGAACGTGAACGGCAAGAAGCATCACCAACTGAACTATTGGGCCAATGATCCCCGCTGGTTTGGCATTACGCGTCCCTATTCTTATTCGGATGTGCTGCGGCTGCGCGGCTCGATCCAGATCGAGTACACGCTGGCGCGGCTTGGAGCGGAGCGGCTGTGGAATCTGATGCCCACGGATGCCTACGTTGCTGCGCTCGGCGCCATCACCGGCAATCAGGCGATTGAAATGGTGCAAGCCGGTTTGAAAGCGATTTACGGGAGTGGCTGGCAAGTCGCGGCCGACGGCAATACCGCGGGCGACGTCTATCCCGACCAGAGTCTCTATCCCTGCGATTCGGCGCCGAATCTCGTGAAGCGCATCAATCGCGCGCTGCTGCGCGCGGACCAGATCGAATCCGCAGAAGGCAAAAAGTCCGGGACGTATTGGTTTGCCCCGATCGTCGCCGACGCCGAGGCTGGTCTTGGCGGCTCGCTAAATGCGTATGAACTGATGAAAGCGATGATCGAAGCTGGCGCAGCGGGCGTTCATTTCGAGGATCAACTTTCCTCCGCGAAGAAATGCGGCCACATGGGCGGCAAGGTCGTCGTGCCAACGAGGGAGTTCATCGAAAAATTGGTGGCGGCGCGTCTCGCCGCCGACGTTTGCGGCGTGCCGACAATTCTCATCGCGCGCACGGATGCCAACTCCGCGGGCCTTCTGCTTGCGGATGCCGATCCGCGTGACCGTGAATTCATTTACGGCGAACGCACGCCCGAAGGTTTTTATCAATACCGCGGCGGTATTGACGCGGCCATCGCGCGCGGTCTTGCTTACGCGCCTTACGCTGACATGCTGTGGTGTGAAACGTCCACGCCGGATCTCGCGGAAGCGCGGAAATTCGCAGATGCTATCCACGCGAAGTTCCCGGGGAAACTGCTCGCGTACAACTGTTCACCGTCGTTCAACTGGAAGAAAAAACTCGACGACGTGACCATCGCGAACTTTCAACAGGAACTCGGTAAGATGGGCTACAAATTCCAGTTCGTGACGCTGGCCGGATTCCACTCGCTAAATATGTCCATGTTCCATCTCGCGCGTGGCTATTCGCAGGCGGGCATGACGGCATATTCGAAACTGCAACAGGAAGAGTTTGCCGCGCAGGAACTCGGCTACCGCGCCGTGACGCACCAGCGCTTCGTTGGCACGGGCTATTTTGACGAAATCGCCCAGGTCGTTTCCAGCGGCCATTCGTCGACCACGGCTCTGGCCGGGTCAACGGAAGCCGAACAGTTTCACGGCACCGTGCCGCTTGCGCCATCAAATGGGCATTCGTCAGAAGCGCACATCTAGGGATGCGACTAAACGGCTGTGGTGGACATGCCTTGCCAAGTAGGGGCGCAGCATGCTGCGCCCCTACACAGGAAATCGTCGACGTGCGTGGAACGCGTTGGCGTCAGGCCGAAACGCTGGGCCAGGACTGGCCGTCGGAATAGCGACGGCGCGCTTTGAGCGCTGGCGACGGCACATAGCCGACGGAGGTTGTGTTCTTCATGACAGCTTGGAAGGCTTCTTGGAAGGCGTCCATCTCGGGCTGGGTGCCGACGGTGATGCGCACGTGCGTTGGCCAGATGGGCCATGGACGGCCGATATAGATGTTGCGCTTGGCCATGGCGTCGATGATTTCCTTGGCGGGGCGCTTGGTCTCCAGCATGAAACAGTTGGACTGTGACGGGGTGTAGGAATAACCTTGGCTGGAGAGCCAATCAAATGTTTTCTGGCGGATGGCGGCGTTCAACTGTTTGCGCTCGGGAACGAGATGCTCGTGCTTCAGGCTGGCGGTGGCGGCGGCCATGGCGGTGATGGGCATGGCGCTCCAACCGCTGAAGTTCTCGAGCTTGGCAAGCAAGTCGGGACGGGCAATAGCCATGCCGCAGCGAATCCCGGCCATACCGTAAATCTTCGAGAAGGTTCTCAGCACGATGACGTCCTGATCGGCTTTCACCAGGTCAAGAGCGCTGACGCCGTCGGAGAAATGGATGTAAGCTTCGTCGACGAGGACGACAGAACCTTTTGGCTTCGCGGCCAAGAGTTGCTCGATGTCGGAGTGCGGGGTCATAGTTCCGGTGGGGTTGTTCGGAGTACAAACATAAAAAAGGCCG
The DNA here is from genome assembly GCA_041485085.1 of Candidatus Acidiferrum sp. Classification (GTDB taxonomy): domain Bacteria; phylum Acidobacteriota; class Terriglobia; order Acidiferrales; family UBA7541; genus Acidiferrum. The sequence continues at coordinate 20,703 of JBGPIX010000008.1, forward strand.
GCATCCGGCGCCGCGGCGATCATCGCTTTGATATCGTGCGCGTAGGTCTTGGTCAGCGGAGTCTTGACAACGCGCGCACCCGAGACTTTTGCCGCTTTCATGCCAGCTTCGTAGCCTGGATCGGCGGTGACGTAGCTCTTCGTTGGCGAGGTGTAAGAGAGAACGGAGAAATGAAGCGGCTCGCTGGAACCGGGAAAAACGCGCAGGTATTCCGGCTTGATGCCTTCCATCTCGGTGAAGGTCTTGACGAATTCTTCCTTGAGCCAGTAGGAATAGCGGCCGCCTTGCGGCGCCATATCCACGATGGCCTTGCGCGCGGCGTCGCACGGACCCAGCGGATTTTCGTTGGCGTCGATCACGACCGCGCCGGGATGAAAAACATTGCGCTCTTCGGCGGCGAGGGTAGCCTCGGTGGCGATGCGGAAAGCCATCGCCGCGGTGGCTGCAGCTGACAACTGGAGAAACGTCCTCCGCGAACCATTTGAAATTTTCTCGTCGCTCTTCATCCGGTCCTCCTGTTACGCGCGAAACTTTTTCGTGGAAAAGTCCTGCCGCCTTACCCCGCAGCAAGAGTGCCCGGATGGTTCCACCCGGCCTGCGCCTCACTATAGCACCGAATCGAGGGAGGATTTAAGCGTGAGTTGCATCAGGCACGAAGCGGTCCGCGGCCCAGCATTTTGGATGGCGAGCAACGAAAAATTTGATGGTTAGGATCGGATAGATTCTCTCGCACGGCATGCACTAAGCTTTGCTTTTCTGCTTAGTACCGTAAATTTTGGGAGACCGCATGACGCAAGCAGTGAAAAAGACTGACGATGTACTTACTATCACGCAACGAATCGACGCGCTGGATTGGAAAAACGCAGAGCACTCTCTCTCGGACTGCGGCTATGCGGTTACAGAGCCCATTCTTTCGCCTGCGGAATGCTCCTATCTGGTGGCGCTTTTCAACGATGCGAGCCGGTTTCGAAGCCAGGTCATCATGGAGCGTTATCGATTTGGCGTTGGGGACTACAAGTATTTCGCCAACCCGCTTCCGGAAGTGGTCGCAAAGCTTAGAAGCAGCGCTTACCCGCATCTCACGAAAGTTGCCAATCATTGGGCGGAGATGCTTGCTGAAACCGCTCCTCCATATCCGCGCGATCATGCCGCTTTCCTCAAAATTTGCCATCGGGCTGGGCAGACAAAGCCTACGCCGCTCCTGCTTCACTACGAAGCCGGCGGGTACAACTGTCTTCATCAGGATCTTTACGGCGAGGTCAGCTTTCCCCTGCAAATGGTGATTCTGCTGGGCCAGCAAGGCCGGGATTGGGAAGGCGGAGAATTCATTCTTGTCGAGCAGCAACCGCGCGCGCAGTCAAGGCCGCAGGTGGTCCTCGCGGATTGCGGCCAGGCGATCATTTTTACGACGCGCTACCGGCCAGTGAAAGGCTCGCGGGGCTACTACCGCGTGAATCTGCGCCACGGCGTCAGCCGCGTGCACTGCGGCACACGGTACACGCTGGGCATCATCTTCCACGACGCAAAGTAACAATCAGAATGGTCGATCACCGGAGAATCGGTACTCAAATTTCAGCGAGGGTTTGGTGACAAAACACAATTATTCGTGGCCGCCGCCGAGTTCGCGGACGATCGAGCCGACGAAGGATTTTGCGTCGCCGAAGAGCATGAGCGTCTTGTCGAGGTAGTAGAGCGGATTTTCGATTCCTGCAAAACCTGCCCCCATGCTGCGCTTGATGACCATCACGGTGCGCGCCTTGTCTACGTCCAGCACGGGCATGCCGAAAATTGGGCTCGAAGCATCGGTGCGCGCCGCGGGATTGGTCACGTCATTCGCGCCAATCACCAGCGCCACATCGGTTTGCGGAAAATCTCCGTTGACATCTTCCATGTCCAGCAACTTATCGTAGGGAATGTCCGCCTCGGCGAGCAGGACATTCATGTGTCCCGGCATGCGGCCGGCGACGGGATGAATTCCAAACTTTACGTCGACGCCGCGTTTGGTCAGTGCGTCGTATAGCTCGCGCACTTTGTGTTGCGCTTGCGCCACGGCCATTCCGTAACCTGGCACGATGACCACTTTATTCGCCGCGGCAAGAATCGCAGCAGCTTCCTCCGGGGTTGCGCTGCGAACGGGCCGCGCTTCCTGCTTGCCTGCGGCTGTAGCCTGCTCCTGCCCAAACGCTCCAAAAAGTACGTTGGTAAACGAGCGGTTCATGGCTTTCGACATGTTGATGGAAAGAATGAGGCCGGATGCTCCATCGAGCGCGCCCGCAATGATCAGCAGTTTGCTGCCGAGTACAAAGCCCATCGCCGCGGCAGAAAGCCCGGCGTACGAATTCAAAAGAGAGATCACCGTCGGCATATCCGCGCCGCCGATGGGAATGATCATCATCACGCCGAACAGCAGAGGAATGCCGACGATCAGCGGGAAGAGCTGCGTTTTTTCCGGATGAGCTACCAATATGCCTGCAACAGCGATTGCCACACCCAGAAGTCCGAGGTTGACGATGTTCTGCCCTTTATAGGTGATCGGTCGTTGCGGCAGGACTTCCTGCAGTTTTCCCGCGGCCATCAAGCTGCCGGTAAAAGTCAGCGAGCCGAGAATGACTTCGAGAGAGAGCACGCCCATCATGAAGCGCGGCACATCTGGCGTGCGCAAATAAAATTCCGCTGTGCCGACCAGAGTCACGCAGAGCGCGCCAAACGCGTGGCTGAGAGCTGTCCGCTGGGGCACCGCAGTCATTGCCACTTCGCCGAGCGGAACGCCGATAATCGTTCCCAGCACCAGGGCGATCACAATCCATTTGTATTCCACGATGCCGTGGTGCAGTAACGTGCCGGCGATTGCCAGCAGCATGCCCAGTTCGCCAGCGAAAACTCCGCGGCGCGCAGTTGTCGGGGAGCTCAGCCACTTGAGCGCGAGAATGAAAAGCGCGGTGGCAATCAGGTAGGTGATTTCGATGATGGTTTCCAAGCCGGGCACGTTGGTCATGGTTTCTTAGGCCCGCTGGCTTTAAACATTCGCAGCATCCGGTCGGTAATCAGAAATCCACCGACGATATTGCTCGTCGCCGCGACGATGGCGATTGTTCCCAGAACCTTTGCGAGCATCGCGCCGTGCGCGTGGTACTCACCGGCAAGAATGATGGCTCCGACCACGGCGATGGCATCCAGCGCGTTCGTCAAGGACATCAAGGGTGTGTGCAGAAGAGGGGAAACGCGCCGTATGACTTCAAATCCGATAAATGCGGCCAGCATGAAAACGTAGAGGCTGGTAAGCAGATCCAGCTTCATGACCTCGCCACCTCCTTCGATTCCGCCGGCAGGGCCGGGAGCGAAAAAAATTCTCTGACGCGCGCGTTGACCACTTCCCCGCCCCGCGTCAACATCGTTTCGCGGACGATTTCGTCCTCCATGTTCAGCTGCAGCTTGCCGTCTTTCACAAGATGCAGCAGGAAGGCGCAAACGTTTCGCGCGTACATTTGGCTGGCATGGTACGGCACGGTGCTGGCCAAATTGAACCATCCGATGATGGTCACTCCATGCTCCACGACGATCTCGCCGGCATGAGTGAGCTCGCAATTGCCTCCACGTTCGGCTGCCAGATCGATGATGACCGACCCGGGCGCCATGCTTGCGACCATTTCCTTGGTCACCAGAATCGGAGGCTTTTTCCCGGGAATGACCGCGGCGCTGATTACCACATCGCTTTCCGCCACCACTTTTCCCAACAATTCTCGCTGGCGTTTGTAAAAAGTGTCATCTTGCGCCCGCGCGTAGCCACGTGCGTCTTCAGCGTCTTTGGCCTCGATCGGAAGCTCGACGAACCGTCCACCGAGGCTCTGCACTTGCTCCTTCGCAGCGGGACGCAAATCGTACGCAGAAGCGACTGCACCCAGCCGTCGCGCCGTGGCAATCGCCTGCAAACCCGCCACGCCCGCTCCAATCACAAGAACACGGCCGGGAGTAATCGTTCCCGCTGCCGTTGTGAGCATCGGAAAAATTCGCGGCAAAGTATCCGCCGCTATTACGACCGCCTTGTAGCCGCAAATCGTGGCCATCGAGGAAAGCACGTCCATGCTCTGCGCGCGAGTCGTTCGCGGCATCAACTCCACCGAAAAGGAAGTCACGCCTTTAGAGGCAATCTCTTGAATGGTTTCGATGGAGCCTAACGGCCGCAAGAAGCCAATGAGTACCTGGCCGTTGCGGAAAAGAGGAACGTCGGCTTTGCCGGTCTTGTCGTTCGATCCGTAGCACAGAACCTGCACCACGATATCGGCGGCGCGAAACACCTCGGCGCGATCGGCGACAATCTTTGCGCCCTTCGCGGCGTAGTCCGCGTCCGGATAACCGGCGCCGATTCCGGCTCCCGCCTCCACTACCACTTCCAAACCCGCCTTGGCTAGATTCGGAATGGCTGCCGGCACCAGCGCCACGCGGCGCTCTCCGGGAAAGCTCTCTCGGGGCACACCTACAATCATGAAGCTTCCTCCAATGCCAAAAACCAGAACTTCTTTTGAAGATCAAGAGTGGTCAAGAAGATTCTTATCGCGAATTTCAATGCGAAGGCACTCCTCTAGATGAGCCAAGCGCTCAAAGAGCATACACTTTCGGCGGCAAATTCGGGAGCGCAGCGAACCCTCTCTGTTCGTGCGAAGCCTTTTGCCGTTCGTTACGATTGGCTAAGAATCCGCGTTTGCCGCGAGCGAGGCAAGTATGCGCCTTGCTGCATCTTTGTAACCGTACTCCGGCATTTCTCTCTGTGATGCGCATCACAATTGTATGTGCGCCACAAACACGGGCTATAATACCGCATGGGTTCGCGTAGCTTCGTTTCTCGGACGGCCTTCACCCTCTTATTGTCCGCGGTTCTATCGTGCTGCACACAGGCTCAAGGCTCCGCATGGCAAAAAGACACCGCTGTTTGGCGCGAGGCACACAAAACAGATTTGCTCAAGCCCGACGGCTGGCTTGCTCTTGTTGGCCTCGAATGGCTCCAACCCGGTGACAGTTCCATCGGCTCGGCAGCCGGCAACAAAATTCACCTGGCCTCCGGGCCCTCTCACCTCGCTATACTTCATCTGGATGGGGAAACCGTAACACTAAATCCTCCTACCGAAGGATTCCCTCCTGGTTTTCTCGTAGCCGGCGCCCCCGCCAAATCACAATCCCTGCAAGCCGAACCCAACAAAGATAAACTTTCCCCTCGTCTCACCATCGGCGATCTCAACATGTACGTGATCCGCCGTGAGGCGCGCTTCGCTCTTCGCATCAAGGACGCACATTCCCCAGCCATCGTCGGTTTCCATGGCTTGCGCTGGTACGCGCCGGACCCGGTCTATCGCGTCACAGCCAAATGGATTCCCTATTCCCCGCACAAGATCATCACGCTAGCCACTCTTGTCGGCACCAATTACGATCAGCCCGTTCCCGGCGCCGCGGAATTCACGCTCGCGGGAAAGACTTTTCGGCTTGAGCCGGTCCTTGAAGACCCCGCCGTCGCCAAGCTTTTCTTCATTCTTCGCGACACGACCAGCACATCCACCACCTACGGCGCCTGCCGCTTTCTTTACACCGCGTTCCCGACCAATGGCCTCGACAAACCCGGCGAGCTCGTGCTCGATTTCAATCGGCTGGAAAACCCTCCTTGCGCGTACACTCCGTACTCAACCTGCCCACTCCCGCCTCCGGGCAACCGCTTGCCCATACCGCTTCCCCTAGGCGAACAGCGCTATCACAATTGAAACTCAGATTGCTTTCTCCTCGGAGTGCCTTGTGTTCTCTGCGATCTCTGCGTTAAAAGCTTTTTTCTCGCCGCATTCATTTTGAAATTCCGCGCCGAGTATCAGAGAATAGAGATGTCATTCGAAAATGAATTCTCCAAGCTCAAATTTGTATCCCGCTAACAACGACTCCCCCGCGCGAGAGAAACTCCTCTCCCTCCGCCTTGCTCTTCTGCGCCTGCACAAAACTCTTCTCAATATGGAACGGCGCGAGTACGAGCGCGAGCACGGCTACGTCAACACCGGCGAGCTCTTCCGCCTGGTCATCGACCACGCGCAGTTCGCCTGGCTGCACAACATCTCCGAATTCGTTGTGCGCATCGATGAAACTCTGGCGGCCAAGGAGCCCGTCACTCCCGAATACACCAGTGGCGCCATCGCTCTCGCCAGGAAAATGTTCGTGCCCACGGAATCCGGCGACGCCTTCCAGAAAAAATACTTCGACGCCATTCAGCGAGACCCCGCCGTGGTTATCGACCACGCCGAGCTTGCCCGGCTCTTCAACAACGAGCCTCCCGACTCAGCTATTCCTTAGTTTTGCGGAATTCCCTGATAGACTTTCCCGGCTACCGAGAGGTCCTGATGAAGAAATTCGAGAAAATTGCCAAGGCCGCAGGGTGATTCGTGGACGTGAATCTCGACAACGTAACCGTCACCCACAACGAAGAAGCCAGGCGCTTCGAATTGGCCGTTGATGGCCTTCGTGCGTTGCTTACCTATCGCCGCTTTCCCGAGCGTATCGTTTTTGACCACACCGAAGTGCCTGAGTCACTGGAAGGCAGGGGCTTGGCGGCAAAACTCGCTCGATTTGCCCTCGATTTCGCCCGCGCCAATCACCTGCGAGCTGCCCCGCTCTGTCCCTACGTCTCCAGTTTCATTCGCAAGCACACGGAATATCAGGACCTCGTTTCCTCCGATGACCTGCAGAAGCTGCAGTCCCGCTGACTCGGCCTCCCATGCCTCCGACTCGCGACGCACTGAAATCCTCCTCAGAGAAATTCGCTATTCGCCACCTCCGCCGTTCCGAACTTCCCGCTGATACCGTAAAGCTCGCTCGCTTCCTCATTGGAAAAGTCATCGTCCACGACCTTCCGGAGGGACGCCTTAGCGGCCGCATTGTGGAAACGGAAGCCTATCCACCCGGGGACCCAGCAGGACATCACTTCCGCGGCCCGACTCCGCGGATTCGCTCCATGTATCTCGCCCCTGGCCACGTGTACGTTTTCTTCAACTATGGCGCCCACTTCATGCTCAATGTCGTTAGCGAATCTGCCGGGACCGCCGCCGCGATCCTCATCCGCGCCGTCGAACCACTTGACGGCATTGCGCTCATGCAACGCCACCGCAAGACTATGGGGCTTCTCGATCTCACACGCGGCCCCGGACGCCTGGCCGCCGCTTTTCAAATCGACCGCCGCCACGACGGACTCGACTTATGCGCCCGCGGATCGCTCTGGCTGGGCGAAACTCCCCACACTACTCGCCGAATCGGAAGGAGCGTCCGCATCGGCATTACTCGTGCCGCGGACCAACTCCTGCGCTTTTACGAACGCGGCAATCCATTCGTGAGCGGCCCCAAGCGCCTTCTTCTCCCGGCCGCAAGTAGGAAGAAGACTTCTTCCGCATCCAAGTGATCTGCTCCCAAAATCGCACTCCACTCCATCCCTCCAATTCTTCGCGTCTCGCACGTCGAGCCCTGCATCGTCACCTATTTCTTGCTCAGAGTGCTCTCTTGCCCTTCAACGGTTTCCGCGCGCGGCGTGAGATAGCCCCGCAAAACTTCATCCAGCTCCTGCGGCCGGATCGGTTTCGTAAGATATCCATCCATTCCTCCCGCCAGGCATTTCTCCCGATCCCCCTTCATGGCGTGCGCCGTCAGTGCCACGACCGGCAAACGGACTTCGCCAGCTCGCTCCATCTTTCGAATCGCCGCTGTCGCTTCGAATCCATCCATTACCGGCATTTGTACATCCATAAACACCAGGTCAAAGCGCTCCTTCTCCAAGGCCTCTAGCGCCTCGCGCCCATTTCCTGCCACGACAACGGAGTGCCCTCTCTTTTCCAGCAGTCTGCTTGCCAATCGCTGATTCACGGGATTGTCTTCCGCCAGCAGAATGCGCAACGAACGCAAAGGCTCGCGGGCATCCTGGAGCGAATACCGCGTGAGTAACGGTAGTGCCCCTCTGTGCTCTCGAGCACCCAGTACCCGCGCAATCGCTTCGCGTAATTCGGATTGCCGTATCGGCTTCAAGAGGTACGCAGCAACTCCCAGCTCCTTGCAGCGACCCGCATCTCCGCGGTGGCCCGCCGAAGTAAGCATCATGATCGTAGCGGCGGATGCCCCTGGTCTTTGCCGAATTCTTTCGATCAATTCAAATCCATCCATTTTGGGCATATGCATGTCCATCAAGATCAGCGCGAACGGCTCTGCCGCTTCCTGCGCTTCGGACAATTTTGTCAGAGCCTCTTCTCCGTCCTGCGCCGAACTCGATTTCATTTCCCATCGCTTCAGCATCCCTTCCAGGATGCGCCTATTTGTGCGGTTGTCGTCCACCACGAGTACCTTCACGGCCCGCAGAATTTCAGGCGGAGCGATTGCCCCGACTTCAATTACTTTGGTATCCGAAATCCCGAGCCGTGCGGTGAAATGGAATCGGCTTCCCCGCCCGAATTCGCTTTCCACCCAAATTTTCCCTCCCATCATCTCCACCAGCCTGGTCGAAATGGTCAGACCGAGGCCTGTTCCTCCATATTTTCGCGTCGTCGAGGTATCTGCCTGGGAAAATGGATCGAAGATGACTTGCAATTTTTCCTTGGGAATTCCGATCCCCGTGTCTGCCACCGTAAAGCGCAGCGTGCGATCGACCTCATTGGCAGCTTCCACCTGAACCTTTAGCGCCACCTCACCCTTGTGCGTGAATTTGATCGCATTCCCCGTAAGATTTATGATGATCTGGCGCAATCTGCCGGAATCTCCCCTCACCACGTCCGGCACCTCGGGCGCCACTTCGCACAGGAGCTCCAGGCCCTTTTCGTCGGCTCTTACCGCCAGTGTCTTCAAACTCGTTTCCAGGCAGTCGCGGAGATTGAAATCGATCGCTTCCAGATCGATCTTTCCCGCTTCAATCTTGGAGAAGTCCAGAATGTCGTTAATAACCGTCAGCAAGGAATCCGCCGATATCTTTACCGTTTCCAGGTACTCGCGTTGCTCGGGCGAGAGCTCCGTGTCGAGGGCCAAATCGGTCATGCCCATCACGCCGTTCAGCGGAGTGCGAATTTCATGGCTCATATTCGCCAGAAACTCACTTTTTGCGCCGCTCGCGGCTTCCGCTGCCTCCTTGGCTTTGACCAAATTTACTTCCGCTTGTTTGCGGCTCGTGAATTGCCCGATCTGACCAGCGAGCGCGACGCCCAAGCGGAGCAAATCATGATCCGGTTTTTGGACCTTCCCGCTGAACAATTCCAGTAAGCCTCCGAGTTCAGCGTTCTGATAGATGGGAACGGCCAGACCGCAGCGCAGACCGCAAGCGACGGCCGCCTCCGCCCGAGAGAAATCGGCGTCTTTCGTGACATCCTCGATCCACACGGGCTGCTGATTGACCCAAACACGGCCAGGCAAACCTGTGGAGGCAGGCAGTGAAGTCTTGCGAGTTGCTTCGAGGAATTCCTCAGCGGAAGCTCCGGGCCGTTGCCAAGTATAGGTGCATCGCAGCATGTCGTCTGTCTCATCTAATTTCCAGATGGCCGCCACTTCCTGCCCCATCCCTTCGCAAATCACTTCCAGGATTTCCGGCATGGCTTCTTCCATACTATCCGCCTCGGCCAAGAGGCGTGCCGCATCGTAAGCAATCCGTTGCAACTTCTCGGCCCGCTTGCGCTCGATGACCTCCTTCTGCAACTCTTCCGTCCGCTCCAGGACGCGTAGTTCCAACTGATCCTTGGCCCTCTGCAATGCCGCATCGCGATCCTGGATCCGCTCCAGCATCTCGTTGAATGATTCAACCAGTTGGCCCAACTCATCCTTCCCTGCCGCGCCTGCCCGCAGCGTGTAGTCTTCCCGCGTGGAGACTCTCTCTGCCAAGCCCGCGAGTTGCAGGATCGGCTCGGTGAGCAAGCGAACGAGACGATCGGATACGAGAACCGTCGCAAGGAGTGAAACAATAAGGACCAGGAGGGATATTTCTCTGAACCGCTTCATCTTGGCATCAAGTTGTGAGAAATCGGAGACGATCGCCATCCCTTCCGTTTTTTCTCCCTCTAGCCGCAAATTGCGGTAAACAGTTAGAGTTTGCGAATCGAATCGCGCCGATTCTCCCAGCCACGCGGGCGGCTTCAACTTTTCCGCGACATCATCGCGCCGGTATTCGGCAAAGATATTCCCGCGGCTGTCGTAGATAAATGCGCCTAACACATGATGTTCCAACCGAAGCACTCCCAGCAGATCCTGCGCGGACTCCCGGTCGTTGAACGCCAGTGATGCTGCTGTATTCATACCCAGCATATCGGCGTGGGAGGCTAGTTCGTCGATGAGCGCCGATCGAAAGCTGGACCTCTCGTAAATCTCCAGCGCCAGGCCCGCGAGGCTCAGGCCTAGAAGACTTGTACAGAAGATGACCATGCTCAGCTTGCGCCGGATGGATGAATCTCGAAAGAACGACATGCTAGGTGCCTCTCTGCCCGCCGATGACGCTCTTCGCGAGCGCCAGCAGCCTGGAACTGATTTTCAATTTTGCTTTTTGGGCGGCCTCCAGGTTGATCTCGAAGCGGATCTTGTTTTCTTCCAGCACAAATCCGATCATTCCGCCATCCTGAACAAAACGTTCCGACTCTCCCACTGTCAAGACGGATTTCCCTTTGACGCTCGCCAGGATTGCCGGAAGGAACTTCTTCTGTTCCGCTCCGACGAATAGAACCTGGCAACCCTGGATATCCTGCGGCTGTTTGAAATGCAGCGCTCGAAACGACCGCGCTCCGAGCGTTCTTCCGTTCAAGCTCGCATCTAGCGACCCGCGAAACGGATCGTCCCCGATCGTGCAATAGGTAAGCAGGCTGTTGGCGTCCTTGAATGTTTCTTCCGGCCATTCCACGAATTGCGCAAAATGGTAGAGAAAAGCCGCCTTCACTTCGTATTCTCTGAAGGCTGGAGTTTGCGGCACGGCCAGGCAAGCTAAGGTCAACGCCGCGATGACTCCAAGAACCGCCATGACCGGTCCTGTCGATTCGCCAATCGTTTTTCGGTCACGCATTGAACATTCTCATGTTCAGTTTCCACGCACTGCCTCGCATGCGCATTCCAAATTCAACGGATCCACTCTCAAAATTGCCACGTTAATTTGGCGTAAGCGTTGCGCTTCGTCATGCTTGAGAGCGCGGAACCCTGCAGATTCAAGAATTCGAGATGGCGGTCCTTCACAAGATTCTGCCCAACCATGCTGAAGGAAAAATTCTCTCCCGGCCGCCACGTGAGCTGGGTGTCCAGCCTTGTATAGGAAGAAAGGTTCTGCGCGGGGAGGCGGCCCACAAAATTCGCGGAAGCGTCCCACGCCAGGCTGCGGGCCAAGTTGACGTGAGAATCCAGCCGGGCCCAATGGCGCGGACTGCTGCCCTGCCCGTTCGCGATCGATTGCGAGTCTTGACTGGTTGGATCCAGATGGAGATGAATCTGTTCAAACGCATACCCGGGGGCGAGCGTCCAACGCCCGCTGACCTTCCAGTTTGCCGAGATCTCGATTCCGTGCGTCTCTCCATGCATCAGGTTGCTCTGCACGAGCGGTAAAACGACATGAGGAGGCAGTGGGGTGCTCTCAAAGAGGGGCGGGAACGGCTCGGTCGTCTCAAGATGGCCATAGGAATTGTAGTAGGCCGCGAAATCCATCGTGAGCCGGTCAAAAACTTTCGCGCGGTAGCCCGCTTCGTAGGCGATGAGCCGCTCATCCTGGAATGCGGGATTACCTGTAATCCGGATCAGGACCGGTGCGCCACCGGGAGGGACGAAACCCCCGGTGTTGAACCGGGCGGCTGTATCAAGGCTGGAAGGAGTTCGTATGGCCCGCGAAACTGCCGCCCAAACCATCTGGTCTTCCTTCAGATTCCACGCCACGCGCGCGCTGGGCATGACCCCAAATCCCGTGTAGTAGTTGTGCTCCAGCTTTGTCCCTGCCGTCAGGGACAACTTCTCGGGGATCAACGCGATCTCGTCCTGCACGAAGGCGCTGAACAATTGTGTGTCGAGGTCCGCGGGATCCAGCGAAATCGTCAGGTTCCCGTTCGTTGTGGATGAAGAGTAGCGATATCCCAGCCCCCAGACCAGGTCTTGTCGCGTGCCCAAGGCGAAGTGGTGCTCGAAGTCAATATTCGCGGTGTTCCGTTTTTCGCGCAGGGCGTCGTTGCGCTCGTAGTTGTCAAAGGAGACTTGTAGGGTTGTATCGGATCGCTCGGAATAGCGATGATACCAGTCGCCTTGGATGTACCCACCCGCCACATTGCTCTCCGTGAAAGTAAATTGCGTGATGGGCGAGGCGACCGATTCAAGAAGACCAGAGATAGACCCAACCCGAGTGCTGTAGAGATCTCCTTGGAGCGTCAAGTCATCCCGGGTGGATGGCTTACTGTCTGTCCGGAACCCTCCGCGCAGGGCGTGCCATCCGTCCCCGCCCTTCTGACCGGACGGGTCCGGATGGTGATACTCGTTAAGGTACTTGGTAAAGATGCGGTAATCCGTGTTCTTGCCGAGGCCGCCGCCGTATTGCACCGTTCCGAATCCCTGATTCAAGTTTCCTCCGCCGGCGACGACCATCCCTCCACGAGTTTGCGAAGCTTTTTTCGTGATGATGTCGATCACGCCGTTGACGGCGTTGGCCCCCCAGGTTGTCCCGCCCGGACCTCGTATGACCTCGATTCTTTCGATGTCCTCAAGAGGTACATCCAAGACGTCCCAGAAGACCCCGGAAAACGTTGGCAAGTACACGCTTCGCCCGTCCAGCATCACCAGCAATTTGTTGCTGAACTCTCCATTGAAGCCGCGAGCGCTAATGGCCCACACGCTCGCGTCAATCTGGGCTACGTTCAGACCCGGCACGATTCGGAGCAAGTCAGGGATGTTTGTGGCGCCCGAACGGCGGATGTCTTCCTGGGAGACGACAAAGATCGCTGACGCTACCCGCGAAAGCTTCTGCTCCTTCTTCGAGGCCGAAGTCACCTCCATGTTCATCAGGTTTTCGATGCTTACTTGCGTCAAGTCACTCGGCGAGGATTGTGAAGCTTTTTGCGACTGTGGAGCTTGCCCCCATGCCACTTCGCACCCTAATAAGAGAAGCACGGCCGTCGCTCTCACCAGACGAGGTCTTCGCGGCCACTTCCATTGGTTTCCACCCATAGCCAACACCCCCCCATCAGGCATATGCACGTAAATCGCCAGCGACGTCGCAACGTCAAACCGCGATCTCTTTTGCAATCAGTGAATTCTCGCGTTGGAGCGTCTAGGAGAGTTCTGGGTTGGTAATTATCGATTGTGAGTACCAGATTGGAACAGAGCGGCATCCGCTTCTCCGCGGAGCGTTTCTATTTCCACAAGCAGCTCACTTTGGCGCCCCTGGCCAGTTTGCTCTAGGGTTGCACCAGAAGACCTGATCGAGAGCCGCCCTCGGTCGAAACGTGCCTCGTTGTTTTTGATTGGCCGAACGTTAGGAGGATCGAGATGTCAGCAGAGAAACGGGGCCCCTGACTAGGAGACCTCGTGAGAAAATCACAAGAATCAGTTTACCTCAAATGGCCCGCAAGTCACTTCCCGCTCAGTCGCCGCATGCTTCCGCATGCTGGTCGCAAGCGGAACGAAAATTCTCGTACCACGTCTCCGTGAAGTTGGTGATGACCTGTTCCGCGGTTTGCCCCGCGATCTTCACTCCGGAATGCACAATATCTCCCCACGTGTGCACCCGCGTGCCTTTTCTTGCATGTTCTTCGAAGCTGACCCACTGCGCCAGCACCACCCCGAGCGAGTGGTCGATCCATCCCACTTTGTGTGCGGGCTGGCAATTCGTGATCACGTGGCTCACAACCGTCTTCACCGGCTTCGTTATTTCGATCTCCAGCCGGCTGCCCGCTTCCCAGGGCCGTCCTTCGCGCCATTCCACTTGGCCATAGATATTTGCAAATTCATTCCAGCGTCGCCAGTTCGAGAAAACTTCCCAGGCGAGTCTCCGGCTGGCCTTGGTCGTCACACTATATTGAAATCGAAACATAACTTGCTTTCTTGCACTCCAGTCTTTTCGTTTGTCTTGGGGTTCCCCAACGAGGGCCGTTCGAGGCTTATTATTTATACATTGTATGTTTAACGATGTAAAGGATATAATCTGCCGCAATAACGAGCGGGAGGGTTGCTGCATGCCGCGCAAAGCCGATGCACGTCTCGAAGGGCGCATCCTGGATGCCGCCTATCGCATGTGGAGCAGAAGTGGTGAACATGCCCTAACCATGCGCGCCGTGGCCCGCGCCTCCGGTACTACCACGCCGACGCTCTACGAGCGTTTTTCCAACAAGGAAGACCTCTTGTCCCTGCTCCGCCGGCGCGCCCGCTTGAATCTCTTCTCGGCGATCAAGCCCTCGCGCACTCCTGCCCAGGTTTGTCGCCGTGTTCTCGACTTCTTTGTCGCCCATCCGAATGACTACCGCCTCATCTCCGAAGATTGGGCCATCGCTTTCGCCCGCAAGGAAGACATGCCTTCGTTCGAATTCCTGAAGCGGAGCCTCGCCTCTCAACTTGGGGGCAAGCCTGACCAGCATACTCCCGTAGCTCTGGCGCTTGTCGCCCTATTGCATGGCACGGCTACACTCCTTCATTCCGTGAACATTCATCAGAAGATCTCCCGCGATTTCCGCCATGCCTGTATCTCCGCTTGTGAGTCCCTTATCCAGGCCGCTTCGGCAAGAGCCGTTCATTCGAAGCGTCTCCTGCAAGGCCAACGTTAGCCTCACCTAACCAATAGGAACGGCGCTCCCCGTTCGAGCTCATTTCGTGCCAAAATGTGGACGACGAGCGCCCGGCCCCTGGCGCCTGCGAATCGCAAGTCGAGACATTCCAGCCTGCCTTAGACGCCGCGACTCTATTTTGGCGGTCGCACGCCACGCTGTCGGGAGTGTCTCCGCCAGCCGGCTTAGAAGATCTCGCAGTGGGAGGTGCTATATGAGCGACATCTGGAATCAATGCGAGGGTCAGGTCATCGACAATCGATTCCGCCTGCAGCAATATCTGGGGGGCACGGACGACTCCGCTGTTTTCCTCACTCGGATCGATAGTCCGAAAACTCAAAAAGCCGCTATCAAGTTTATCCCTGCCGGCCCCGCGGCGGAACTGCAACTCTCTCTCTGGCACCGCGTTAAGCAGCTTGCGCATCCGAATTTACTCCGGATCTTCGACATTGGACGCTGCCGTCTCCAGAATCGGGATCGTTTGTATGTAGTGATGGAGTATGCGGAAGAAAATCTTTCCCAAATTCTCCCCGACCGCTCGCTCACGGAATCCGAGGCTCGCGAAATGCTCGGCCCCGTGCTCGATGCCCTCGTTTTTCTCCACAGCAATGGTCTCGTACATTCTTGCATCAAACCTTCAAATATTCTCGCCACCACCGATCAGCTCAAACTCTCCAGCGATACGCTTTTCCCAATCGGCGAATCCCGCAAATCATCGCGCAAATTCGACGCTCACGACGCTCCTGAAACCGCAGTCTCTCCGCTCTCGCCTGCCTCCGACGTTTGGTCTCTTGGCATGACTCTCGTCGAAACACTCACCCAGCGTCCACTGGCATTGCAGCCGGGCAGCCAGGTTGACCCCGTCGTTCCCGATACAATTCCACAACCTTTTCTCGATATCGCGCGTCACGCACTTCGCCGCGAGCCTCGCCGCCGCTGGAACATTCCAGAAATCGTGGCGCTCCTCAACCCCATCGCCGCTGCTGCCGCTGCCGGACAATCCATCTCCCCATTGGCCGTTCCACTCTCTCCGGTGGCGGCCGTCCCGGCGGCAAAATTGCAAATCCCAAGATTCGACGTACCACCGCCAAGACCGCAAGCTCAACGGCCGCGTTCGCTAGCCGCGAATGTGCCCAAGCAAACTTTCGTTCTTCCCAACTACATCGTTCCTGTTGCCGCCGGGCTTTTGGTAATCGTCGCCATCATCGTGATGCCAAAAATTCTGGGACATCGTCCCGACTCTTCGTCTTCCGCTTCAACAGCGTCTGCTCC
>JBGPIX010000009.1:0-35952 GCA_041485085.1 Candidatus Acidiferrum sp.
CCAGCAGACCGTTCTCGCTGTTGATCGCTGCCGGCCCCGACACCTGACGGATGTCTGCGACCTGCCCGAGAGGGATCTGCGCACCCGTAGCCCCTGTGACCAGCACGTTGGAGAGTTCCTGCGGGTCGCGCCGGTATTGCGGCGCGTAACGCACACGCACCGGGAAGCGTCGGCGTCCCTCGATTGTCGTCGTGATGTTGTTCTCGCCGATCGCGGTCTCGATCACTTCCTGAATCGCACCCACGTCGATGCCGTAGCGCGCCGCGGCCTCGCGGTTCGGGCGAATGTCGAGATACAAACCGCCCGTGACCTGCTCGGGGTAAACATCACTTGCACCTTTCACGGTGCGCACCACATCGGCGATTTCGCGGGCCTTTCCTTCGAGCACCGTCAGATCGGCCCCGAATACTTTCACGCCGATTTCCGACCGGATGCCCGTCGTCAGCATGTCGATGCGATTGATGATCGGCTGCGTCCAGATATTCGCAACGCCAGGGAGCGAAACCGCGCGGTCCATCTCGCTTTTTAGCTTTGGAAGTGTCATGCCGGGCCGCCACTGATCGCGGGGTTTCAAGTGCACAATGGTCTCGGTCATGTTCAGTCCGGCCGGATCGGTCGAGGTTTCCGCCCTAGCGACTTTTGCCGCTACGTAGGCCACCTCAGGAAAACGGTTGAGGACTTCGTCCTGCCGCTTCGCATATTCGGTGTTTTGCTCCAGCGCGATACTGGCATCGGCGATGGGCATGAACATGATGTCGCCTTCGTTGAGCGGTGGCATGAACTCACTGCCAATACCCGAAGCCAGCACCACCGCACCGGCGAAAAACGCAACGGCGAAGCCAAGCGTGATCCGGCGATGATCGAGCGCCCAAGACAACGCTGGACGATAGAGGCGCTGCAGGAAGCGCATCACCGGATTTTGATCTTCCGAATGGAATTTCCCCCGCAGAAGCAATGTGCAGAGAATCGGTGTAAGGGTGAGCGCGATGGCTGTCGCGCTGGCCATGGCGAACGTCTTCGCAAACGCGAGTGGATGGAACAGCTTCCCTTCTTGCCCGGTCAACGCAAATACCGGCACGAAGGCCAGAACGATGATGGCCATCGAGAAGAACGTCGGCCGCCCAACCAGCTTCGTCGCGCGCAAGACCGTTTCCAGCACTTTCCCGCGGTCGCGCGTGTCGACGCCTTCGAGATGCCGGAACGCATTCTCGGTGACCACGATGCCGGCATCCACAAGCACTCCAATGGCAATCGCAATTCCGGCGAGCGACATCACGTTGGAAGTCACGTGCGTGTAATGCATCAGCAGGAACGAGCAGAGCACCGCGAGCGGCAACGGCAGCGTCACCACCAGAATGCTGCGGAAGTGCAACAGGAAAATAATGTGCGCCAGCGTGACTAGAAGGATCTCTTCGATCAGCGCGTGACGCAGCGTCCCGACCGTAGCCTCAATCAGCTCCGACCGGTCGTAGAAGGAAACGATATGCACGCCCGCTGGTAACCCAGGCTCAATCTCCCGGATCTTCTCCTTCACGCGGTCGATTACGTCCTTGGTGTTCTCGCCCGTCCGGGCCACGATCACTCCGCCAACTGCCTCGGAGCTGTTCTTCACCAGCGCAGCCGTCCGGAACGCGTCGCCGATCTGCACGGTGCCGAGGTCTTTCACAAAAACAGGCGTCCCGTTGTGCGACGCGACGACCGTGTTGCGAATGTCGTCGAGGTTGCCGATCAGGCCGAGCCCGCGCACGATGGACCAGGAGCCGTTTTGGGAAACCACGTTGCCGCCGACGTTCGAATTGCTGGCCATGACCGCGCGAACAACCGTGCCGAGCGGCAGTCCGTAGCTGCGCAGACGATTTGGATCGATATCGATCTGGTATTGCTGGACCGTGCCCCCGACGCTGGCCACCTCCGCGACGCCGGGCACCGAGTTCAGTTGGTAGCGCACGTACCAGTCCTGCAAAGAACGCAGATCGCGAAGGCTCACCCCCCCGCCCTCCACCGTGTACCAGAAGACGTGACCCACACCCGTGGCGTCCGGGCCGAGCGTCGGCACAACACCAGCCGGAAGCTGCTTGCTCACCAGATTCAACCGCTCCAACACGCGCGTGCGGGCGAAATAGAGGTCCACATCATCTTCGAAGATCGCGAAAATCATGGAGAAGCCGAATGCCGACGAGGAGCGCACAACTTTGACTCCCGGCAAGCCTTGCAGGTTGACGGTGAGCGGATAGGTGACCTGGTCCTCCACCTCCTGAGGGCTCCGCCCCGACCAATCCGTGAACACGATCACCTGGTTGTCACTGAGATCAGGAATGGCATCAATCGGAGCGCGAAGCATCGCCCACAGTCCCCATGCGGCGATACCAATCCAAAGCGCGACCACGAGGAAGCGATTGCGCAGCGAAATTTCGATAAGACGGTCGATCATGGCAGGCCCCTCCGAGAGTCAGGTAAAAATCCGCGAGTGCCCACAAACCGTGACACGGCAAACCATGAAAAAGTGGTGCGCATAAATCCCATGCCTCTCCTCCAAGCAGGAACACTTCAATTACAGACACCAAGGGGTAGTTCCGAAAAGGAATAGAGTGGAGAGCTAGATTCTCAGGGGAGCGGAAGCGTCGAGCGGTTCACCTGGCGGCGCGTGACTTCGCGATACCCAGGAAGCGAATTGGCTGGACTGTTCGGCTAAAGGAAGTACAAAAGGAAGTTCTACGGCGCTAACGACAAAGGAAGGCGCATAGAAGGAAAAAGCCGCAGAAGGCCGGAAATCATTTCGCGGTTGAACCGAGGTCTTGCAGCAAGAGTGGGACATCGGCATGCCCGGCTCATTTGGCTGGCAGCCTCCGCCCATTTCCTTGCAACATTGCTTCTCTTCGGCGGTAAGCTGCGCGTCCGGAACGACGCACGCCATAATCGGCCCTCCCAAGAGGAGGACAACGAGCAGCAACCGAAAATGATGAGCGAGCTTCATAGACTGCGCTTATCTATAGCTTACTGATGCGCGGACACGATGTCCATGTACATCAGATACCGTCGCCCAACAAAAGTTTCAGACGAAAGCTGGCTCGTATTGTAAGCAAAACCCTTACTCGGTACGATCAGACGTCCTCCCGGAACGCATTGAAAACCGGACTAAATCGTTGCTTCCATGGAGGTTCAATTTAATTGCGCAACAGCCGCTCCCCCGCACCGCAATCATCACACGCTTTGCCCTGCAATCCTTCGATCCCCTCTTTCGCGATGATCGGAACCATGATCAA
The DNA here is from genome assembly GCA_041485085.1 of Candidatus Acidiferrum sp. Classification (GTDB taxonomy): domain Bacteria; phylum Acidobacteriota; class Terriglobia; order Acidiferrales; family UBA7541; genus Acidiferrum. The sequence goes on from JBGPIX010000009.1 coordinate 3,264, forward strand.
TGCCGCCGCAGGATCGGCCCACCAGAGGCCGAAGATAGCGTTGAGCATCAACCCGGCCAGCAGGATGGCGGACAGATAGGTGCAAAACTCTGTTTGTTTCGCGTCGGCGTGCATCGCAGCGCTACTCAAAGCGTGCCCCACCTTTCGCTTTGCCCGGGAGAGCAGGGGCATGACAACCAAGGAGACGCAAGCCAGAATAATTCCGGGCACGCTGTGTTCGGGAGCCCGCTTGGACCATAGATCCGTGGCAGATTCGTACGCGATGTAGGCGGAGAGCAGCAAGAAGCAGCCCCCGACAACTCGCAGCGCCCGTCTCTCGTTCCGTTCGCGGCCGTGCACATCCGCATCAACCGACATCCTCCACAGCAAGACCGACCCGGACGTCACTTCGATGAAGCTGTCGATTCCAAAACCCACAAGCGAAATGCTTCCGGCAATCACACCCGCGATCACAGCCACGAGACCTTCGATGGAATTCCACGCGACGGTGAAATATTCGAGCTTTCGCCCACGCCGCACGACAGCCTTACGCTCCAATGCGGCCGTTTCAGCCATGTCTCCAGTCTACGATACCCCGAGCCGACCTCGGACCAAGACATGCCGCGGTCTAAAAATAGGGCTTGACCCCGTACTGTAGTCCGGGGTTTAGACTGCACTCAGAAGGCGGGCATGGACATGAAGTCACTCACAATCGGGCGTCTCGCCAAGCAGGCCGGAGTCAATCTGGAAACCGTTCGTTTCTATGAACGAAGAGGCTTGTTGCCAAAACCCCCGCGCACCGCATCGGGGTACCGTCTGTTCCCTGAGGACGCTGCAAGCCGGCTCAGATTCATCCGTCGCGCTCAGGAGCTTGGATTTTCGCTCACGGAAATCGGAGAACTGTTGTCGCTTCGCGTGTCACGACGTACAACCAGCGCCGATATTCGGACGCGGGCGAAAGCCAAGATTGCCGACATAGAAGCCAAGATCAGAAGCCTTGAGTCCATAAAGAAGACTCTGCGGAAACTGACACGAGTTTGCGACGGATGCGCACCCGTCGCCGAATGTCCCATTCTGGAAAGCCTCGACCGGGAGGACGCATGAGCAACAGGTGGAGGCAAAGCATCTTGGCAGTCCCGAGCATCGGTGTCTCGGTCCTTCCCAAATTGGCTTGTCCGGCGTGCTGGCCAGCCTATGCTGGGTTGCTAACCTCGATTGGCCTCGGCTTTCTGATTTCCGTTAGGTACCTACTGCCCCTGACTATTGCGTTTCTCGTGCTTGCTTTGGCGGCGATGCTTTTCAGAGCAAGAGATCGCCGCGGGTACGGCCCTTTCCTGCTGGCAGTACTGGCGGCCGGCGGCGTTCTGCTAGCCAAGTTCGCGTGGGATTCCCGACCCGCCGTATACGGCGCGATCGGACTACTGGTAGTCGCTTCGCTCTGGAATTCGTGGCCTCGCCGGGACACCTCGAACGATGCCACAGCCTGTTCCAACTGTCGTAAGCATGAAATCCAATAAATTCTTTAGGAGAACACCATGACCACAAAGAAGAAAATCGAAGTTTTTAGCGCAGGATGTTCCACATGCGAGGAGACAATCGAACTCGTCAAGAGGATTGCCGGTTCGTCGCACGAAGTCGTGATCCACGACATGCATAAACCTGAGATAGCCTCAAAAGCGAAGAATTACGGCGTTCGCAGTGTACCTGCTGTCGTCGTTGACGGTAAACTCGCAGGCTGCTGCGCGGGTCGCGGACCGGACGAGCATGTCTTGCGCTCCGCGATCGCCTAGACATTGAAGGAAAGCATCTTGTCCCGAGGGGCGCAGAACGACTATCCTGCGGGTGCTTGAGCGCATGAGTCCCCGCGGGGCTCAACAATTTCTGTATTGCTACTGCAAGGCTGAATGAAGAGAATCACCCAGAGCACCCTGTGGCCGTAGCTACATCCTCCGAGCTACTGGATATCTCTGGGCGCCTTCTCCGCCCTCAAGTCCTCACCATCGTGTGCATGACGGCATGGATTGGCGTCCCTCTCAGGACAGACTGCGTCCCACAGCCCAGCAGTGGGAGCGCGGCATTCCTCTTTCCGCTATGTATACTCATTCTATGAGCAGCAGGAAGCTGCTAACTCGGTCAGAGATCCAGCACATCTACAGCACGAGGACGGCGAGCTACAAGTCTTTCATCTCCACCTTCAGATATCCCCAAGGAATCCGGGCATTGTTTCAAGCTTCGCATCTGCTTCAACCGGGGCTTCGCGTCCTGGATGCCGGTTGCGGATTCGGCGTCGTAACGTTTGCATTCGTTGAAGAAATGGAGCGCCGAAGTTTACATTACGAGTCCGTTGACGCTTTCGATCTTACTCCGGCAATGCTCTCACGCTTCCAGACGACCTTGGATACCCGCGGGATCAATAAAGTTCAGCTTCGTCAGGCTGACGTACTTGCGCTCGACCAACTTCCGCAGTCGTGGGTTGATTACGACTTGATCTTGTCGGCCTCCATGCTTGAGTATCTTCCAAAGGATGAGCTTCCGCTGGCACTCGCGGGACTCCGTAAGCGGCTTTCGCCAAACGGAAAAATCCTAATTCTAATCACGAAAAAAAACTCCGGAAGCAAAGATACTGGTCGAGTGGTGGTGGCGCTCTGAACGCTATTCTCGGGAAGAGCTCCTGCAGGCCTTCGCGGCCGGAGGTTTCCGAGATGTGACGTTTAGGCGATTCCCGGCACGATACTTTTGGCTGAATCGGTCCTCGTACGCTGTCGAGGCCAGGCCAGACCCGAATCGCTAGCGGGTCCGCCGTTCCGCTCCCGCATAGCATCGGTTGAGTTCCGTCTCAGAATGGGTCTCACGAGCATCAGCAGTTGCTTGCAGAGCGTGGCAATGTGTGGGTAAGTGCGAGGGCCGACATAGTGATCATGGCTGATTGCCCATCGCCTTTTCGAGGGCAGGAATGATTTTCCACACGGGGCCGTTCCAGAAAACAGAGACTGGCATGTCCTTCCACCTGGTGCCGGGCGCGTAGAGAATGACGTCGTCCCAGAAGAATCCTTTCTCCTCGCAACAATCCAGTTGCGGTTGCGCAGCCTTTGCCTTCGCGATCCGAGTTAGTTCCTGCGACACCAGATGTTGCGGGTCCCAGAACTGCCTGGCCCGCGGGTCGGAGATCCGTCCGAGCGTGCTGCCGCTCGGCGCACCCCAGTCGGTCGCAAGGATCGGCTCCCAAACAATCAGCACGCGCAGCTTTCGGTCTGAATGACGATCGAGAAACTTTTCGACTGCGGAGGACCCCCGCAGACACGCCGGTCATGTCGGAGACAGCAGCAACACCATGCGTGGAGCATCGGCTGCTTCGTCGAAGGCACCTTCGAATTGGCTGAAGTTTGCCGTCGAGAGCGTTAAGAGTGACTTTTGTGCCGGTGGAATCTTGGACGGTCCCCAGAAGTACACCCCAACAAAAAGCAAGAGCGCCGCTAGCGCGGCAAGTATCACTACCGCTCTTCTTTTCATTTTCATTGCCCGGATAGCCGGTCCGCTATGAATCCCGCAATCTGTTGCGGGAACAGAATCATCCCCACCACGACGACAAGCGCGGTCCAGACCAACATCTGACTCAAGATCCTGCTCTTCATCGCGCATTGCGTTGCACGGCGCTGCTGCCAGAATCCCAACCCGATCAGTACGACCGAAAGAACGAGCAGCCACGGGCGCAGCGTTGTCCAAAACGCGCTGGCCGCGCTGGCCGCCCCGGCGCCGAGAGCCGCGGCAAAACCAAGAGGTAAGCAGCAACTCAGAGACGCCAGTGAGCTTAGCATTGCCGCAATCGGCGCGGTTACGGGTCTGCGTGCATCCACCGAATTCACCTCACTTCGAGCAATTCTATGGAGAGGATTCTTTGTGTGCAGTTCGCCGTTGCCAAAGAATCTTGCCTCGGCCTAAGCAGCCTTGACCACAAATCGGTTTTCCTAACTAGGGCGGATCGTCACAATCCTTCCCCCGCGAGCCTCTCCTGAAACGCTACCCGTCCTGCCATCAAGCGGTGCCCGATTTCTTGAAGGCGCGCACCGCGTCCTGCGCCGCCCGCGTGATGTCCCCCAGGCAGCACTTACCTGAAGGATTTTTCACTTCGCACGCGCAGCTGCCTCTCTTCACTTCCGTTTTGATCCGATCCACGACGGTCGAGCGGCCTGTCTCGGCAACCTCGTTCTCGATGTCCCTTCGCGTAAACCCAAAACAGTAGCAAACCGGGATGGGGTCCTCTGTCTCTTTCGCGCCAACCCTCACGAACAGATCGGTGCGTCGAAAAAGTGGCGCTTCCTTGTGCAGAGGGAAATAGACCGCGTCACACTCCGGCGCTTCGCAGAAGTAGTACTGCGTATTCGGCATCCCCAGCGGGATCTGGCGCACGAGACTCTTGACGGTAAGGATGTCCACCTGTTTGGACCGCGTGCCGTTCGCAGGACAATTCATCACCTCGGGCGCAGCACCGGCCTTCTCACTCACAGAACAACAGTCCGACATGCGGACCTCCTCGCATCCTCAATCATTGCTCGCGCAGCACCGGGCACTTACTTGGCGGCCTTCTCGGGTTGCGACGGAAAGCCCGCGTTCGTGGTGGCTTTGACAAAAGCATCGGTGTTGGTTTTTGCGTCGTCGTACGTCACAAGAATTTGCTTCTTCTCGAATCGCACGTCGACCTTGGAAACGCCAGGAACTTTCTCCAGCGCCTTCTTCACCGTTACCGGGCAGACGGGGCAAGTCATACCGGGGATGTTCAACGTTGCGGTTTGCGGCAACGCCCACACTCGCGCAACCCAAACAAGCGCTGAAACAACGCCAGCCAGTAAGGTTTTCCTCTTTGTCATAGCAACTCCTCCGTGAGTCGAGATTCAGTAGAACAATTTGGCCAGGTACGGATACACCACCGCAATGAGAACCAGTGCCGAAACTATCCCAAACATAATTTTGTAAATACGGCGAGCCCTTGGCAGTGCGCACACATCACCCGGCCCACATGCCTCGGCTGGCCTAAAAATCCGACGTCCTGAAAAGAAGAGTGCTGCCAGAGCACCCGCGATAAAGAACGGCCGATACGGTTCGAGCAGCGTGAGATTTCCGATCCACGCTCCGCTAAAACCCAGAGCAACCAAGACCAATGGTCCGAGGCAGCAGGTCGAAGCCAAGACAGCAGCCACACCTCCGACAAAAAGTGATCCTGAGCCGGTCCGGACCAGCCTTGTTTGACCAGTGCTAACGCTCACCCGGCACTCTCCGGTTTACTCTTGTGTGTTTCCGACAAGATCGGACAATGAGCGGCCCGCTTTTGCATCTCCTTCTTGCAACTCCTCAGAGTGATGCGCAGCTCACGCTCTAATCTTTGCAGGCCGGAAAGTTTCCTTTGCACATCCGCGAGTTTCACTTCAAGCCGCCTGCGCACGGGTGCGCAAGGCTGCAAGCGGCTCCGGCGCAATTGCAAAAAGTCGCGAATCTCTTTGAGAGTGAACCCTAAGTCCTGTACGCGCCGGATAAAGCCGAGTGTCTCCACGTCGCTTTCACTGTATCGACGGAAACCGCCCTGCGTTCTCGGTGGTCGCGGAAGCAAGGCGTTGCGCTCGTAGAAGCGAATCGCATCAACGCTGATGCCTACCCTCTTTCCCACTGTGCCGATCTGCATGGCTCTGGCTCCTCTCCAAGAAACCTACACCCTGGAGTGTAGTCCAGAGTCAAGCCCCTTCTCGAAATGTCGGTGAGATCTGGAATGATATTCGCACGCATGACCGGCCTTGGTGAAAGACCGGACTTGGCGGTAGAAGACAGCTAGTTTGCAGCAGCCGCAGCCTTGCCGCAGTGAAATCAGTTCGCACCGCCGTAAGTCGTTGCATTTACACCATATTATTATGCATTTTTATTTTTAATGTGTCAGATATATATGCTATAATTTCTGACAAAGAAGGAGACTCTATGCAGACAAAGACAAACACGACAACTGCCGTATGGAGAAGAATTCGGGCCAAGCACCGTGGCTGGGTCTTTACACCCAGAGAGTTCACCGGACTCGGGCATCGCGCCGCTGTCGACCAATCCCTGTCTCGGCTCCAGCGCCGTGGCACGATTCGCCGCCTGGCCCGCGGAATCTATGAGTACCCCAGGATCCATCCCCGGATCGGTGTGCTCTCTCCTTCTCCCGAAGCCGTCGCGAAAGCCATGGCCGCGAGAACCGGTAGCCGGATCATCGTCTCCGGTCCGAAAGCGCTGAATCTCCTGGGACTGTCGACGCAAGTCCCGGTGCAAAATCTCTACCTGACCGAAGGCCCGTCGCGCACGGTGCGCATCGGAACCCAAACCGTCACGCTCAAACATGCCGCGCCCTCGAAGATACTCGGAGCAGGCACCCCAGCGGGAACGGTCATCCAGGCTGTCCGGTCATACGGACAGAAGGGGATTCACGAGATTCCCGTGCAGACGCTGGCGAAACGCCTTCCCCGTCAGGTCAAAGCCGCGATCAAGCGACTCGCTCCCGCCGCACCGGCATGGTCGCAGCCGGTACTCAGCCAGATCACCGCGTGACCCGCGCACATGGACAACTTTGCAAAACTTAAAGCGGCGGAGCGGCAACCCTATTTCGAGGAAACCGCCAGCCGCCGCAATTCCACAACAACCGCCATCGAGAAAGACTTTTGGGTTTGTTGGACCCTGAAACATCTCTTCTCCTTGGAAGCTATCCCCGAGCTTCGCTTCAAGGGCGGAACGTCACTCTCGAAAGTCTTCGGTCTCATCGATCGCTTTTCTGAGGACATTGATATTTCCATCGACCGGGCGGCCTTGGGATTTTCCGGGGAACGCGACCCCGCAAATCCAAAACTATCGGCAACCAAAAGAAACGCCCTGAGCCAGGAATTACGCGCCGCTATCACTGTCGAAGTGCGGGCCCATATCCTGCCGAAGCTGCGCGCCCGGTTCGAGACGGTCCTCGGCGAAAAAGGGTGGGCGCTTGCACCTTCCGAAGAAGCGAACGAAGACATGACGCTCCTGTTCCAGTACCCGCCCGCGTTCGAATACAAAGACTACCTGCGGCCGCAAATCAAAATCGAGTTCGGCCGGGGAGACCAGCAACCCAGCCAGACATTTCCCGTCACGCCGTTTGTCGCCGAAGAGTTTCCCGATGTCGTCTCCGAAAAATCCGCCGAGATTGCCGTCCTCGGCTGTGAACGCACATTTTGGGAAAAGATCACTCTCGTGCATGCGGAAAACCACCGCCCCGATCCCGCGAAACTCAAGCCTCGCATGTCTCGCCATTGGTCGGACGTCGCGGTTATGAGCACGGCAAGCCGGTTTCAGGATGAAAAACTCTCCATCGCACTGCTGCAGCAAGTCATCCACTTCAAGCAAATCTATTTCGCCGCGACTTGGGCGCACTACGAAACCGCGCTACCAGGCACGTTGCGCATTCTACCGAATGCCGAGCTGGCAAAGATCCTGCGGGGCGACTATGCCCGGATGAAGGAAATGTTTCCTTCGGGATCCCTTTCCTTCGAGGAAGTTCTAGAGAGGCTCGAAACGCTAGCGAAGAGATTGAACGCTCTGAAAACAACTCGCTAGGTACTTGAATCTGCCACTCGCCCCGCTGTTCCCGCTATTCGTCTGTTCACTATCTCATCCGTCGCACCAAAAGATAGCCGTTCAAATGCCCTTCCTGGCCAAACCCTGCGCCTGATCCGCCCGCTCCTTCCGTCAAGGGTTTCCGCTTCGCTCCAATGAACGCACAACCCGCGCCCTTGACGGCGCGGACGGACAGTCGCCTTCCCCCGCCATGAAGGGCATTTGCTTCTTGCGCAGCTAAGTGCCGCTGCGCAACAGGCAAGACCCCACAGGACAAAGGAGCAAACCATGCAGACAGAAAAAGCAGAAATGTATTTCCGGCAAGGCAGTTCCGATAAGGTGTACCACGTGCAGTTGGAGAACGTACAAGACCAATGGTCCGTCCAAGCGCAATGGGGGCGGCGCGGTTCCGCATTGCAGAGCGACGTGAAGGTGAGCAGCACCACCTACGAGGAAGCGAAGCGCGTTTACGACCGCATCCTTCGGGAGAAAACGGGCAAGGGCTATCAAATCGCTCAAGCGACCGCCAACGGCGATGCGGCGATTTCCGTTGGATTGCCAACCACCAAAGAACATTCCGGCCATACCCCGGAATTGCTGACGCCCATCGAGGAGCCGGAGGCGTTGCGGTTGGCACAGGATGTGTCGTGGTGGTTCCAGCAGAAATTTGATGGGCGGCGGCTCGCCGTGCAAAAGGCCGATGGGAAATATTCCGGCATCAACAAACTCGGCCAAAGCATTCCCATCGATTCACGCTTGGCCGGGTCTCTAGACCTCGTGCAAGCGCAAGGTTTCCTCGCGGACGGGGAAATCACGGATTCCCATTTCTACATCTGGGACCTGCTCAGCGTGAACGACACTGACCTGCGCATCCAACCCTACGAAATCCGCTACGTGCACCTGACGCGGCTCTTTCGCGGCGTTCATAACACCCTTCGCGTCTGTGAAACGGCTATGACACTGAAAGCCAAACGCGCTTTCGTGAAAGCGATGCATGATGCGAATGCCGAAGGCTTTGTTTGCAAAAACCGGTACGCGGCGTATGCGGGTGGCCGAGCAGGACAGCACTACAAGTGTAAGTTTGTCGCGACGGCATCCTTCATCGTTGGCCCGAAACCCGACAAGAAAGCGAGTGACGGCCATCGTTCCATCGCCGTGTACCTCTTGGACGGCAAACGGCCGCGTTTCATGGGAACGGTGGGAGTGCCCGACCGTTATCCACTCCCGAGCGTAGAGCAGGTCGTGGAAGTGCGTTACCTCTACTGCCATCCCGGACCCGATGGAAAGCTCATGCAAGCGAAATATTTCGGCAAGGTGCGCGATGACATCGAGCACGCCGAATGCAACGTGAGCCAGTTGAAGTTCAAAGCTGACGATAGTGAACCGACCGAACCCTGACAGCTGCTTGGATTTGTATCGTCACGAGCGGCAGCCTGGTGGAACCCCTCATGGACTCCACCGGATACGCTGGAACTACTTCAGCGGAGACTACCACAGCTCTCTTTTGCGACACGCGGCCTCCTGCTCGGTTGGTGTGTGCGTCTTCGTTTCGAGGATTTCCGAAGAATACAATCCTATGGTTTCCGATCCCGCCACGATCTTGTGGCTTGCGTTCTCCTGAAGTTTCCACGAGGTCTGTTCGATCGCCTGGAAGTCGCGCCTTTTGCTCGAAGCAAAGGTTACCCTAGCGGCATCTCATCGAGCCCCGCGGTAGCTTTTGGCCGCGGCTGTTGTCTCCCGTGATGCGGCCTCCGCTGGCACACCATCGCGCCACTCGCGGACTCGTGTCACGCCGGTTGCCGTCCGCTCCGGCCTCCTGATCCAGCACCTTCCGTTCTCCTGCGAACGCGGACCTTTGGTTCCCCTGCCTTGGGTGAGGGAACCAAATCCCCGCACAGGAGAACGAAAGATGAAATCAGAACAAATCAAGGAAATCACAGACAGGGCGACGGAACAGCTCGTCACTTCGCTCAACGCAGGCCGCAGTGAGGCGCTCACCGGCTATCTCAAAGCCATCGGACGCTTCCACCGCTACAGCCTTCACAATGTGCTGCTGATCGCTTCGCAGAAACCGGATGCCAGCTACGTCGCCGGCTTCCGTACGTGGAACCAGCTTGGCCGCTTCGTAAAGAGAGGCGAGAAGGGCATCCTCATTCTTGCTCCCATCGTTCGTCGGAAAGCAGAGAACGAAGAGGATCGTGAAGAGGCTTCGACTTCTGTCGCAGGTTTTCGGGCTGCCTATGTGTTCGATGTCAGCCAGACCGATGGCAAAGAGCTGCCGCAGATCGGAATCGTTCAGGGCGACCCGCGCGAGTGTCGCGAGCGTCTGCGCAGCTTCGCGGATGCTCAGGGAATTTCCGTCGAATACTCATCCGAGATCGCGCCCGCGCGCGGCACGTCGAGCGGCGGTCGCATTGCGCTGCTTCCAGGTCAGTCAACAGCGGAAGAGTTCTCGACACTGGCGCACGAGCTGGCGCATGAACTCCTGCACCGGGGAGATCGCCGCGGCAGCACGTCACGGCGAATCCGCGAAACCGAAGCGGAAGCCACCGCGTTCGTGGTTTGCAACGCCATCGGGCTCGAAACGGGCTCGGCCGCATGCGATTACATCCAGTTGTGGAACGGAGATGCTCAGCTCCTTACCGAGAGTCTAGGCCATGTGCGGCAGGCGGCTTCGCAAATGCTCATCGCGCTCACGGATGCCTGAGTGAAGGAATTCCGCTGACAGTGTCTGCCGAATCGGCTCATGACCGCAGACTGCGGTGTAGCTTCCAGGAAACAAACCAGGTGATCGTCCATGTTCCTCCCGAGAACAGCTCATCCCTTTGTGAACCTAGATCCAGGGTAAACTTTTCGGAGTCCGCGCGTCAGAAAGCAGGTGACTCAAAAATCCCAATGACGCCAAATGAACTGTCCCGCGCGCCTCGGCCGGGATTCGCGTATTCCGGGATACGTGACGATTGGCATGCACCAAAAGCGCTCCAGCAACATAGCTATGGAAAAACTGACGATGATTTGGATGGATCGCCGGTTCCAACAAATCCGGAACCAATCCACCGATAGCTCCCACGCTTGCGGCCAAAAGAACTTCACCCAACTCCAGTGGCCGTTCCATAAGTTTGCAATACACAAACCACCCGGCCACCGCCACCCCAGCGCCAATCAATGCATGCTGCTTCCCAGATGCCATGTCGTTCACCTCTCGTTCAATCAAACGATAACGTGAACCGGTTCCTTCGCGCAGACTCCGATCGTGTCATCGCAAAAAACTCCGCCACTATCTCCGAAAGCCGTGCTTGGAAAGTCGTCCCAGCGTCTTTGCTTTTTGCTTGTTCTTCAATGCCGCTTGCCGATCCGTAGCGCGCTTTGGACTCGAAGATTCCCTGAACTTCTTCATCAACTTTGATAAATCGCTCTCAAGGTCTTGGTGTCTGGGATACCTCTCGTCTCGATTCTTCCTCAGCAATCGCAGAATTACCGACGAGAGGTCGCCAGGCAGGCTAGGATTGAAATGAAGTGGCGATACACATTCAAAATTCAGGATGTTATGTACGATCTCACCTTTCGGAGTCTCATCGTTCCAAAACGGGTGTTTCCCGGTCCCGCACTCATAGAGAACGATCCCCAGGCAAAACAGATCGGATCGTATATCCAAATCCTTCTGCGGGAGCGTGATCTGATCTGGAGACAGATAGGCTCGTGTGCCAACGACTTTGCCCGGAATCGTTATGGCGTCCCCGTCTGGATCTAGCGCGAGACCTGCATCAATGAGAATGTAGTCCGCTGGCATCTTTTGCATGATGTTCATCGGTTTGACATCCCTGTGCAGGTATTTCTTGGCTGCCAGCGCAGCGAGAGCGTCGGAAATGCAAAGACCAAGATGCACCACATCTTGCGGTGACATCGGCTTGTAGACCGAATGCAGCGGAACTCCGTCTATGTATTCCTCAAGGAAGTAGAGAATCTCCGTTCCTGGCTCCACGCGGAGTTCACGTAAGGGAATCGGTCCAAATTTGGGTAGGTACGGCGAAGAACAAACCCGCATCACCTGTATTTCCCTCTTGACGCGACGGCGCGTCTCTTCCTCAAGCAGAAGGGCCTTCAATACGTAAGCTCTGCTGTTGAAAGCGCATCGCCAGACTCTCTTCTGTCCTCCCATTTTTAGGTGTTCGCCCACAACAAGTCCTGGGCAATCGTCTACGATGATTTCCGGGTCGATCTGGCTGAGCTCCATGACAGCTACCCACCTCCTGCTGCTTACTCAAAAACTGGATCGCCGACGCTACCCTCCGCAAAGTGGGGGCACAACAGCGGTGCATATTCCAAACGAGGGCTGCGCCACATTCCGTTTGTGTTCCCATCGAAATGCAGGTATTCACCTTTGGGATTCACGCCGTTCCATCCGGTCAGAAGATCGACAACGATTCCCACAGCTACCGATGCCAGCACCCCATTGCTCCAGACAACTTGCGGCCTTCCTCCCGCCGCCCCATACTGTTCCGCCTCACGTTGCAGGTTCTCTTCACTTAGGAAACCGAGACATTTGAGGCATGGTCCAGGCGGAAGTGACAAAATGACTTGCCCCGCCACGTGTGGCTTCTCGTCCACAAGAAAAACGTCCATCCCAATATCGACTAACGGAATCAGATACCTGCGCGCCGTCACTTCCAGATCCTGCCGTGCAGCGTAGGAATCCATGCAACTCACGATCACGTCTGCTTCCCGGATGCTTTCGCCTGCCGTCTGCCACTTGCCCTGGTGAGCCTGTAATGTCGCTTCTGGCCTGACGGACCGTATGCAACGCTCGGCAACAACAACTTTTGGTGTTCTCAGATGCGCGTCTTCCGGTGACGCACCGATCAGACGGTTCATGTTGCTTGTTTCAACTTCGTCCCCGTCGTACAGAAGGAAGCTGCTGATACCCGTGTACGCGAGTTGCTGCACGACGTGCGAGCCTCCTCCTCCAAGCCCGACGACAGCTACCGTGCATTGACCGAGAACCACATCGGAGTTCGGTCCCAAAAAAGACTGCCTGCTGAATCCATTTTTCATTCAATCATCCAAAAATTCTCAAAGTACTGCCCACCACTGTCACCCGCACCTTTTCGTTTCGCGGCTGACCGCTACTCCACCCGTTTGCTGTTGCCGAATCCGAGCTCAAGATCAAGGCCCCATGCACCCTGTCTGGGCGAACATTTACGAAGCACGGGATCAATGCCTGCATTTCTCGGACATCGATACCACTTAATCGTGGGATCCCGGCGTGATCGTGCATATGGACATGAAAAGCACAAACACCCTCACTCAATGCTATCTGCATGGCTTCTCGAATAGATGACGAGTCAAATCGTGCTCCGACGCTTTCATCCCTGATGTATTGGACATCGCGGATTGGTGCATACTTGAACGCCAAGAGCAGTACTCCGGAGGGCGTTCTGCTCTGCTTGCAGAACAGAAACCCTACTCGCTCGTACGCAAATTCATGCGGACGCCGCAGATCGGTGACCATCCTTTCGAACATCGAATGCGTCATGCGGAGTCTCATCTTCATCGCAGGGCCTGCAAGTGGCCGATGAGTGTTTCGATCGGCCGTAGACCTTCCGGTACTCTCCAGGAATAGGCGAACCAATTTCGTTCCACGACTCTTATGTTCTGCCCGTTCCAGTTCCTGGCACCTCGCGCGTTAACAACTTGCGCAAACAACAGCCTGTTCGGATAGCCGTCCCGCGGCCCGAGACACAAAAGACAATCCACGGCATCAGGGTTGCATCCATCCGGCAGCTTCAACGCCGGCAGCAAAACATAGTCGACGCCCCCTTCCGACGTAGTTTTCACGTCGGGGCAAATCGACCGGAGTTCCTGCAGATGCTCCTCCGCGATCATTATGATGAGGCTCCGGCGCGTGGATGGCCCACGAAATGCTCTCCACCTTTGATTTCGACGTGTTGGTCATCCTTCAAAGGGACGAGCTTCCCGTCGATGATTTCCTCAAGCTCGTAAGCTGGGGAGATTCCGCCCAATTGTTTGAGTTCGGCCACGGATATCTTTCCGCGATGAACCTCGTACTTCTTGTTATCGATCGTAATGGTCACTTCTGGGCCCGGATGTGGGTGATGCTCTCTGCTTTCGACTTCCATGTTTATCTCCAGTGCGGAGCCGTTGCCTCTGGATCCATTCGAATCCGAGAGAAACGTCACTCCGCTGATACGCGGATTAGCGTATCACGAGAGCAAAAAAAATGCACCCTCAACTCTCAAAAAAGAGAACCTTCGGTGCCACCTTCGGAAAGCGCCCCTTTCTGCAAGAGTCTTATGCGGGCCGCATCACGGGAGACAGCGAACCGCTCCACAATTGCTGTTATCAGTCCTTGGCCTTCCGCCGACGCGACGCCAAACCTCGCGATCGAAAAACCTTTACCTTGCAGATAGTTGCGAACGGATTCGCGGATAGCGGTTGATGGCATCAAGAATGCTCCGCAGGCAAACCCAGCTTGCCATTCCATCCAATTAGAAGGAGGAGCATCGACGATGTTATCGCGTTTGCATTTGTTCGACCCCGGACTTGATCCGCGTTCGAACAGCGAGCTGCCACCGCCGCCTTGGAACAGGAAATCGTGGAAGACAACATGACCAAGTTCGTGTGTCAGCGTTGTCCGGAAGCGATTCACCATCCGACCGTCCGTCGTGAGACGCTTCTCGATCCGCACACGGGGCCGCGAGCCCCGAAAGAAATCCGTAACCCCCTCCACATCGGCACCTTCGGAGGTCAAATCCGCATACAGATCGAGGTCCTGCGTCATGCTTTCGATCAGGATGGTAAGATCGTCCGTCGTGAGCGGATATTCAAGCCTCCCTTCCCTGGTTGCGACGAATTCAGTGATGACTTTTTCACACTGAATGTCCATTTCGTCCGGTAGGTAGTGAGGCCGTTCCGCAAACCGGCCGCTTCTGTCTTTCACCCACTTCATCGGGCCCTCACCTGCTCACTTCACCTGCCTTCGAAATGCCTGAAAGGCACGATCGACAGCCTGTGGATCAGAATCTGCCAGGATTTTTTTCAGATCCGACGGCAGGGAACCAGCTGCCGCCATTAGGTAGTCCTTGGACAATCTCAACTCCTTGGCGAGTTGAACGATGAGGTATTCGGGCGGCGGATTCCGTCGGTCCCGCTCGATGTCGTTCAGGTACTGTGGAGAGATTGCTTCGCCGTCCTCTTTCTTGATTTTTTCTGCCAGTTGTTTCTGGCTGAGTTCCGCCTTCTTTCGAGCTTCTGTGATGATTCTTCCAAATGACATTCCTGCTCCCATGATCCGCTGATTAGCGTATCACTATGTGGTGTCATGTCAACCGTGTCCCATTCCTAGCGTTTCCCGGTCAGATTTAGCAGTTGCCCGCGTCTTGATCAAGAACACATTCCTCAGCCTGCCCTTCCTGGCCAAACCCTGCGCCTGATCCGTCCGCTTCTTCTGTCAAGGCTCTCCGCTTCGCTCCGATGAACGCCAACCCCGCGGCCTTGACAGCGCGGACGGACAGGCGCCTTCCCCCGCCATGAAGGGCATTTGTTTTTCATGCGCGGCTCACCGCCGCGCCTCTTGGAAAGCAAAAACCAAATCCACAAGAAGGAGATTTCAAAAATGCAAAAGACAGAACGAAAACCGTTGTTTGACCTGGGCCAGCTCGTCGCTACACCCGGCGCGCTGGCCGCTCTCGAAAAAACCGGACAGAACGCGATGGAGTTTCTTTCGCGCCATGTCACGGGCGACTGGGGCGAAATCCCCGAAGAAGACAAGGCCGAAAACCAGTTCAGTTTGGAAAAGGGATTCCGGCTCATGAGCAGCTATCGCACAACCGCGGGCGATGTCGTCTGGGTGATTACCGAAGCGAACCGCTCCCACACCACGCTTTTGCTTCCCAATGAGTATTGATTCGAAACAAAAAGAGAGAAAAAGGAGAAATCGAAAATGAATACCGCAGTCGCAGTGAACGTAAGCAAGATTGTCCCGCAGGGCGTGTCCTCAGTACTGGACATACCACTCACCAACATTCAGGAATCGAGGACGAATCCGAGACGCACGTTTGACGAGACCAAGCTCGCCGAACTGGCGGACAACATCCGCCAGCACGGCGTCCTGCAACCCGTTCTCGTCCGTCCTTCACCGGACGGCGAAAACGGCTTCTACGAACTCGTGGCCGGAGCGCGGCGCTACCGCGCCTCCCAGCTCGCGGGACGGGAAACCATTCCCGCGAGCGTCCGCGAACTCACCGACACGCAATGTCTCGAACTGCAACTCATCGAGAACCTGCAACGCGCCGACGTACACGAACTCGACGAGGCGCGGGGCTATGCGGCCCTGATGCAGCTGCAACCGGAAACCTATACCGTCGAAGTTCTCGCCGAGAAAATCGGACGGTCTGAAAAATACGTATATGCCCGTCTGCGTCTGACGCATCTTGTCGAGGAAGTGCAGCAGGCGTTCTACACCGCGAAGCTGACCGTCGCGCATGCGTTTGAAATTGCGCGTCTCCAGTCAAACGACCAGCGCCGCGCTCTGCAGGAATGCTTTCCGCATCACCGGACGGCGGCGGCTATCGCCAAAGACCAGAAAGCCGAAGCGGTCACCGTGCGGGAACTCCACGAGTGGATTCAGCGGGAAATCCATCTAGACCTTACGAACGCGCCATTTGACCCGCAGGACGAAGCATTGCTGCCTGCGGCTGGAAGTTGCGCGGCGTGTCCCAAACGCACGGGCAACAATCCGCTCCTCTTTCCGGAAATCCGCCAGAAGTCCATTTGCACCGACCGCGCTTGCTACCGCGCAAAAGTCGATGCACTCGTGCAGATTCGCGTGAAACCTCTGGAAGAGGCAGGCGAGAAACCCCTGCGCGTGTCGCAGGCACCCTCGTGGCAGTCGAAGAAACAGCAACCCGACGTTCTCTACGAAGGGCAATACCGGAAAGTAGCGAAGAAAGCGGAGTGTCCGCAGACCAAACCCGCCGTTGTGATCGACGGCCCGGAAGCGGGGAAACTCCTCCATGTTTGCCGTGATGAGAAGTGTCCCGTCCACGCCCGCGTCACACGCTACCAGCCCACGCCGCAGGAACGAACGGCACGGGTGAAGGCAGCCCTTGCGGAACGTACCGAAAAACTGACACGCGTTCGTACGCTCAACGCCATCCGCAAGAAACTTCCGGCGACGCTGTCGCGCCCCGACCTCGACATGGCCGCGCTCGACTATTTCGAGCGGCTTGGCCATGACAACCACCGCCGCCTCTTCCGCGTGTACGGATGGGAAGAGAAAAAGACCAAAGCCTCGTGGGGCGGCAGCACCGTGGACTACAAGTCCATCGCAGGAAAGGCAGTGCACGAGATGAGCACGCAAGGAGTCCAGCACTTCCTCGTCGTGTGCGCACTCGTGTCGGACCTGTACTGCCCGGGGTACAACCCAAACCAGACGCTTGCGAGAGACTCAAACCTCGCGCGGACGGCCATACGCTACAAAATCGATACCGCGAAACTCGCGGCGGAAATACGGAGCGAGCTTTCGAAGAAGGAGAAAGGCGGAAACAATCCGCCGAAGCGCGTAGCTTCCGCGAAGCGGAAATAACAACATCTGTCCGATGTGTTGGAGCGGGCCACGCCACGGGCGCGGCCCGCTTTCACTTTATGCGGCGGTCGAAACTCGTCGGGTACGACCCGTAGCGACCTTTTGGGCAAAGGAAAGCAAAAGCTTTCGGTCTGAGTCGTTCGCTTTGCCGAGACACTTTCTAAGTTTGTGCAGATACACGGCCTGTTTGCCCGAACTCCCCCACACGATGTCGTCGGATGTCTTCCGTTTCAGAAGATGCGGCAGCTTGGGAGGCTCGTCGCCTTCATAGAACAATTGGTAGAGCGGCACTTCGAGAGCTCGCGCCAGCTTTTCCAAAGTTTCGATAGCAGGGACCGTGTGGCCATTCTCGACCCGCGATATGTAGCAGCGCAGCAGTCCGGTTCTCTTTTCGATGTCTCCCTGGGAGAGCTTCTTACCATCCCGCAACTCTCGCAAACGATCGCCAATAATCATCTTCGCCTCTTTTCGTTCTTATGATTGCGAACTCCGGGGACACGCGAACAGAATATATGCACAGGCACCTTTCTCCAAGGGAACGCCGGGCGTATTTGGTGCTGGCGTGAAGCTTCGCCTGCGTCTGATCAGGATTGCGATTCAGTGAGACGCATAGCTACGCCGGTGACTCGGCCAACGATCTCCGCATCCCGTGGGTAGACGAATCTCCGAATTTCACACTTGGAATTGGGATACGGAACGGCCAGCAAGTGTCCTTCCCGAATCTCGCACCAACTGCACAGGAATTCCCCGCGCAACTCAATGAAATAAATTGGCCGGTCGTGTTCGTTCTCCCATTTGACGGACGACATCTTTCTCTGGTTCCCGTCGATTTGAACAATTGAGCCAGGCCGCAAGATGGGAAACATAGTGAAGTCGGACATGCCGATGAATCCGTAAACGGATTTACGAAGGTCAAGATGCTGGATGAAGCGAATCGGAACCTCTCCCCAGATTTCCACCAGTCGAGATAGAAGGTTGGTCTTGTCGAGCTTGATGTTCGGGTGTGAACGCAAGGGGACGACAATCGTCTCATCGTCCGCTTCGTCGGGTGTGGAAACCAGTTGCGTTTTCGGCGGAGCAAACATTGCCTGGTCCCGGCCAAAGTCACTCAGGTTCAAGCCGAAGAAGGAGAAGATACTCGACCAGTGCGTGTGGTAGATCGCCCCCAGCGAATACAGCTTGAAAAGACTCGGCGTGTTGGAACCGTTCTCAACATTGTTCAGCCATCCCCGCGAAATGAAAAAATCCTGATTCTGTTTTTCTGCGGCGAGACGGCGGCTAAGATCTTCAACCGCGCGCAGGGTAAGCCCCAAACGCACTCGCAACTGCTTCAACCGAAGGCCCGCCTGTAGAGTTGCCCCGTTCTCTTGCATGGACGCCCACAGCCATAACCGGACTCGTTACTGCGCACCTATGCACGTAAGCCGAACTTAGCACACCCCTTCGCTCGTCTTGCCAGTTATTTAGTCCTGTCTTGTATACCGGACAGGCCGCCTGTCTGTAATGACGGCCAGTGGAAAGTTTTCCGCCCGGAAATCCAAGATTCATTTTGCACTTGCGGGGTCATGCCAACCCCTTCCTCCAGGTCAGCTTCAGCTCTGGTCGAAATCATTCGCTTGCTGCTTGCGCAGCGCGGACTTTCTCTCGCCGATGTAGCGCGAATGTCGCGGTCGGGAGCCCCGTATGGCCCACTCCATCACGTTCCACATAATCTCTACGACGTTATCCGCAGGCGTCAGTTCAGTCCGAGCCTGTATCAGATCGCCACCCTGAGTCTTCTCTCCGGCTACCGGTTCGGCGATTGGCTTCGACTATTCGGCTTCTCGCTCGGCGACGTTCTGCGATTCCAAATCTTTTTCCCAGCGCTGCGCACCGTGGAGTTGGACGGGGAGATTTACTACCCCGGCGATCGCATCCCCATGTTTCAGGACCTGGCGCCAGGTGTCTTTGACGCTCCGCTCACGCCGCTCGGCCAATGGTTGTCCTCCGCACGGATTCGCTCCGCAGATGCCGTCTCGCGGGCGGCCAAGCCTTCGTTCCGGTTCGTCAAGATCGGCTCACGGGATGCTTTCGCGTTTCCCGACCTTCTTCCCGGCAGCATTGTGCGGGTAAATGCCTCTTTCAAACGGCACGCGAAGTTCCCCAATGGGAAGACGGCTGGCGAGAATCTTTTTCTTGTCGAGCACGGCGGTGGTTACGTGTGTTCTCGCATTTTTCGGCCGGCCGGTAATCGTATTCTCCTGTGCTCGAAACATTTGCCGTACTCCTCCGCGGAATTGGAGCTTGGAACCCAGGTGGCGTTGGTGGGCACTGCCGACATGGAATTTCGCAGAACGGCGAAATCCGAAAATCCCGTTGTTCCAAGAAGTCTCGGCGGTTACTGGAAGCCGCTTTTCCTGCCGCCAGGATTGCCCGCGGGAAACGTCGGCGAATTTATTCGCCGGGCGCGAAGGCGCTCCGGGCTTTCCTTCCGGGAGGCTTCCAAGAGAACGCGAGTGATAGCGCGAGTCCTTCGCGACGCGCGTTATTTTTGCGCCCCAGGCTCGCTCTCAGATTATGAAACATGGAAGACGCCGCCGCGGCACGTACACAAACTGATTTCGATTTGCGCCGTGTATTACGCGAGCGCCGCGGAGTGTCTTGAAGCCGCGGGTGTGTCACTCGCTAGTGCTGGCGAACTGCCCATGCCGCCACATTTCTTGGGCGACACGGAACCAGACAGCAAGGCCGGCATCGCCGCGAGCCGGTCGCTGTTCGTGACGGAGCTTGCGCGCCGATTCCATAAGCTCCCTTATTTTTTGTTTGGAGTCATGCCCAGCTTCTTTGGCATGCCGGACCTGTCCATTCGAGACATTTTCTGGTCGGGCGGCGTGGAACGTTTCATCCACCCGTACTTGAAAGGCGCTGTCTTTCTGGTTGTGGATCGCAAGAAAAAGATACCCCGTTCCTCTCTCGCGTGTCCGAAGTGGGCGCAACCGCTTTACGTTTTTCTGCGCCGTGACGGCAGCTACCTGTGCGGCTCATGCGTGCGCACGAATGGTATTTTGGCGATTCAGCCCTTTACAGCCGGGCTGCCCAAGCTACTGCGGCTCCGTAATCGGACCGATGCGGAGGTCGTAGGCCAGGTCGTCGGCATCGTTCGCCGGTTGCCGTGATTCGCCTGGATTATCGCGGACCCGGAAGAAAGTCATAAAAGCGAACGCTCAGGACGTTGCGGCGGATTCAGAATACGCAAATCCCTCAATGATCGTCCGCGTCTCATCGCAGCGCAGAACAATCGCGAACACTTGTGTGACTGAGTGGCTTCCGAGACTGGCGCGTGGCAACGTCGGGTCAGCTGAACACAAGTAACGGTGACCCCTCCATGGTCCGACTGTCCCAGAACCTGAGAACCGTAACCAACGCCGATGGCGGCGTTGTCCTCGATCTTCGCAAAGGCAAAATCTTCCGGCTCAACGCCACCGGCGCAACCATCTTCGAACTCCTCGTTCGCGGCTACGAAGAAGAACAAATCATCGCCGATATCAGCAACCGCTGCGGAATTGCACCTGCCCTCGTATCCCGCGACGTGCAGGACTTCCTCAACGTGCTCGCAAGCAACAATTTGCTGTGCCCCCAGAACGCCGACTGACCGCTGGAGAAAGCCATGCCGCAACCGCACCCAACCCTGACAGATCGATGGCGCGTGATTATTCCGAATAGCAGTGCTTCCGAGATCCTCATCTTAGAAGAGCCAAACAAACTCTCTCTGCCCGAAGTCAACATCCCCCAGCACCAGCGGGTGGCGTGGCACTTGAACGCCGAGGTAAGGCGCAATTGGAACCTCGATGTGATTTCGATTGTTCCGGTGGAGACCAGCGATTCTTTGAGCGGCGACGCTGTTGTCCAATACCACGTCGTGGAACCGCTAACTCCAAACGCAGCCCCTCCACGCGGTCTGCGGTGGACGAGCATTTCAGCTCTGACTCCGAAATCGCTCCCCGATGCGGAAGATCACCATGCGCTCCGTGCTTTCCTTGCAATCCTCTCCAGTTCCACCAACAAGGACACGCCCTTTGGGCACCTTGGCTGGTTTGGCGAACTCGCCGCATGGCTCCGGGAAGCGATCGCTCCGTTCTCGTTTGAGTGGGACCACGGCTTCACACAATTTCAGTCGAGCGCTTCGTTCAGCTTGATCCGCTTCGGAACGAAACCCCGAGCCCTCTGGTTCAAAGCGGTCGGGGACCCGAACACGCGCGAGTTTCGCATCACGCAAGCGCTCGCGAATCGCTACTCCGAGTTTGTGCCAAGGATCCTCGCGGTTCGTTCCGACTGGAACGCTTGGTTAGCGGAGGAGTGCATGGGCCGCTCCCTCAACGAGATCATGGAAATCGAACTCTGGCGCAATGCCTCTCGCGCGCTGGCCGAACTGCAAATTCGATCTGCGGCAGGAGCCGAGGAGTTGCTCCGCGCCGGTGCTCACGATTTGCAAACGATGTTCTCGCTCCCTGCGGTCAATCGGTTCTTTACGGCGGCTGAAACGCTCATGCAGGAGAGTATCGGGACGACCGTGCCTGAAATATTGTTGACCGACTTGCCCGCAATGAAAGCCGAGGTTCTGGAGTTACTCGCCCGGGCGAAAAACTCCGGCATCCCCGATGCACTCGGGCATCTGGATTTGAACTCTGGCAATGCGATTGTATCTCCCGAGCGATGCGTCTATCTGGACTGGGCCGAAGCTTACATCGGTCCTCCGTTCCTGACTCTCGAGTACTTTCTTCAATCATTTCGACGCTCATTTGGACGTCAATCTCCCCAGGAAGATTCCGTGGTCGAGGCGTACCTCACAACGTGGCAACGCTCGGCTCCTTCAAACCATGTCCGTGAAACATGGGCAATCTCGCCGGCACTCGCAGTTTTTGCCTATGCGCAACGTTGCCTCATCGCTGTTGAGCCGTACGGGATGGGCACCTCGCGATTCACCGACTATCTGCGCGCTCTTCTCCGAAGGTTGAAGCGGGAGCTCTTGAAATGCGCGGAGTCGAAAGCCGGAGCCCACTCATGCCCCTGAAATATCCGGTGTCGAAGAAATCGACAATTCCGCTTTTGCTACGCGCCTACTTCGAACTGCTCCACGTCGACATCCAGCTCGCCTCCCGAGGTTTTGCTGCTGTCCACGCGCGAGTGAAGAAACGCGAGCGGAACGGCAATCCCAAGACTTCGCGAACAGCCGAGGATGTCTGCCGAGCGGTCGATGTTGCTTGCGTCCTCTATTTCAAAGAGGTGCTCTGTCTCCAGCGTTCTGCGGCGACAGCCTGCCTATTGCGCGTGTACGGAATCCCCGCGGAGATGGTGATCGGAGTTCAGCAGTGGCCGTTCCGCGCCCATGCCTGGGTCGAAGTGGAAGGCCGCATCGCGAACGACAAACCTTACATCGCGGAAATCTACGGGGTGATGGATCGCTGTTAAATGACCGCGCGGGAGGTTGGTTATGAGCATTTTGTTTGGCAGATGGAATTACGATGGCCAGGCGGTCGACCCCGAGTACATCGGCAAGGTTCGCGCGGTGCTCGACGCGCTTTCACCGGACGGCGTAACGATCTGCGTGAAAGGCACGTTCGCAATTCTCTATGGCGCCGTGCACGTCACGGAAGAATCGCGGCGCGAACAGCAGCCGGCCATTTCCCCGGCAGGCACCTTTCTGACCTGGGACGGCCGGTTGGATAACCGCGCGGAACTGCTTTCCAGACTGGCCTGCCGTTCTTCCGAGGCATCGGATCTCGAAATCGTCGCCGAGTCCTGGGAGAAAGAAGGCACGCTCTGCCTGGGGAGCTTCGTCGGCGACTGGTCTTTGAGTGTTTTGAATCACTACGAACGGACCTTGATTCTTGCGCGGGATTTCCTGGGATCGCGGCCCCTCTACTACCTCCGAAACAATCGCTACATTGCATGGTCAACAGTTCTCGAACCGTTGCTCCTTTGCCCGGACGAGCGCTTCACACTCTGCGAGGAGTACGTCGCTGGCTGGCTCGCAGGCTACCCCGAAGCTCATCTCACGCCCTATGAAGAAATCCGAGCGGTCCCACCCGCGTCACTCGTAAAAATCACGAACCGCACGGCGACCGTTACGAAATACTGGGATTTTCACCCTCATGAGAAATGCCCATGCAAATCCGACGCCGACTATGAGGAGCGCTTTCGTGTTCTTTTTTTCGATGGGGTACAGCGCCGTCTCCGGTCCAGTTCTCCGGTGCTGGCACAACTCAGCGGCGGGATGGATTCCTCCGCGATCGTTTGCGCCGCCGACCAGGTGGCCGCAAACCGAGGTTTGCGGCCGGTTGAGACGGTTTCGTATTTCGACGACAACGAGCCAACTTGGAATGAGCGGCCATTCTTTACCGCCGTTGAAGTGCACCGCGGCCGCACGGGTTTTCATCTCGACGTTGCGAGTGACGGACTTTTCCTTCCCCAGCGCGGCGGCCCGTTTCCTGTAACTGCGGCTCACGGCGGTCGGCCAACCGATTCGCAAGTCCGATTGGCGCAGCACATGACCGAAGGGAATTTTCGCGTTTTGCTATCGGGGGATGGTGGAGACGAGTTCACCGGTGGAGCGCCCACAGGGATTCCGGAACTTGCCGATTTGTTGAGCTGTGGAGAATTTCGCGAGTTCTTGCGCCGCGCCTTTCTCTGGGCCATGGCTTCGCGAAAACCTCTTCTACATATCGCTGGAAAGACGATTCGGACTTTCCTGCCCACGATGCGGACCGCTCACACCGGCACACTGTGGCCCATGCCCTGGCTCACGCCCCAGTTTGCACGACGCCAGCAGAAAACCCTCAGAACCTCGGTGACGCGGTTCCACTGGCGCGGACCTCTTCCCACGTTTCAAGAAAATCTTCGCGCTTTGGGCGGACTTCGCCGTCAGATCGCTTGCGCGGAACTTCCGCCTGCCCCCTTCTGCGAAAAGCGCTACCCGTTTCTCGACCGGGACCTGCTCGAATTCCTGTTCAACATACCGCGAGAACAACTGGTTCGACCGAACCAACGCCGCTCCCTGTTGCGTCGAGCTTTGCGGGGAATCGTGCCCGACGTCGTACTCGACCGTCCTCGCAAGGCCTTCGTCGCAACCAGTCATCTCAAGGCGGTGGCCACGGACTGGCGGCGAATCATGAACTTGACCGAGACGATGCTGCTCGCATCGAATCACACCCTCGATTCAAATGTTTTTCGCGAGACGCTCGAACAAGCGCGTCACGGTGGAGATGTTCCGCTGCTTCCCGCGATGCGCGCTCTCCGGCTGGAATGGTGGATGCAGGATGCTGCCGTTCAGGGGCTGTTCAAATCGAGTTCGCGCATGCGGACCAATCCACTTCTTCTGGATCATCGCGCAGCGGGCAGCGCGTGAGCCTTCGGAAAGAGATCCCAGCTGGGTAATTCAAAAAGAAAGGAGGTGATGACAGTGAAATACGAGAAACCGCAAATCACTCATGTGGACGACGCCGGCAAGGCGATCCAACTCATGAGCAAGGAACAGCCGATCGCGGACAACAGCAGACCCGGGCATTTGCCACCGTCTGCTGGCGTGTTCGAGTCCAACGATTGAGCAGGACGCCGGGGCGCTTCCTGGCCAAGAGCGCTCCGGCATTTTATTGAGGCGTGGCGTCTTTGCCCGCACGTTCCTGAATGGCGCGCATGGCGCGCCAGCGTTCGTACTGTTCGCGTTTCTGCGGAACTTCGTCTTCTTCGCCCTTCAGCCAAAATCGATACCAGTCCACGTTCCCCTGTTGCGAAGTCAGCCTCTCCCACGGTTTCACGAGGATATGCGTTCCGTCAGGAATATAGATCAGATCGACCGGGCGGCCGAGGTGCGTGAGAACCGAAAACGGCTCCCAGCAGTTGATCACACCTCCTCCGTAGCATTCCACCCTCACAGGCAAGTGGATGCGGTCCATGCGGAACGAAGGCGAATGATCCAACCAGTTGGAAAAGTTCTCCCCAAAAGGCGGTCCGCCGTTAACGAAGACATCATCTTTTTCCGTGTAGGGATCGATCAGATACTCCAGGTAGCCGCCTTCGAAACCGTCCGCCAGTGTCGCGGCCTCAAAATGATATGCGGAATGCGTGAGCGTGTATTCGACGTGATATTGCGTACGGCTGAAGCCGATAATTCCGACCCGCCCGCGCTCCACGATTCCCCGGCTGTCCAGGTAGTCGATCGCGCCTTCGTATGCCGCCATTTCGCGTGGAGCTTCCTCCAAGCTTCGATGGTGCTTCATGTACTCGCCAGGCTCCGTTCCGTGTCCCACCTGCAGAACCACGATCCCGTGCGCGGCAAGGGGCTGTGCCGCAAAGGCGCTGTTCCACGGACCATTAATCCAGAATTGTTTGTCCGAAAACCCATGCGTTTGAATGACCAGTGGATAGCGCGCGCCTTCATGGTAATCGGGTGGCAGATACAGCCCACCTTCAACTTCGTGCCCATCGCTGGCTTTCCAACGGACCTTTTCCACTTTTCCGAATGTGAGTTCCCCGAACTGTAGGTTGAGATCAAGGAGAAGCGTTTTCTGTGGATGCCCCGTATCGCTCGCATAGAGTTTCGGTGAAGAGTTTAGATCTTGCTCCAACATGACATCGGGCAAATTGGTCTTGGGGCTATCTTGAGGATTTGACTCTTCGGTCCAGCCGGAAGAAGTCATGGCGTAGGCAATGCGGACAGGCGCGCCCGCGCGCGAAGTGAGGACGAAGTACAAGCGATTCGATCTTGCATCCCAACTGGTTACGACTAGTTCTTTGTCTGTAATCGTTTCGAATCTTCCCGTCTCTACGTCCATCGCAACGGCGAAGGAATGCTTTTTCCTGGCTTCCTGCTCTGCTGGATCGGCAACCTCCAGCGGAAGAAACGCGCCCGACACGGCAATGCTCTTTCCATCACTCGACCACACCGCTCCGCCCGTGCTCCATGCCACCGGGCCCGGAAGCAACGGCTTGATTATTCGCGACTTGAGATCGAGGAGCATGTAGCGCATCAGCCATGACGTGGAACCTTTTCGCCGGAACGCCTTGACCTCTCCCCGAATCAACTCATCATCGTACTCAATCCACGAGGGCGGAACATCTCGCAACAGAACGGCGATTACGGCATGTCGCCCATCCGGCGCGATGGAGATGGGCTTGAATGGCATGTACCGATCCGCAAGGACCACCGCCGATTCTTTCTCGCCGGGGTATTTAACAAAAACTTCTTCTCCCTGCGTCTCATCAGGCTCCTGGAACTCGGCTTTGGTTCTCGGGAGGCTATCCGGTGTCTCAATCGTGATCGCAAATCCGTGGTTGAATTTTTCCAGCGCGAACTTCTCATCGGGAGGTCCGGGCGCCGCAGCATAGACGACAGCTTCGCTCTTCGGGTCTACGTCGAAATCCACGACGGATGTGGAATGACTCGTCAATCGCTTCAAGGCCCGTGTCACGGCGTTTACCGAATAGACTTGGCCTGCGTCGTGAGCCTCCCCAATAAAGTAAAGCTTCTCGTTTCCCATCCAGCGCACGTTCTTGATGGCATCGCGATTCGAATGCGAACGCATAGACACGAGGACGATTGGGACTGGATGTCGAAATACTTCGGCAGTCTTGAACAGCAGGAGAGAAAACTCATTGTCATTCGTTTCCGGATCACCTTTTTGCGTGACCACGACGAATCGCTTGCCATCCGGAGAAAAACGCGCGAACCGGCCAGTCGATATATCTCCAGCGGCGTGGGCATTTTCGGGAAGCGTGGTCATTCGAATGGTGTCGGCGACGGTGACCCTGTGCTTTGCGATATCGTCCGCGGCAGCGGCGTCTACGTGACTAGCTCGAAACAGCCAGGCGACGTATAAAAGGGCAGCGATTGTGAGTCTCTTGTGCACAGTTCTATCCTTAACGCGCGGCTGGCGGATCGCAGCGCGCAATTCCGCAGATGTCAGAAGGTGAGTTTGAGTGAGAGTTGCAGAGAGCGCGGACCACCCTCTTGGAACAGAGGGTTCAGTCCGCCGAGCGATTGATTCAACATCGAACGGGAGCTCAACAAGATCGGGTTCGAACCAATCAAAGCCAGCGGCCTGGCAAAGTTCGGATGGTTCAGAATGTTGAACGCATCCGTGCGGAATTGAAGATTGATGCGGTCAGTAAGCGCAAACTTCCGAGCGAGGGACACGTCGACTTGCGTGAGCCCGAAACTCCGAATGTCGTTACGGCCTTCTGATCCCTGCACGCCGGGCGGAGGCACGGAAAAAGCCGCTGGATTGAGGGACTTCCCGCCAGGAGCGCTGCTGCTGTAGATCCAAACCGGCTTGCTCAAGTCTCGGTTGGCTCGCGGCAAGGAACCCTCCACCGCCGTTTGCACTTCCCCGTTGAATGGAAATCCACTTCGCGCAACAACAACAGAATCGAGAGACCAATTTCCGATCAATGCGTTCAAGACTCTGGATGTGGAATGACCCGGCAGAGCCACTGTCACGGCGCCCGAAAAGCTGTGCCGCACATCGAAATCGGACGAGGCCCGGTCGTTTCCTGCCGAGATGACGCTGCTCGACACGAAATCCGCTGTGTCGTTTGAAGCGTTGTCGAGCGAATGCGAATACGTGTAGCTCAGAAGGGCTTGCACGCGTTTGGCGAGCGGTCGTCGGTATTGCACTTGCAGCGCGTTATAGTCCGAATTCGCGCTGTTGTTGGTGAGGAAAAAAGTGTCCGTGAAGTTGGCGTTCGGTGTCCCAAGCCCTTCCGTACGGAGCAAGTCTCTTCCGGCTTGGCCCACGTAGGTGATGGTCACCGCTTGGTTGTCCAGGAAGGATTTTTCGAGCGCAATATTCCACTGGTAGGACCGCGGGAGTTTTAGCTGAGGCGAGATCGCGTTTACGATTCCCTGGAAGGGAGGGTTTTCGGAAATGACGGGCAAGAACGGCGTAATGTTTCCGATCGGAAGGGGAGTACCAAAGAAAATCGCCAACGAACCGTTCGGAAAACTGGAAGCCAGGTTTGCGGCAGCGCCGACGCCCAAGTCGTAGAAACTGCCGCCGCCCACACGCAGAACGAGGTCTCGTTTTTCGGTCAGGACCCAAGCCAGACCCAGTCGTGGGGCAAAGTTCGTGTAGGTCGACTCCCAGACAGGAGTATTCGGAGGGGCGAGCGTTACGGAAGCCGGATCATTCACGTTTTCCCACGCGGCAAGTGTGGTGTTTCCTCGCGCTGTCGGCGCGGGACTGAATTCCCATCGCAGACCATAGGTAAGAGTCAGTCGAGACGTCGCTTTCCATGTGTCTTGCCCGTAGACAGAAAAGGAGCGGCTGAACAATTTGGCTGGCGCACTCGTGATAGCTGCAAAGATGTCAGCCGCCGAAGTGGAAATCAAACTTGCGAGGCTGAAGGACAGGTATTCGAGGGAAAACGGGGGCGGCACGGAATCGAGGTAGTAAGCACGATGATCAAGTCCAATCTTCAATTGATGCTTTCCTCGTGAAATGGAAAAATCATCCGCGATCTCAAACTGTGTATTTCGGTTTGCGGCGACCGGCCCCGCGATGAGGAAGGAGGTATCGAAAGTCCCAAAGAGGACATTGTTCTGGTCCGCAGGAAGCGATCCAAAGATAACTGTGGGGTTGAAAGGCGTGCTCCCCGCCACCGAAGTTAGATGATTGACACCGTCCGATTTCTGCGTCGAATAGTTGCCGCGTAGCGAGTTCGAAATCTGCGGCGTCAAAACCATGTCGAAGGCAACCGTCAGCGTCCGCGTGTTGACCTGCGTCGTTTGAGGATCGTTCGGACTTTGTCCGAGGTCGACAAAACTCGACGGCGCTTCGTTGTACCTTCCGAAAAGTGAAAACCGATCGCTGAAGTGGTGGTCAATCCGCACGCTTCCCGCATTCAACGTCGCGCTGTTCGAGGACGTCCCGGTGAACTGCGCGGTCTGCCCATCCGTTGAGATCGGGCCATTGGGCTGAACATAGGAGTTCAGAAGCGATGCCACCGCTGGCGGTGCCGTGGCACGCGCGGCAAGCGAAGGCACGATCAAGATTGAAGTTTGTGGCAATCGAAGACGAGCCCCTTCGTAGGAAACAAAAAAGAATGTTTTCTCTTTCTTGATTGCTCCGCCAAGGAAACCGCCGAAGTCATTGTGGCGCTCCGGTGCGCGAGGTTTGTCTGCCCGATTCGCAAACCAGTCGTTCGCGTCCAGCACATCGTTTCGGAAATACTCGTAGATTCCACCGTGCCAATCATTCGTGCCCGAACGGGTTGTAAGGAGAACGTGCCCACCCGGCATGTGGCCGAACTCCGGTGCGAACGACGAGGTTTCCACGCGGAATTCCTGCAAAGCCTCAACGGAAACCAAGCTGCTCGTGCCTCCTATCGCACTGAACGCCTGGGCATTCCCCGTGCCGGAAGCGCCGAGCACCGCGGTCGAAGCAACACCAAAATTCGCAGACACTCCGTCCACAGTGAAATCGTTGGCGCTTGTTCGCTGCCCGCTGATGCTGAATTGCCCGGGTGACGTAGACGACGACGGCGCAATCACCGCCCCGGGAGTCAATTGCAACAGCGTGTTGAAGCTGCGCCCATTCAGAGGAAGATTTGCAACAAATTGCCGGTCGATTACCGTTCCGACGGACGCTGACTCCGTGTTGACGAGAGGTGCTCCGCCTTGGATGGTCACGACTTCCGAGATGGAACCGAGCGGAAGAATAAAATTCAGCGCCAGAGCGCCTTGAACATTCAAGGTGATTTCTGGCTTGATGATGGTCTTGAAGCCGAACTTCGACACTTGGAGACGATACGGACCGGGAGGCAGATTCGAGACGAGATAG
Organism: Candidatus Acidiferrum sp.; assembly: GCA_041485085.1. Classification (GTDB taxonomy): domain Bacteria; phylum Acidobacteriota; class Terriglobia; order Acidiferrales; family UBA7541; genus Acidiferrum. The sequence goes on from JBGPIX010000009.1 coordinate 33,261, forward strand.
ATGCCTTCATCGTTTGTCTTCCCCGGATACTGCACGCGGGTCAGGTCATTCACGACCACCACATCGGCTCCCGCAATGGCTGCTCCCGTGGGATCGGTAACAATGCCGCTGATCGTTCCTTCGGGAGACTGCGCGGCAGAGGAATGAACGAACAGTATGAAAAGAAATACACCACAGAAAAAGCCGCGCAGTCGCAAAGTACCCTCCCGGTGTGAGGGATTTTTCCTCACTACAAGGTCTATGCAAATGCGGCACGATTTTGTGCCAACCAAATGTTGTCTTGTTTTAAGGACAAGACTGAAATGAAGTTGGGCGAACGGCTACGGATGGTTTGGACTGACGCGAAGATAAGCGAAGAGCAACTGCTTGCCACTCGGACGATGACTGCCACCGTTCGGCTCAACCGTCACGAACACAGCATCGATGTCCGCTAGCGTTTTAGGATCTCGAGCTTTAAGAACCCAGCGTTTCTTGCTGGCGTTGTCTTCGTAGAAGATGCCGAGACTGAGAGCCTGCTCTTTGTCTGGCCCTCTCCGTCCCCAGGCCTGAAAGGAATTCACATTCCGGACACCCGGCAGCGCATCGAGATCGTAAGCATAGAAAATCAGCGATTTCCCTTTAGTGTAGAAAACGCGGCCGTACGTCTTGTCAGTTTTCCCGGTTCCCGCAACGTCGTGAACCTCAGCAATGTACAGGTCCCGTGCGCCCATCAATTCACGAATGTCGCGGTCGTGATCGAGCAATTCCTGTTGTTTTGCAATCTCCGCCTGCTGCTGGTCCACGGCCTGCTCGCGATCCCGCACGAGTTGAGTCAGTTCGCCCACCTTTGCTTCTAAGACCTCCGCGTGCTTCGCAGCGTCTCCCCGCTGCTGGCTGAGTGCGTCGGCTTTCGCTTGTAGCTCTTGCAGCTTGGTTTGCGCAGCGACAAGTTCTGTGTCGCGCCGTGAAGTCTCGGTTGACCCGTTTGCACTGGACTGCTGTCCGATCTGCGTTCCGGGAACAGCGATGTCGTTCAACGCCCTCAACCGTTTGATTTCGCTGGTTTGTTCCACCACGTCCCGCTTTAAACTCTGAATAGCTTTGTCGTCATCCGCGAGCTTCGCCATAAGTTGAGCTCTCTCATGGCCGAAGTCACTGATCTGTTCCTCAAGGGGGCCGGCGGTCGCATTCGTTGGCGCAGTCTTCTGTTGCGCGGTGTCTGCGCCCTTTTTTACACCGCTCCGATATGCAACGATTCCCAAGGCGATCGCGAGGAGCCCACACGCCGCAAAGGGCATCCAGAGTTCGATCCATGGAATTCGGGATGGTCGATAGGTAAACCGGCGACCAGTCGGCTCGCTCTCTGCTTTACCTACTGCGTTATCTGCGGACGGACGCGAGTTTTGATCTGTACCCAGCCTCTTGAAAAAAGCCGCCTCTGCCTTTTCGACGGACCAGGAGGCATCAGATTCCTCCTTGCGCGAAGCAAGATCCTCAGCCAAAGCTGGCACGGCTTTTTGGACCGCCATCTCATACTCTTGTTTCGCTTGACGGCAGGCCGCACAAACAGCAAGGTGCTCTTCTAGCTTCTTTTCTTCTTCGACACTCAATTCACCCGCGGTCGAAGCGGCACACAATTCTAAATATTCTTCGTGCGAATCCATTTGTCACAACGCCTCGACGTTACAAATTTGTGTCCGCTGGCAATAAATGGTTTATGGCCAATTCAGGTCGTTCTCATCCGCATGCTTGCGAAGTTTCTCCAAGCCGCGATAGTAGTGATGGCGAATGTTAGCGTAGGATTGGCCCAACTTCTCAGCGATCTCTGTGAACGTGCAACCCTCAAAGAAATGCAGCCGGAACGTCTCTCGCTGATCCTCGGTTAGGCTCTCTACGATCTTTTTCCATCCATTCCTGCCGAAGAGCCCTTCGACTGTATGGTCGTAGTGTGCTCCATTGGAGCTACAGACGTCAGTTTCGATGGTCTTGTCCGTGATTACAGACGTATAGAATCCGTGGGCTTTCAGCTGCCTCCTTCGTATTAGGGCCTGCGTGTATGCCACCTGGACGATCCAAGAACGGGCAGAGCCCTTAGACCTATCGAACAGTCCGCTCTTCCGATGAATGTAGAGGAACACCTCTTGAACGAGGTCATCCGCCTCGCCGTTGTCATAAAGAACCCTCTGGCCTACAGCCCGGACAAGCCGTGCGTAACGCCTAAAAAGTCCCGCCAGAGCCTCTCCCCCATCAGCACAAACCCTGGCTAGCAACACTTCGTCGGGGGATTCCGTCGGGCTTGCTGGCACCCCTGCCGTGACAGAGGAATCTGTCGGTCCTTCTGGTGACATCGGCAACGAGGCGAATCTAGCTGTGATGGAAGAACTCACCTGAGCTGCCTCACGCCAGATAACGAAAGACGCCAACTGCAAATGCAGAATGCATTCCGTGGGAATACATTCCTCATCGTGTGACGCTTTACTCTCAGATGAAGGCTCATGGCAAACACGTTCAGCCTCTTGCCGGACCTGAAAAGGCGTTCGGGGAAGCCTTTCGTAAATTGAGAAAGAAAAATCGGATATCGCAAGAAACGGTAAGCGAAGAGGCAGGATGTGACCGAACAACTGTCAGCTTGATCGAACGCGGTCTGGTTAGTGCCAAATTAGAGACCATCGTGAAGATGTGCAAGGCGATAGCTGTCCTTCCCTCAGATGTC
>JBGPIX010000010.1:0-35873 GCA_041485085.1 Candidatus Acidiferrum sp.
ACGAAAGCCACAAAGAAATGCCCAGTGTAATCGATGACGAACCCGGTCACCGCTGGCGCGATTATGCCTGCAAGATTTCCCAGAAAATTTTGCAGTCCCGTCCAACGGCCCGTCATCCTCGGCCCGGCCAGCGTTTGCGTGATGGCCCAAATATTGGACCCGCACATGCCCCCGGCGGCGAACGCCAGAAGAAGCAGAATCACCGAAACTTTTGCACTGGTGAGGGCACAGCCCAGCAAGAGTAGCCCGGCGCTCCCCGCTCCCAAACCGGCAAACGTCTTTCGTACCAACGTGGGAGAGCCTCCGGCGCCGATCCAGCGGTCGGAGATCCAGCCAAACAACGCAGCGCCAGCTGAGTAGCATAGGTATCCCGCGGTGCTTATCTTCGCCATTTCTCCCATCGAAAAATGGCGCTCGTGGACGAGATAAGTCGGCAGCCAGGTGATCTCGAAGTACAGCACATAGTTCGCGCCAAACAGGCCGCCACAGGTTCCCCACATTGATCGCTGCCTTACAAGTTTGAGAAACCAAGCGCCGGTCTTCTCCACGGGCGAAATCGCAATCCCTGCTCGCGGCACCCACAGGAACCAGGGAATCAGCCAGGCCATACTGATGATTCCGAGGACGATGAAGAAAGGGCGCCAGCCGTAGCGCGCCATGAGCATGCCGCCGAAAAAAGTTCCCAGCGCGGGACCGCATCCAACGCCAGCAGCGATGAGCGCGTTCGCGAATCCACGGCCCACTTCAGGAACGTGCCGCACAAGCGTTCGCGCGTAGCAGGGATACGCCACTGATTCGCCAATCCCGAGCATCAGGCGCGCAGCCAGCAAGGCCCCGAAGGCGTGCAAACCGCCTGTGGCGGCCGTCGCGCCAGACCAGAGGAAGAAACCAAACGCCATCACCCATTTGGCATCAAAACGATCCGCCAGCCAGCCGGAGACCGGGAGGAAAAGAGAGTAGGTCCAGAAAAAAGAGGACAACAGGATGCCGATCTGCGAGAACGATAGACCAAGCTCGCCTTTCAACAAAGGCGCGGCAATGGAGAGATTTCCGCGATCGATGTAATTAATCAAGGCGGAGAGGGCCAGCAGCGCAATCACCCGGTTGACGGGACGCGAAGACTCCCTGTTTTCATTGACGAGTGTGGTGGGCAAGTTTGAACGCCGGACATTCTCTCCGTCCGAAGGGATTCTTGCAATCTACTGCAACCTTCTCTTCTTGGACCACGCGCTGGGGGACTACCTCCAAACGGTGAGGATCGTTCCCATGACCAGAAAGCAGACCAATTGGTAACCCGTGTTGATGGCAAAAAGCTTCATGCTCTGCTTCATGAACAGTGCACCCGTAAACTGGACGGTGGCGACGAAACCCAGCCAAATATGGAAACTGGCCATGATTCCGAAATGGAGGTCTTCTGCCCGAAGCCCATGGAGGATGAGGGCCAAAGTGAAAGAGGAAATCAGGCTGGCAACCAACGACCCGGCATAGGCCGGGCCGGCGCTTTTCTTCATTTCGTCCGTCTTGGCTTTGTCATTCGGGTCGTAGCCCATTTCGCGCATCCACGGTTTCGCGAAAAGCAGCGGCGAGTACCACAGGAATCCCACCACCATCGTGGATATCGCGGCCACCAGGATTGCCAACCAATTCAAGCTATGCATGTGCATGAAGGAACTCCTCTGTATGGAAAGTCACGGAAACGGTTGGCGGTATCCTATGACGCGTCAAGCGGGGATGCAAAGGAAAATAAGTGGAGGAAGCCTTTCATGATTTGCTGCCGCCCGCGCTACTGCCTCTTGTTTCCTCGATCATCTCGGTCCAAAGTTTGAGAGTTAAGTCTTCGCGTTCCGGATTTCCAAGCTGCCAGCGAAGTTCTTTTTGATAGCGCTCCGCGAGGATCTTCAGGTCGAGCGGGACGAAGTGAGCCAGATGCCTTACGTCGTCGCGATCGCGCTGGATGTTGCGTTCGAGCTTCGATAACGCGAGATCGTAAGGATCCAGGGCGCAGATCCGGAGACGCTTGTAAGCGCCCGGGAACATTTCAGTGAGCCGCTCTTCGTAGTCCTCCGGCACCTTGGCCACGCCCACATAATCCAGATAGATCTTGTACTTGCGGTGAAGCGCGCCGCCCCGGACGCCAAGTTCCAGCAGCGGCGCACGCTGCTCCCGTGGAGCGATCAGCAGCACATCGAGGTCGGCGGTCGCCCGGGGCAATCCGTAAAGGAGTGTCACCACAAATCCGCCCATGCAATCCAATCGTGTTTCTTCGCTGGCCTCGCGGTCGAGTTCACCGAGAAAAGAATGCCAGGGCTCCGGTGCTTGGTTAGAGTGTGGCATGCGGGAGATTCTCCGCCTTCATGTCCGTCAGCAGGTTCCAGTGCGCGGCTTCCTCCGGACGATTTGTCCGCAGCCATTTTTTCTCCGCTTCGGTCATCGAATCGTGGCAAAGAGTGTCTTCCTTTACAAGCCGCGAGCGTTCCAGCACCGCCGCGTATTCCCTCAGCCTTCTAGAACCATGCAGGTCGCTTGACTTGGACGCCAGTTGAGAAGCCAGGGTGACAACAAATCCGAGCCGATTCTGCCGATCCAGAAGCTTGGCATTCTGCACCATCCAATCCCAATCCATATCCGCGTACGCCAGTGCCAGCCACGGCAAACCTTCCGTCACTCTGGTCTCGAGGTTCGCTGTATTCAGTGCAGTCAGCAAAACCTCGGCAGGATTGCGCCGCGCTTTCGCCCGCAAGTGTGCGAATCCCGGATAGCCCAAGGAGGCGAGCTGCAAGCCAAGTTTTTCACTTTCCACGGGCGTCTCGAAGACTTCCGCACGCAACGGCAGGGCCGTTGGAGGGGCATCCAGAGTCTCCACCGCCCGGCGAGCCAAGGCATAAGGCATCGGCCGTCGGCCGCTCTCCAGCATCGAAAGATAAGCTTGGGTAACCCCTAGCTTTTCCGCTGTTTCTTCCTGAGTCCATCCCTTTTTTCGTCTTGCTTCCCGTAAATCATGGCCATTCATGGACAATTTCGCCTTCCTGTGCGCGCCCTCACGAGAAGGGTTCGCGTTTCACAAACATAACAAATATTGTTATATTTCGCAAGCACAAAATTTCGGCTCGGAGCAAAAGCCAAACGAGTGGGGAGAGTACGTGAAAAGCGGCTGTTCCCTTATCAGTAGCACCACACGAAAATGTTCTGTTCATGGTCATGGAGATGGCTTACAAGAAAGGGATTGTCAGGTCACGCGGTGACTCAGAAGTTTTGTGGACGCCTCTAGGCGGTGCACGACAATCGGGTTCGGTCCGCAAGATCAAGCGGCGGGCCTGCAGATGGGGAGTAGGGGCAAAATTCGGCGGTCCGAGCCGCAATTCGGACGAGAGGAGTGGTTCATGAAAACAAGAATCGTGAGTCTCTTGGTCTTGGCATCTTTGGTCCTAGCATTTGCGTTCATCGCCACGGCGCCGGCGGCGCCGAACAACGCTAAGGCCCCTGCTACACCGGCAGCCAGTGCGCTGCCAGCCACGCCGACGGCAGCTCCGGCGGCGGAACCGCATCCGGAAATTCGCGAAGCGCTTGGAGCGCTGCGCCGGGCAAAAGCGCATATGGAGCACGCCGCGCATGACTTCGGTGGTCATCGCGTGGAAGCCATCGAGGCCACCAATCAGGCGATCAAGCAGCTCGAACTCTGCTTGAAATTCGACAAGGACTAAGTGCCAGGCGAGCGGTCAAAGCATTTGTCAAAATTGCATCTTCAGCAAAAAAGAATCGGGCCGAACTTGCATTCGGCCCGATTCTTTTTCAGAAGGTGCGGTTCCTAAATCTAGTGGGCCCGGTGGAACTCCACGTAATCGCGCCCGGCATAGAGCCGGTAGGTTCCCGCCGTGGCGGAAGCAACCACTTGTAGCGGCACGGGGCGCTTCATATCCGCATCGTGCTGCGAAGCAGCCTGTATGACATCATTGGCGGCGAGGTCCATCACCAAAAATCTTCCGCCGTTTAAGAAACCAATACCATAAGCGCCGGGCTTCAAAGTTTGGCCGGCAATTTCGAGCGTGACTTCGTTAAGCAGATAGGCCTGGTACTTCTCCTTGATTCCCGTCGAGTAACCGGAACTGTCCACCATTCCCGCGAGAACATAAAGATCGTCAGCGAAGTGGACGCCACCGCTGTTGCGGAATTGGACCGGCGCGCTCTGGCCGCGGAAAAAAACTCGTTCCGGAAAAATCTTCGCAGTAATATCTGCCGCCTTGAGGACAACTTCTTTCCCCTCAGCGGGAGGATTCCCAGCCGTTACCGTTTGCAAATGCCGAACAGAGAAACTCAGAAGCAACACAGACAAAAGAGCACAGTACTTTGCGAAACGTGTCATGGAAACTCCTTTCAGGATGCATGCATCCTACATCATTTCGCTTTTCCGTGGGGGGAGGCGCACACGGGGAGAAAAATCATCCAGAAAATCGGAGGGCCGGGTGTGGGCCGGCCCCTCCTCTAAGAAAATGACGTCTTACTTGGCGGCGGGCACATGGAAGATCAGCGAGCGGGCTAGTCCCCCGCGCGAAGCATCCGCATCCAGCAGACTATTGAAGAGATTTGATATCGCATCCTGCTCTTCCTGAGTACGGTGTTCGCGGTCAGCGATGAAGGCAGCGCGCACCTTATCCATAGCCGCGAGATCCTTCGTGTCTAGCCAAGTGAAGTGGGTGAACTCGCCGGTGGTCCGCACGTCTTCCACGTCCAGGCCATATCCGAGGATCACACCGTCAGCGATGAGTTTATCGTAGACCGGCTTGTTGTATTTTTCCCAGGCTTTGCGGTAATCGCCGCCTTTGCCAGGCTTCACCTTCACGAAGGCAAAACGCGTGAAGGGCAGGACTCCGGCTGGACTCGTCGGCGATTCATTCGAAACCAGTTCGCGGGTGACGTAGTCATGCGTCTTGCTCATGTCGGCAATCTCCCGCAGCCTGTCGTTGACCGACGCCGCGGCCTTCTGGCCCTTTTTCGCGGCAGCTGCCGTGGAATCATTCGAACTCATTTTTGCGATTTGTGCGCGCATTGCCGCGTCGACTTTTTCAATCCCTGACCAATCGTCCACGGCGTACCAGATCCAATGGGTTCCATTCCCTGGGACGCGCAACATCGAAGCTTCAAGACCCCAGGCCTGCACAACGCCGTCGGCCATAAGTTTGTCGCGAACTGGTTGTCCCACTGTCTTGACCAGATCTACGAACTCATCCTCTTTTCCTGGCTGAATCGTGAAGACGTACCAAAAAATGAGCGGCTGCGGTTTCGCTTGTTGCGCGGCACTCGAAATACAAGACAACAACATTGCCAGTAAACAGAAAAACAGACGTTTCTTCATGATGGACTTTCTCCTTGTAAGGCTCTGCTAGCAGCAGGTAATGCACCAGATTACGAGAGTGGATGAAGCTCAGACGTCGCCGGCTGGCGGTTCACGTCCTTGCCTTGAAGGGGCCGACCTGGGTATGTATGGGCTTCCTTGTAGCACTCTGAGCGTAGTGCGTCAAGGAGTTCACTATCTAGGAGCATTCGCCGAAAAGACGACAATTGCGCGGAGCGGAGCGCCACGAGGTCGAGGAGGAATGGAGCACCAGCCGAAACTAGCGGATCGTGGACCGAACGATCTGGTCCTGCAGAATGCCCGTGGACAATGCTGTGGTATCTTACCCGCGCGCCTGCGTCATGATGAGAAGGGGAGGTTGGAAATGCTGGATCGGCGGAATTTCATGAAGACCTGTTCGGGAATGGGGCTGGCGGGAACTCTGTTTCCCGGTGTGTTGTGGGCGCAAGCACAAGCGCAGGCCGTCAAGAAAATCACCAAAGAAATGATTGAGAATGCGGCGGCGGTCGCGGACGTCCCGATTTCCGAAGAATACAAAGAGATGATGCTCGAAAGCCTGAACGATCAAGCCAAGGGCTACGAAGAAATCTACAAGCTGCATATTCCCAATTCTGTCGATCCCGCGCTGATTTTCGATCCCGTGCTCCCGGGAATGAAACTTGCAAACGAGCGCAAGCCCTTGCGCATTTCCAAAGCCGCCAGTTCTGCGCCGGTAAATGCTCCCAACAATCTGGAAGATTTGGCGTTCGCCAGCGCGCGGGAACTTGCGGAACTCATTCGAATGAAGAAAGTTTCCTCGGTCGCGCTCACCCAGATGTACCTGGCTCGTTTGAAAAAATATGACCCGGTATTGAAATTTGTCGTGACGCTTACGGAAGAACGCGCGCTCGCGCAGGCCAAGAAAGCGGACGCCGAAATTGACGCCGGAAAATACCGCGGTCCGCTGCACGGTTTGCCTTGGGGCGCCAAGGATTTGCTGGCGGTGAAAGGCTATCGAACTACCTGGGGCGCGGGCGGATTCGAGACCCAGACGCTCGAGGAAGACGCAACCGTTGTAAAACGCCTGGACGAAGCGGGCGCGGTGCTGGTCGCGAAATTGACTCTTGGAGCTTTGGCGCAAGGCGATGTGTGGTTCGGCGGCGTAACCCGCAATCCCTGGAACACCAATCAAGGGTCGAGCGGATCGTCAGCGGGACCGGCTTCGGCGACCGCTGCAGGCTGTGTGGCCTTCAGCATCGGCTCTGAAACGCTCGGCTCGATTTCTTCGCCATCCACGAGGTGCGGCTGCACGGGACTTCGTCCATCCTTTGGCCTCGTCCCTCGAACGGGCGCGATGGCGCTTTCCTGGAGCATGGACAAGCTCGGCCCCATCTGCCGAACCGTGGAAGATTGCGCGCTGGTCTTGGACGCGATTTACGGCCAGGATGGCACGGATCGCTCGGTGCAACCCGCGGCTTTCAATTGGGATGCCAATCTCGATTGGCGCAAACTGCGCGTCGGTTATCTGAAAACCGCGTTCGAACGGAGGCCGGACGATCAGCAGGAAGCCGCGAAGGAAGAACCGGCGGCGACTCCCGAAGAACAAAAGAAGCGCGAAGAACAGAAGAAACGCCGCGAAGCCGCGCGTGCCCGTGCCGAATACGACAGAAAATACAACGATGCCGCCCTCGCGAAACTGCATGAAATGGGCGTGAATCTCGTTGCGGTCGAAATGCCTAAGTTTCCCTACGATGCCATGGTCACGATGCTCACCGCCGAATCGGCGGCGGCGTTCGATGACTTAACTCGCAGCGGGAAAGACAAACTACTCACGTCGCAGAAGGACTATGACTGGCCAAATACATTTCGAACGGCGCGCTTCATCCCCGCTGTCGAGTACATACAGGCCGCTCGAGCGCGCCGAATGGCGATGGATGCGGTTGCAAAAGTATTCGACGGTTTTGACGTCATCGTAGCGCCGACGAATGGCGAGCAACTCGTCATCACAAATCTAACGGGACATCCAGCCGTGATTTTGCCCAACGGCTTGCGCGGCAGCGACGCACCTAAGCCTCCCACGGACGATGTGAGCGACTTTCGAAATGCCGGCGGCCCCGGAACTCCCGCCAGCTTGACGTTTCTTGGAAAATTATACGGCGAAGCCGAACTGCTCGCATTCTCGCGCGCCTATCAGGAAGCCACCGGCTTCCATCTTCAGCATCCCAAGCTACCGCCGGCATTCTAATCTGATTCGAATGCCAGCGGTTGCGCCTGGCTACATGCCCTTTTGGATGGGATAACCCTTCTCGGCCCAGTCCTGGACAAAACTCGTGGGAAGAACGAGAACGCGCAATTTTTTGAATCCCATGCCATTCAAAGCTGTGAATGCCGGTCGTATGTTGGGGCATTTTTCGAACGGACAGCAGCCGCAATAAATCACCAGATTCATCGTCCGTGGCAGACCCTCCGCCCACTTTTTCAATTCCGCCAGTCCTTGCTCGTTCGAAGCGGAGCCGTGAAACGTAGCCCCCGGAATATGCCCGCCGGCAAAGAGCGTATGGAAACCAACGTAGACAACGGTGGGCGGCGTCCCGCTCTTCTCCCCGAGTTCATGAGCAAACTCGGCGGCCTGCACGGCCTGCGCAGCGCTCCACGGGTCTGAGGACTGCTTTTCGTCTCCTCGTATCGCCGGAACGCAAAGGAGGGCCGCTGAGGCGGCGATCAAAAGGGTAAGTGCGGAAACCAGGAAAACTTTTTGGAAACGGTTTTTTGTTGGCGCCACAGGGTCCTCCGGAACACACACTGATTCTAGTCCTAATGGATTTGCAGATTCAAAGAGATGACCGGCTATTTTTTGAGTTCCGTGCGTGTGCGCTGGAGCTTCAAAGCCGTGGTGCGCAGCGTTTCAGGAACGTTCTTGTTGTTCGTGAGGCGTTTCAGGTCCACCGCGTTGAGCATCGGAAGCATGTGCATGGTGACGTCCAGCGGCGTCTTGGGATTATTGATGAGGTTGCGGACGACGCTGTAGTTCTTGCGGAAAACGCGGTTACCCGCAATCAACCGAAGGATTTCATCTGTGAGGCTGGTCATGGCCGCGAAAGCTTCGACTTCCTGGTCGGTGAGCCGGGGAGATTGCAGCACGGCGCGCTGAACAACTTTGTTATTGTCGCGAATCAGCGTGCGGCGCGCTTCGGAACCGCCCTTCATCGCAAATTGCACGCGCTGCGCTACCGTCATTTTCGCCAGACGCTGAATCAGCGTCTGCCGCCGGGCGACGTCGGATTCCGCCGCCGCCGCGGCTTCCGCGAGTGCGGCTTCGTCGATGAGATTCTCCGGGCCATGAAGTTCATGGAGCTGACTTTTTTGCTCCACGGTCACTGAAGAAGTGTGCTCGAGAGCGGCGGCCAGCGCCGGAGATTCGCTGATGCGGTCGAGTTCTTCCATCAGCGACTGGATGCCTAGGGTCGATAAGTGCCGAACCAGCGGAACGAGCTGCTCGGCGGGACAGCTTTTGTTTTGCACCATGGCGTCGCAGACGCCCGGCTTGTCGGCAAGGTTCCTGGCTGCGTAAGCAAACAGCACGGGCAGGGCATGCTCGCGTTTGAGCGCTTCGACAAACGATTCGAGGGGCGCCGAAAGGATCGCATCCTGCGCGCGGGACGACACCATTTCGTCCGCGTCGTGCGTCAGCACCGCGAGAATTTCCGCGTGATCCGCGGGAGAAAGATGCGCACCGCTGGCGCACACGGCGATTTTTCGTTCGCGCGTGGCGCGCCCGTGACGCAGATCTTCCACAACTTCGGGGCTGAGCGTTTCCACTGGGTTACGGCCTCAAGTCCTTCTCACTCAGGACTATTCTACCGGAGGCGCCGGGCGCGCCGAGCGGCGGCATGGCCTTGTGGTTCAATTCCAGCAACACCGCGGAGGAGTCCCCCGCGCTCACCTCGAAATGGTCATTGGCCGGAAAATGCCGCGTCTCTCCGGCTGGCAACTCGGCGTCCAGCAGAAGTTTGTCGTCGGCCAGGACGCGCACGCGCGTGGCCGACGAAGTGGAAACAGAAAGATCGAGAGGGGCTTTGGTGGAGGCCACAGAAGAAACTGGCTCTGTTGATCCCGGCGAACTGGGATCAAATTGAAGCTGAGGCTGTCCCGGCAAGGAACCCGTCGCGGATTTTTTGGAAGCATGATACGCGGCGTAGCGATGCCAGCCGTAACGGCCGGCGTAAAAAAGTCCAATGACGAAAAGCAGCAGGAACACAACGGCCGCAACCGGAAGCCACTTGGGCGGCGACGGAATGCGTTCCTCGACTTTGGGGGGAGCGGCCGCCAAATGATCGGCGCGGGCCAGATCGTATTCGCCGAGCAGCGCTTCTTCATTCAGTCCCAGATAGCGCGCGATGGTGCGCACAAATCCGTGGCCGAAGACGCCGCCCGGCAGCCTCGCCCAATCTTCATTTTCCAGGGCTTCGACGAATCGCTTGCTGATGCGCGTGGCCTTTGTGAGTTCGTCCATGGAAACTTCGCGCAACTCGCGCTCGCGCTTCAGGCGTTCACCGAAATTTCCCCTGGCCATGAATCGAAACCCGTCCTCAAGAATCCAAGTGCAACCGCGAAGCGGTTGACGCTCGCGAAAATTCTGCGTGGGATCCCTGAACGGACTATAGGCGGAGCAATCCCGCAGTGTCAAACGGAAGGGAGAGTGATCAGTTGGGGGAAGAGTGAGCGGCGGAGGACACTGACGCGAGCTTTTTCTCGTTTCGGCGGTCCGCATAATGAATCACGCGGTCATACGCATCGCGTATTAGATCGTGCAGTGGAAGCACCGTGCCGTTGATGCGTTGTTCTTCCAGAATACTGAGGTCCACATCCGCGATCACCATTTGTTCCTGATTCACCGTGCCTTCCGCCGCGATGCCATCCCGGGCAAAAAAATAATCGGAGGGCGTGAGAATCGCTGCCTGACCGTAGTGCGTGGCCATGCACGGCACCTCGGGAAGATTTCCGACCGTTCCCGCCAAGGCGATGTAAATCTGGTTTTCGCTTGCCCGGGCCTGGGCACAGTAGCGTACCCGGCAAAACCCCTGGCGTTCGTCCGTGCACGACGGAACAAAAATGATTTGTGCCCCGGCCTCCGCCAGCACTCGCCCAGCCTCAGGAAATTCCACGTCATAGCAGACGAGAATCGCGATCCTTCCATAATCCGTGTGATACACGTAAAACCCGTGTCCGCGGCTCATCTGGTAAGGGCCTTTTTCGGTGTGCGTCAGGTGCACTTTCTTCTGCCGGAAGATTCGCCCGTTTGGCGTGAATAGATGCGCGGCGTTAAAGAGTTCTCCCTGTTGGACCACGGGATGGGTCCCGGCGATGATGTACAGTCCATTTTCCGTGGCCAGCCGCTTGAACAGGGTCTCGTATTCCGGCGTCAGCTGCGCCAGGCGACGCACGGCGCGCGCTGGAGAAGGCTCGCGCAAATAACTCAAAAGCTGCATGGAGAAATACTCAGGGAATAGCGCGAATTGGCAGCGGTACTCCTGAGCGCTCCGCACGAAGAATTCGACTTGCGTCGCAAAATCCTCGAAGCAAGAAATCGGCCGCAGCAGATACTGAAACGCCGCGATCCTCACGCGAGATGTCGTCGCGTGGTCGTGCGGCGCCTCGTGGCCAACCACGTCGATGGCCGCCGCTTGTTCCTCTTCCAGGCTGACAGCCACGGTGTATTCCGGATTCAGCCATTCGAGGAGCGTGGCAAAGCAGCGCGATTCAACGTCTTCCAGATACTGCGGCACAACGTCCAGAACGATCAAACCGTTTCCCAATTGGAAGCTGAGCGTCGGATCTTTCCTCTTTCCTCGAACAACGTCAGCCACGTACTCCTGTGGAGTCATCGACTGCGCCACTTCCGCATAACCGGGGATTCGCCCTCCCGTGAGGAGACGCTTCAGGCCGCGATCTCGGATCAGCTTCTTGCGCGCGTTGTAAAAAAGGGAGCCGATGCCGTGCTTTCGTGCCTGAGGATCAACGCACATATCCGCGCCATAAAGCGTTTTGCCGAGTGGATTGTGCGTGCTAAAAGATCCGCGCCCAGTAATCGCAGACCATTTGGCCGACTCCGAGTAGTCGTCCCAGTCAATAATGAGCGAGCTTGCCGAACCCCGAATCTTGCCCGCCTCGTCAACGGCCACCAACTGGCCCTCGGGGAACACCACCTGATGACGTTCGAGCTCCTCGGGAGTCCAACTCAGCATGTCCGGAAAAACCCGCTTTTGCAGGCTTACCACTGCCGGGACATCTTCCGCGGTCATTTGCCTTACCGTAATGCCAGGCGAATTAGACACTTCGCTCATGTAAGCATACTTGTCCTCCTTTTGCGGGGCTGCGGCGACGAAGGTCACAGCATGGCGTGATGTAAATCACCGGTACCCCCTTCCCCGTACCCCCCACTGCTTTTATAAGAGATTGAGGCGACAGGGCTTAAGGGGTGGGGGTCGGCAAAAAGATTGAGAGGAAAGGAGTTAGCGGGGACAGTTGGTGGAGTGAAGGCGTGGTTCGACAAACACAAAACAGGGTAGTACAAAGTAATCTGTGGGTCAACTACATTATTATGTATCATTAAAAGGGGCGGACTGAAATTCGCCCCTACATGTAGGAGGCGGATGAGCCGATGCATAACGCGGAGGCGAATCTGGAATTTGTTTCCAATTGCGGGGGGGCGGTTTTTCACTTAAAGTGGGGCCTATGAGTTACGAAGGCATTATTACGATGGAGCCGGGCAAGCGAGGCGGAAAGCCGTGCATTCGCGGGTTGCGCATCACTGTTTATGACGTTTTGGAATACCTCGCCAGCGGCATGACGCACCAGGACATTTTGCGGGACTTTCCGTACTTGACGGAGCAAGATATCCGTGCGTGTCTGGCGTTCGCGGCTGACCGCGAGCGCAAATCGGAAATGCTGAACGCGTGAAGCTTCTCCTCGATGAAAATCTTTCTCCCCGGCTGATCGAGCAGTTGTCCGATCTCTATCCAGATTCTGCCCATGTTGATCAATGCGGATTGGCGAGCACAGGCGATGCGGCGATATGGGAATTTGCCAAGAGCAACGGTTTCACCATCGTCTCGAAGGATTCTGATTTTGAGGAGCGGAGCATTCTCTTGGGATCTCCGCCGAAGCTCATTTGGGTTCGTGCGGGAAATTGTACGAGCGAAGACATCGAGAGTCTTTTGCGAGCTGCGTCTTCTGCTGTGAAACGATTCATCCAAGAAGACAAAGAATCCTTTCTCATTCTGAGACGCCGACAAACCGGTAAGTAAAATCGCGGCAAAGTTTCGGCGCCAGCCGAGGCAAAGGCTTTCCGATAGACAAGCCTGAGAGTTAGCATGCAGCGGGAGGACCGCATGGGCATTGAGATACGAGGGATGGCGCCTGGGGAGTAGAAAGGTAGAAACTAGAAATCAGAAACTAGAAATTGGAAGAGCGAAGAAGAGGGGCGAATCCGGCAGGAGCCGAGGAAGGGGCGCCAAGGCGGCAGCGCGCGGCGTTGCGGTGAGGGAGCCCAAGGTGGCGGCTTAGGGGATGAGGCAGTTGTATCTGCGGGATCCGGATGGGTATAGCTTGTGTTTTCAGTGGGCGGCGAAGTAGCGAGTCGTGAGAAACGTTGGCGGGAAGAGTGTGGAAAAAGCAACAGCAAGACCCGGATTGTAACTACGAACCCGGGGCACCCTCCGTGTTAGCTTGATTTGAGAATGCGTCCATAAGGGATTGCGCGTGCTCGTGGGGGGAAGAAAAAGATTTAAAACAGAGGGCACAGAGAACGCAGAGAGCACAGAGTTCACAGAGAAGAGAATGAGTGGGGATGGCAAGATCCTTCGACAGGCTCAGGACAAGTAAACTCGCCGCTACAAAGCCAGGGGACTGAGGATGGCGAGATGAACTCGCCGCTACGGGGGAAATACCGAGGATGGCGAAATAGCCACGCCTGTACCACGAGCGGGTTGCATGGCTTTTTGAGAGGGGCCTATACTGACCAAGATTCGCAGCTGTAGGCGAGAATCGTGCGAATTCGTGTTTCTTGGCGTTAGGATGGTGCCGGGGACCGGGCGCGAGCATTGATGGGCTTGGGATTCGCATGAGAGAGGAACAAGCGCGAGTGGAAGAAGTGAATCAATTTCCGGCCGTCGAACGCCGCCGCAATCCCGGCCTGCCCTCCGAACAGCGGGAAAAGGGAGAGATCGCCGTCTTCCAGGAGTTGGGGAAGGCGCTGACGTCTTCGCTGCAGCTCGATCAAGTTCTCCGCACGATTATGGAGAAGATCGATGAGTTTCTGCGCCCGGACAATTGGTCGCTGCTACTGCTGGATGAAGCCAAACAGGAATTGTATTTTGAGCTGGCGGTGGGAAAAGCTTCGCAAGCGCTGAAAGATGTACGCATCAAGATCGGGCAGGGAATTGCCGGCTGGGTGGCGCAACACGGCGAAACCGTGGTGGTGCCGGACACGACGAAGGACACGCGGTTTTTCTCCAAGGTGGATGAAAAGACCAAGACCGAGACGCAATCGATCGTCGCGGTGCCGGTAAAATTCCGGGAGCATTGCCTGGGAGTCATCGAGCTGATCAACTGCATGGGGCCGGAAGGATTCGATCCGCGCGACCTGAAGCTGCTCGAAGCGCTTTCGGACTTTGCGGCGATCGCGCTGGAGAACGCGCGGCACGTCAAAAAAATTCACGAGCTGACGATCACCGACGATTGCACTTCGCTGTATAATGCGCGGCACATGGGCTTCATCCTGGAGACGGAGATTTACCGCTCGCAGCGCTACAATTACGAATTCTCGATCGTGTTCATCGACTTGGATCATTTCAAGCAAGTGAACGATACGCACGGGCATCTGGTCGGCTCGCGGCTGTTGGCGGAGATTGGGAACGCGCTGAAGGAGCATTGCCGGCTGATCGATTTCGCGTTCCGTTATGGCGGGGATGAATTTGTGATCCTGCTGCCGCAGACTTCGAAAGAGAACGCGTTGAACGTGGCACGGCGTTTGCACAAACTGGTGCGTGAGACCACCTGGCTTGTCCCCCAAGGCTTGAACATCAAGCTGACACCCAGCGTGGGCGTGGCCTCCTACCCGATAGATGCGCGAACCAAGGAAGGCTTGCTGCACCTCGCCGATGAAGCCATGTACCTGGTGAAGAACACGAAGCGTGACAGCGTGGCCGCCGCGAATATGGGAATTTTGCCGGCTGCCGCGACCGCTGAAACCGCCGGATAGTTTTCCACCTTCTTTTGAACGAGCGCTCCCGCTTCTATACACTCCCGCGAAATTTTGCTTAACTGAATATATGAAGCGAAGTGAAGCGGCGAGGTACGCGCGCTGGTCGGCGGCGGCAGCGTTGCTGCTGGCGAGTCTGACGGCTGGGGTGTATCTCGAGCGCAAATGGGTGGCTTACCGTGAAAGGCAAAAGGCGCCCCCGCCGGCTCCACAGGATGTGAAGCAGCGTTCGAACGCGATCAATTTTTCCAAAATGCAAGGGAACCAAAAGATTTTCACGGTGGAAGCTTCGAAGGCCACGGATTTCCGGGATAAGGACGCCAGTCTGCTTGAGGACGTGAAGATCACCATCTTCGGAAATTCCGGAGAGCGTCACGACATCATTCATACGCAAAGCTGCCAGTATGAAAAAACGGGCGGAGACATTGCTTGTAGCGGCGAAGTGCAGCTCGACCTGGAGAGCAAAGCAGAAGCCGAGCGGGCTGAAAAAAATCCAGGAACCGCGGTGCCGCAGAAAGTACACGTGGAGACTCAAGGAGTGGTCTTCAACCGCGCGAGCGGTGTCGCGCGGACGGAACAACCTGTGAAGTTTGTCTTTCCGAATGGAATTGGCGAGGCCGTGGGGGTGGAGTATCACTCCGAAGAGGGGACGGTGCGGCTGTTGAGAGATGTGCAGTTTTCTTTGATGGCCCCGGGAAAAGACACCGTGGGGAAAAATAAGGCAAACGCGACCGGGAGAGAACCCATTCGCGTGATGGGGAAGAGCCTTGATTTTGAGCGGGAGTCGAGGACCATGCAGCTCTATGGGCCGGTGGAAGCGAAAACGCAGACGACGAGTTTGCACGCGGGAAAGCTGACGCTCACGCTGGACACCGCGTTTCGCGCGGAGAAACTTGTGGTTACGCCTGGACCGCATGGGAAAAACCCTGAACTGGAATCTCAGAGCGCAAATGGCCCGGCAAATCTGAGCGCGGAAACGCTCACGGCGCGATTTGCCCCTGAGGGGTGGCTGACGAGAATCGAGGCAACGGGAAGCGTTCGCGGTTCGCGGCGCACTGGAAAGGAGACGGAGGACTTCCGCGCGGAAAACGGCGCGATGGAGCTGTGGCCGAAGGTAAACCAGCCGCGGGAAATGAACTTGAAAGGAAGCGTGCAATTAAAAACGCAAGCGGACACTTCCGGCGAAGCTCGCACGCTGCAGACCAGCGAGCTGCTGATGCAATTCGCCGATGGAAAAAAAGGCGAGGGCAGCAAGCTCAAGCGTGCGGAGACTATGGGGTCGGGAAACATCGAATGGACGGATGCGGCGGCGCAAAGCGGAACCTCGGGAGCACCCGCGAACAGTGAAGCCGCGCGGACAAAATTGCGGGCGGATAAGCTCGAAATGGAATTCGGTGAGGAGGGCAAAGCGAAGCAGTTGGTGGCGACGGGAAACGTATCGATGGAGCGCGCTGCGGGCGGCAAGCCAGCGCAGACGGCCACGGCGCAGAGCGGAGTGGCGCAACTGCTGGCGAGCGGCGGGTGGTCGCAGCTGGATTTGCAAGGAAATGTAAAATTGAAGGAAGGTGACCGGAGCGGGCAAGCGGACCACGCGACGTTTGTGCGGGCCACGCAGACGGCTTTGTTGACCGGAAAAGCGCTGGCGCGCGATGCCGCCGCGGAGACCCAAGCGCCGCGAATCACGTTCGTGCAATCCACCGGAGAGATTCGTGCCGAGGGAGGAGTACGTTCGACGGAGTTTTCGACCAAAGGGGGCGGAGCGCAGCTTGCATCAGTGCCGGCAAGTATTTCGGCGGACACGCTGCAGGGCAATTCGAAGACGGGAAGAGCTTTGTACACCGGACATGCGCGATTGTGGCAAGGCGATTCGGTGATGGAAGCGGACTCGATCGAACTGCTGCGCGAGGCGCGGGTGATGAATGCCACCGGAAATGTCCGCGCGGTGTTCCCGCAGTCTGCGGGGCAGTCGCCGGCGCAATCAGCGACCGCGCAAGCAGGGGGGAAGAAGGCGCGCTTGTGGCATGTGACGGCGGGAACGCTGACGTACCGTGACGCGGAGAGCCGCGCGCACCTGGAAAAAAATGTGGTGGCGCAATCGGCGGAGCAAAAGATGCGGGCCGCGGCCGTGGATCTCTATTTCACGAGGGCCGAGAAACCCAATTCGAATGCCGTGACAGCTTCAGCCCTAGCTAATCCTTCGACGGGCGCCCAGCAGATCAGCCGGGCGGTGGGCACGGGCGGCGTAGTCGTGGAACAAGGTTCACGAAAAGCGACCGCTGATCGCGGAGAGTATTCCGCGGCGGAAGGAAAATTCGTAATGAGCGGCGGAAATCCCACGATTTTTGACGCCGCGGAAGGAACCACGACGGGCCATCAATTGACCTTCTTTTTAGCGGATGATACGATCATCGTCGACTCAGAAAATGGTTCGCGGACTTTGACCAAGCACCGAGTCGAGAAATAATCCTACAATCCGCGGCCGCCCGTGAAGAGGTATGCTGAAGCTCCAGGCCGTCGACTTAAGCAAGTCTTACCGTGGTCGCAAGGTCGTTGACGACGTTGAACTGGAGATTGGACAGGGTGAAGTCGTCGGATTGCTGGGTCCCAACGGCGCAGGCAAGACGACAACGTTTTATATCATCGTAGGCCTCACGCGGCCCGACTCCGGCCGCGTTCTCCTGAACGAAGAAGAAATCACGGACCTCCCCATGTACCTCCGGGCCCGCAGTGGAATCAGCTACCTTCCTCAGGAACCCTCGGTTTTTCGGCAATTGACCAGCGAAGAGAATCTGCTCGCGGTGCTGGAGACGCTTCCGCTGACTCCGGAGCAGCAGCGCGACCGGTTGGAGGAGCTTCTGGTGCAGATGGGGCTGGAAACCGTTCGAACGAGCAAGGCCTACACCCTCTCCGGAGGAGAGCGCCGCCGTCTGGAGATCGCGCGGTCGCTGACTTTGCAACCCTCTTTTATTCTTCTCGACGAACCTTTCTCGGGAATCGACCCTCTAACGGTGAAGGATCTCCAGGAACTCATCCGTGACCTTGCTAAGTCGGGAATTGGCGTGCTCATCACCGATCATAACGTCCGAGAAACTCTCAGCGTGACGGATCGCGCGTACATCCTGAAAAGTGGCAAAATATTCCGGAAGGGCCGCCCGGACGAATTGAGCAATGATGCCGAAGTCCGGCGCGTTTATCTGGGCGATCATTTCCGCCTGAACTAAAGTTAGCTAGCTGGGTTTAGAAAAGGGAATACGGGACCATCCATGGCGTGGCAGGGACTCAAACTCAATCTCCGAGTGTCGCAGAAGCAGATTCTGACGCCCGGCCTCGTGCAGATGGTGAGCGTCCTGGCGCTGAACCGCCTCGAGCTACGCGAGATGATCAACCAGGAGATGATCGCGAACCCGGTCCTCGAAGAGCAGAGCGAAGAGCCCACCCAAACCGACAACTACAGCGACGAAACCTTCCTGAAGGCCGAAACGGAAAAAGTTCCGGAGAAGCCCGAAGCGAATCCTTTTGACGAGTTCGATGTTGGAAGTTTCTTTAACCAGTACCTGGATACTGGCGGTGATGGCGGGCAATCTCAGGAGCGCGAGGTTTCCGAGCGGCCATCGTTCGAAAAGTTTCTCTCCTCACCGAGCGGATTGAGCGACCATCTCCAGTGGCAATTGAGCGTCACCATTTGTTCGGACGCGGTAAAAGAGATTGCGGACAGCATCATCGGCAATCTGGATGAGAACGGCTATCTGACGGCGTCCATGGAAGAGCTGACGCAGAATGGAAAATATTCGCAGGACGACCTGGAGGACGCGCTGGCGGTCGTGCAGGATTTCGACCCCATCGGAGTGGGTACACGGGATTTGCGTGAATGCCTGCTGCGGCAGTTGAAAGCGTTCGATCCGCAGAACACGCTGGCCCAGCAAATCGTTTCCGAGCATTTGAAGCAAGTCCAATCCAACCAGCTTAAGGAAGTAGCCCGCGCGCTGAACCGGCCCCTGGAGATCGTCAAGCACGCCCTGGAAGTGATCAAGAAGCTCGATCCACGGCCCGGACTGCGCTACAACAAAACCGAGCCGCGGCTCGTCGAACCCGACGTCTACTTCCGCAAAGTAGACGATCAGTGGCAGGCGTTCTTGAATGAAGACGACATGCCGCAACTGCGGCTGAGTCCCACTTATCGGCGTTTGTTGGTCAAAGATGCCGCCGACCGCGACGTGCGCAACTACGTGAAAGAACGGTTTACGGCCGCCGTGCAATTGATGAAAAACATCGAGCAGCGCAAGCACACCATATTGCGCGTCTGCCAGTCCATCATCGCGCGCCAGGGCGAATTCCTCGATCACGGCCAGGATGCGCTAAAGCCCATGATGATCAAGGAAGTGGCGGAAGAAGTCGGCGTGCACCCTTCGACGGTGAGCCGCGCGGTGGCCAGCAAGTACGCGCACACGTCGCAGGGCGTGCTGGAGCTGCGATCGTTTTTCAGCGAGTCCGTGAACGGGCCAGAAGGCGGCGCGATGTCGCTGCTGACGCTGAAGCGCCTAGTCAAGAAAATGATTGAAGAGGAAGACGCCACGCATCCGCTGACCGACGAACAGATTGCCCACAAACTGGATGACGCGGGCATTCACGTCACCCGGCGCACGGTCGCGAAGTACCGCGAAGACATGAGAATTCCCAGCACCCACCAGCGCCGGGAAAAGAACTGAGCGGCAGCACCCGTGAAGCCGCAGACGCGACACGACGCACGGCAACTCGTCATCCTCACTGGACTCTCTGGTTCAGGAAAAAGCACCGTACTGCACGCCTTCGAAGACATGGGCTTCTACTGCGTGGACAATCTTCCCGTGGAGCTCATCCCCATTTTTGCGGAACTGCACGCCGCGGGCGAAGGAGACTTTGCGCGTGCGGCGCTGCTGGTGGACGCGCGCGAGGGCGCGCAGTTGGAAAAATTGCCGCCACTTCTGAAACACTTGAAGAAAGATCATCCCATCACGCTTGTATACATCGAAGCGAATGAGGATGCCCTGCTGCGGAGATACAGCGAGACGCGGCGCCCGCATCCACTAGGCAAGAATTTTTCCGTGCGGGAAAGTTTGAGGCACGAGCGCGCGTTGATGGAGCCGATCCGCAAGCTTGCGGATGTGGTGATTGAAACCACGCAATTCAACGTGCATGAATTGCGCCACTTCGTCACGCAGCGGTTCAAAAATCCGGATAAGCGCCCAATGCTGGTTTCGGTGGTGAGTTTCGGGTATCGCTACGGAGTGCCGTCGGATGCGGACCTGGTTCTTGACGTGCGATTTCTGCCCAATCCGCATTTCGTGCCGCGGTTGCGGCCATTCACGGGCAAAGACCCGAAAGTGCGGCGCTATATTCGCTCGTTTCCGCAGACGGGGGAATTCCTGCGGCGCATGGAAGGCTTGCTGACCTATTTGATTCCGCACTACATCCGCGAAGGAAAAAGTTATCTGACCATTGCGTTCGGCTGCACGGGCGGTAAGCATCGCTCGGTCATGCTCGCGGAGTCGGTGAGGAAGTCGCTCGAGAAGCGTGGGTATTCCGCCAAAGTCATTCACCGCGACATCGACAAGTAAAGGTGGCTATGGCTGAGACGCCTGAGCGATTAGATGCACGAGTTCGTATGTCGTCTTGGGAGCGATATTCGGCTTCATCTTCGTTTTGGGGATCTGGCAGGCGACACTCCTGGGGGGAGACTGGAGACTCACACTGCTGACGGGCGTAGCCTTTTTCTTGAGCATGTTGTGGGTCGGGACGATTCGAATCCAGTACTCGGAGGGTAAGTTATCCTATCGGACTTTGTTTTCCGGGACCCGATCCGTCCTGCTTGTGGACATCGAGAGCGCCGAAACAAAAGTGATCGAAACCAGCAAAGGTGCGTACAGGTTGTTAGTGATTTATCTTCGGCCGGAAAAAGCTCAAAAACCAATAGCTATAAACATCAAACTGTTGTCCAAAGAGGATGTGGGGCGACTCTTTGATATCCTCGGTCCGAAGTTTAAGGGTTCGCGTCGGATCGGTATATATAGTGATGAGAGCGCTTGAGAGCACTCTGCGGAAACTTGACAGGCCGCGACGCGGCGAATAGCGTACCAAGTGGACAAGTCAGGGAGCCTGCAGCGTGGCCTCGTTGTTATCACCACAATTGAAAAGACTCTTCGCCTATGTGCGGCCGTACTCTTTTCGGCTGGGCGTTGGCATAGCGTTGGTGGCAGTCACCGCGCTGGCGGATGGCATTGTGGCGCTGATGCTGCGGCCGGGATTTGACTACGTGCTTAACCCTTCCGTTTCCGGTTCGATCGTGCCGCTGGTGACCTTTCCGAACGGCTACACCATCTATCTCAATCAATTCTTTCCGCCCAGTATCCATCACGTGTGGACGATGTTTGCGCTGACGGTGGTATCTCTCTACGTCGCGAAAGGAATCTCAGAATATCTGGGCGTCACGCAGATTCAGTACGTTGGGCAAGCGGCGGTGACCCGGCTGCGGAACCAGGTCTACGCAAAGATCATTCGACAGCCGATCGGCTTTTTTCAGAGCCATCCGACGGGGCGCTTGCTCTCG
This sequence comes from Candidatus Acidiferrum sp., assembly GCA_041485085.1. Lineage (GTDB taxonomy): Bacteria > Acidobacteriota > Terriglobia > Acidiferrales > UBA7541 > Acidiferrum. The sequence goes on from JBGPIX010000010.1 coordinate 21,175, forward strand.
ACCACCATCAACGACGTCGAGCGCACACGCATCGCGCTCTCCGAATACCTCGCTGACCTGTTCCAGAAGGGCTTCACGCTGCTCGTGTTTCTCGCGGTGGTCGTCGTGCTGAACTGGAAGATGGCGCTGGGAACGGCCATCCTGGTGCCGCTGGTGGTCGTGCCCGTGGGAAAGCTGGGAAAAAAGATTCGCCGGTCCTCGGAAAGCAGCCAGAGCCGGCTGGGGGATCTCAGCCAGATCTTGCAGGAGACCGTCAGCGGGAACCGAGTTGTGAAGGCCTTCGGGATGGAAGATTTTGAAATCGCCAAGTTCAAAAATACGGCGCAACGGTTGCTGCGCGAAAATATGCGCTGGGTTCGAGCGGCGGTGGCCACCGGGCCGATCATGGACTTGCTGGGCGCGGTGGTTATTCCGCTACTCATTTTGTTTGCCCGCGATCAGATCAAGCACGGCTTGATGACGCCGGGGATTTTCATGGCGTTTCTTTTTGCCATGTTCAATGCCTACATGCCGCTGAAGCGCATCGGCCAGGTCTACCAGCAATTTCAACTCGCGCAGGGAGCCAGCACGCAGGTATTTGCCTATCTCGACAGCCAGGAAGAGCAGAGCGAGCAGCCGGGGGCCAAGCCGCTGGCGCCGTTTTCAAACGAAATTGTTTTTGAAAACGTGGGGTTCGCGTATGACGCCGATTCGAATCATGTGCTCGAGCACATTCATTTCCGCGCGCGCCGCGGGGAAGTAATCGCTCTCGTGGGCTCGAGCGGCGCGGGAAAAACCACGCTGGTCAATTTGCTACCGCGATTCCATGAAGCCACCTCCGGCGCCATCCGTATCGATGACCAGAACATCCGGGAAGTGACCATCAAGTCGTTGCGCGAGCAGATCGCCATGGTGACGCAGGAGAACATCCTGTTTCACGACACGGTGTGGAACAACATTTGTTACGGCTTGACGAATATTCCTAAAGAAAAAGTCATCGCAGCCGCACAAGCCGCGCTGGCGCACGATTTCATCATGGAGCTGCCTTCCGGGTATGACGCCGTGATTGGCGAACGGGGAACGCGCTTGAGCGGAGGACAGCGGCAGCGCATTGCCATCGCGCGCGCCATCTTGAAGGATTCGCCGATACTAATTTTGGACGAAGCTACTTCCGAGCTCGATGCCGAGTCCGAGATGTTCGTGCAGAAGGCGCTCGCCAACTTGATGGTTGGGCGAACCACTTTTGTGATCGCGCACCGCCTGGCCACGATTCGCCGTACGGACAAAATTCTCGTCTTGGAAGACGGACAAATCAGAGAAAGCGGAACGCACACCGAGCTAATGACCAGCGGCGGAACGTACGCCCGGCTGCACGATTTGCAGTTCGCGGACGACGACATGCTGGCGCCGGCACAAACCACGCCGGGAAAGTTGAACGGAACATCGGATTCCTTATGAGCCAAACGACTACGGTACCGACGAAGAAGATCGAATGTTTCTCGATGACCGGATACGCGCAAGCGCGGGCCGAGCAGGATGGCTGGGCGGTGCGCGTCAGCGTGAAAAGCGTCAACCACCGGTTTCTGGACCTGAAGCTGCGCATGCCCGAAGGATTTGATTTGTACGATTTGCGATTGCGGCAGATCGTGCGCGAAAGAATTCATCGCGGGCACGTGGAAGTGACCGTTGCGGTGGAACCGGGAAAAGCCGCGCCGGTACAGGTAAATCGCGAGTTGGTGCAATCGTATCTGAAAGCCGCCGAAGCGCTGCGACAGGAGACGCGAGCCGCAACGGATATGGATGTCGTTGCGCTCTTGCGATTGCCCGGCGTGATCACCGGCGTCACTACCGCCGTTCCGGAATCGGAAGAAGAGCAAGAGAAGCTTGGGCGAGTGCTGGACACCGGCTTGCGTGACGCCCTGGCAAAGCTGGATGATATGCGGCGTACGGAAGGCCGTCATCTGGTGGAGGAGTTGCGAGATCGCCTGGCTCGCATCGGCACCCATGTCGAGCAAGTACGCGGGCTAGTCGCCACGTTGCGTCCGGCTTTTGCTCGGCGACTGGATAACAAGTTGAAGGAACTACTCGGCGGAGTGGGCATTGATCCGGCGCGGCTCGCGCAGGAGGCGGCGCTGCTTGCGGAACGCAGCGATATCAGTGAAGAATTAGACCGCCTGCGCAGCCACTTGCAGCAGTTCACCAAGCTGCTGGACGGAGCTGGTGAGTTGGGAAAGAAGCTGGATTTTCTTTTGCAGGAGATGCATCGCGAGGCCAACACCATGCTTTCCAAAACGCCCGGCGTGGAAAACGAAGCGCTGGCGATCACCGGAGTGGCGCTGGAGATCAAGGCGGAGATCGAAAAACTGCGGGAGCAGGTACAGAACATCGAATGAGCACGGGGACTGAGATCGCGCCGCTGGTGTTGATCGTGTCAGGGCCGTCGGGATCGGGGAAATCGACTTTGGTGCAGCGCATTCTTGAACTGCCCGGCACGATGCCCTCGATCTCATGTACTACACGGGCGCGTCGCGCGACCGAGGCTAGCGGGAAGTGTTATGATTTCGTCACGGAATCGGAATTCGACGCCATGGTCGCGCGCGGCGAATTTCTGGAGTACGCGCGGGTTTTTGGAAAACATTCCTACGGCACCCCGAGGAAGTGGCTGGAGGAATCGCGCAAGCGCGGGCTCGATCTGGTGCTGGAGATCGATGTGCAAGGCGCGGCGCAGGTAAAGGAAAAGCTTCCGGAGTCCGTGGCGATTTTTATTTTGCCGCCGTCGCGCGAGGAACTGGAGCGCAGGCTGCGCAGCCGAGGCCAGGATTCGGACGAAGAGATTGCGCGGCGGTTGGCGAAGTCGCGAGATGAAATTGCGCAGTTCGGCAAGTACTACGATTTTTGCGTGATGAATGAGGATGTGGAACGGGCGGGACGTGAAGCGCAGGCGATTGTTACCGCCCTACGCTGCACCACCGCGCGACGGAGGGCGAGAGTGGAACAACTTCTGGCATCGTTTGGGAGGGAATGACTGACATGACTATGCAGACAAAAGCTCCGGAGAGCCAGTTTGCGTATGTGGTGCTGGCAGCGAGGCGTGCGCGGCAGATTATGGCTGGCGCGCCGCCGCTGATCGAAAACCCAAGAACACTGAAAGCCACGCGGATCGCGTGCGAAGAGCTGGAGAACAGCCTGATCGAATACGACTTCACCGAGCCGGCTTCGATCGACGTGGATAAGGAAGGGAATAAGCGGCGCAAGTAACGGGCCGCGAAAAGCAGCGATGCGAATCACGCTTGGTGTGACCGGCGGAGTAGCGGCTTACAAAGCCGCGGAGCTCGTGCGCCGTTTGCAGCAGGACGGGTTCAGCGTGCAGGTGGTGATGACCCGCGGTGCGCGGGAGTTCGTTACGCCGCTGACGTTCGCGGCGCTGAGCGGGCAGAAAGTGATCACGGATCTCTTCGGTGATTCTTCCGGCGGTGAAGCCAACCTGGAAAGCGCGATCGAACACATTGCGGTGGCGCAAAGGACGGATCTGCTCCTGATTGCGCCGGCCACGGCGGACATCATTGCAAAATTTGCCCGCGGGATTGCGGACGATTTTCTAACGACGTTGTATTTGGCATCGACAGCGCCGGTCGTTGTGGCCCCGGCCATGAACGTGAACATGTGGAATCACGCGGCCACGCAGGAAAATGTGGAGAGGCTACGTGCGCGCGGCGTAAAAATCGTGGACCCCGCGGAAGGCTACCTCGCTTGCGGCATGATTGGAGCGGGGCGCCTGGCGGGACAAGAAGATATCGTCGCCGCCGTGCGCGAGGCGCTGAAAACGCAGCGGGATTTGGACGGCGAGACCGTCCTTGTCACCGCGGGCCCGACTTGCGAAGACCTCGATCCCGTTCGCTATATCACCAACCGTTCGTCCGGGAAAATGGGCTATGCGGTCGCTGAAGCAGCGGCACTGCGAGGCGCGAAGGTCCTTCTCGTGAGCGGACCGGTGAATTTGGAAGTGCCTGCTGGTGTTGAGCGCATCGACGTGCGCACGGCGAAAGAAATGCACCGCGCTGTTGTGGACCGGATTGCCGAATCTTCCGTAGCCATTTTTGCAGCCGCCGTGGCGGACTACCGTCCGGTGGAGCAGCACTCCGAAAAAATCAAGAAGAGCGAAGCGGCCCTCACGATTTCTCTAGAGCCGACCACGGACATTCTGGTCGAGGTGGCGAGAAACAAGGGCCAGAAAATCGTGGTGGGCTTTGCGGCGGAGACGGACCATGTCGCGGAAAGCGCGCGAAAAAAGCTTTCCGCGAAGAACGCCGACCTGATCGTCGCCAACGACGTCACTGCCGAGGGCGCGGGATTCGATCGCGATACGAATATCGTGACGCTTTTCTCCCGCGACGGCCGCGACCTCGCGCTTCCGAAAATGAGCAAGAGCGAAGTGGCGCAGCGTATCTTGGACGAAGTCGTGCGCCTGCGAAGTGTATTGCACGGAACGGCTGCCTTGAAGCGCTCCGGCGCTTGATTCCGCCATGGCCGAGCCCATTTCCGAATCGCTACAGAAAAAACTTTCCGCCAGGCTGGGTTTTTACGAAGACATCGGAATCCGCTTGTTCTATCGGAACCGCGGAGCCGGTACTGCGGCGGCTAGTGAACACCCGTTGGAACCTCCTTCGATTGCCCATTTCTCAACTCCAGTAATTCAAAAGGAAGAGACCTTGCCCAAGCCCGCAGGAAAACTCGCATTGCCGAAAACCGCGCCGGCGGTGGCGCCAGTGATTCCAAAGGTTGCGTCGCTGCCGGTCGTTGCCGGACCCTCGCTGTTCGAATCGGTCGAGAAGATTGCGGGCGACTCGCTGCTGAAGACTCGCGAGGATCTTGGCGAATGCACCCGCTGCAAGCTGCACGGCACGCGGCACAAAATTGTTTTCGGCGACGGAAATCCCAGGGCAGAACTGGTTTTCGTGGGCGAAGGCCCGGGCGCCGATGAAGACGCGCAAGGATTGCCTTTCGTCGGGCGCGCGGGAAAACTGCTGACGCAAATGATCGAAGCGATGGGCTTGCAACGCAAAGACGTGTACATCTGCAACGTGGTGAAGTGCCGGCCTCCGGAGAATCGCCAGCCCGAAGAAGACGAAGTCAAAACGTGCTCGCCATTTCTCTTGCGCCAGATCGACGTGATCGCCCCCAAAGTCATTGTTTGCCTCGGCGCCACCGCCGCAAAAACTTTGCTCCAAACCAATCGCGGTATTTCTCAGTTTCGCGGAGAGTGGCTGGAATTTCGAGGGCGAAAATTACTGGCTACGTATCATCCCGCGTATTTGCTGCGCAACCCGCCTGCCAAGAGCGAGGTCTGGAAAGATCTCCAAAAAGTCATGGCCGTGCTCGGCCTCGAAGTGAAGAAAGGCAAGTCCTCCTAACTCATCATGGGAATTTTGCTGGGGCTTCTCACCGCGCTGACTTGGGGCGGCGCGGATTTCATCGCGCGTTTTGCCACGCATCGCATCGGCGCTCTTCGCTCCATGTTGTACATGCAACTGATTGGTTTTCTGCTGCTCTCCTCGCTCTTGCCCTGGCTTGGTGGATGGGGACATCTTGCGGATGGTTCTGGGTGGCAGCCCTGGGCTTGGGGCTTTCTGGCGGGATGTTTCAATGCCGTGTCGTGCTTGGCGCTTTACCGCGCGTTTGAGATTGGGAAAATGGCGGTCGTGGCTCCTCTCTCGGCGAGCTATCCGGCGCTGACTCTGGTTCTTTCCTGGATGACCGGCGAGCGCTTGAGCGCGGTGAGAATCACAGGAATCTTTTGCACGCTGGTGGGTGTCGTGGTTGTTGCCGGCGGAGAAAAAACACCGGACGAGAACGATATTGCGGCGGTGCAGAGAAGCGGTAAGGGAATCGGATGGGCCGTGTTCGCTTCCGTCGGCTTCGCGATGTTGTTTTGGTTGCTCGGAATTCGCATCATCCCGCGCGTCGGTGCCGTTCAGACCGTATGGATGATTCGCTTGACCAGCATGCTGCTTACGGCGGCGGTGATCCTTATTGCCAAGCAGCCCATGCGTCTTCCGCGCGGCGAAGTGCGTTGGATGGTTCTGGGCATGGGCGTCTTCGATACCGGCGCATTTGTTCTCAGCAATTTGGGAATGAAAATGGAGCAAGTAGCAGTGATCAGTGTTCTTGGTTCGCTCTATGGAGCGGTCACGGTTGGACTGGCGGCCATCTTTTTGAGAGAGCACGTTTCGCGCTGGCAATGGCTGGGAATCGTCACCATTTTTCTCGGGATCTTTCTCATCAGCCGGTAGTTTGTTTTCAGTTCTTCTGCAGCCAGCTATTCCTCGCTTTCTTGCGAATTTCCTTGTGCTGATACACTACACGGCGGGATGACTCCTCCTTTTTGCAATGTCGCGCTGCCCGTGCCGCTGCGCACAACGTTTACGTATGCGGTTCCGGAAACTTTGCAAGGAAACGTGCGCGCGGGTAGCCGTGTGCTCGCGCCGTTTCGGAAGAAAACGCTTGTCGGCGTGGTTGTGGAATTGGCGGAGAGTGCGCCTGCCGGAACGAAAATTCGCGAGATTGTCCGTGTGCTGGATTTTGTTCCAGCGCTCACTCCGAGACTGATCGAGCTGGCGCACTGGATCGCGGGTTATTACCTGGCGCCAGTGGGCGAAGTGTTTCGCGCAATGCTGCCGCCTGTGACGGAAGTGAAATCGCAACGGCAGATTGTTTTGACGGAGGCGGGACGGGAAGCGGCGGAGAGCTTGAGCGGCGGGGAATTGTCGCACGGGCTCACGTCCGCGGAAGCCGTATTTCTCGCGAAGTTGAAGGAGAAGAAAGGAATTTTGTTGCTCGGTCCCGCAGCAAGACTGGGCGTTGATGCTTTCGCGCTGCAGCGGATGCAACGGCGCGGCCTGATTGAGATTCGCGAAACCGTGGAAGGAAGGAACAGAAGGACGCAGCGAGTGATTGGTTGGAAGGGCGGTTGTGTCGCGACTGAGAAATCTCCGGAAGCGAAGAGCAAAGAAAGTGATAACGCAGAGACGCAGAGTGCGCAGAGGAAACGCAGAGAAGAAAAAATCAGAGAGTTGCTGGAGACGGAGCGGGGGCCGCTGCCTTTACCGCAGCTTTTGAAGCTGGCGCAGGTGACGCGAACTTTTATCGAGCGAATGCTGCGCGACGGTTTGCTGGAGAGTTGGGAGGAGCCGATTGATCCGGCGGAAGATCCGTTTGATGCGGGGTACACGCCGCCGGCGCATGAATTGAATGCGGAGCAGGAAAGCGCGATGAAAGCGATTCGCGCGCGGTTTGAGCTGGGCGAATTCGGGGTGCAACTGCTTCATGGCGTGACCGGCAGCGGGAAGACGGAAGTGTATTTGCGCGCGGTGCAGGATACGCTGGCGCGCGGGAAGACCGCAATCGTGCTGGTTCCGGAGATCGCGCTGACTTTGTGGATCGGGCGGCAGTGCCGCTCGTGGTTTGGCGCGAAGTTCGAGGGCGTGGCGGTGCTGCATTCGGCGCTGAGCGACGTGGAGCGCGCGCGCGAATGGTGGCGCGTGCGGAACGGCGAAGCGCGCGTGGTGGTGGGAACGCGGTCGGCGGTGTTTGCGCCGCTGGAAAATGTCGGCCTCATCATCGTCGATGAAGAGCAGGAGAACAGCTACAAGCAGGAAGAAACTCCTCGTTATCACGGGCGCGACGTGGCGATCGTGCGCGCGAAGATGGAAGGTGCGCTGGCGCTGCTGGGTTCGGCGACGCCTTCGATGGAAACGTATCACCACGCGCGGGAGGGGAAGTACGAATTGCTGACGCTGGCTTCGCGGGTTGCGGACCGGTCGCTGGCAAGCGTGGAAGTCGTGGACCTGCGCGAGGATTTTCAGCAAACGCGCCAGACCAGTCCGATTTCCGCGGTGCTGCATGCGGGAATTCAGGAATGCCTGGCGAATAGGACGCAGGCGCTGGTACTGATTAACCGGCGCGGGTATTCGTGGTCGGTATTGTGCAGAAGCTGCGGCGCGTCGGTGCAGTGCGTGAACTGCAGCATTTCGATGACGCATCACAAGCAACGCAACCGGCTGGAGTGTCACTACTGCGGGTCGATTCAGCAAATTCCGAAAGTTTGTCCGAAGTGCCAGTCGAAGTACGTTTATTTTTTCGGTGAAGGCTCCGAACACCTGGAAGAACGGCTACGCAAGGAATTTCCCGGTGCGCGGATCGCGCGGCTGGACCGCGACACGGCGCGGACGAAGCGGCAGTATCAAGAGACGCTGGGAGCGTTCGCGGGCGGGGCGCTCGACATTCTTGTCGGGACGCAAATGCTGGCGAAGGGGCACGATTTTCAGCGCGTGACGCTAGTCGGCGTGGTGAGCGCGGATTCGTCACTGAGTTTGCCGGATTTTCGGGCGGCGGAGCGGACGTTTCAATTGCTTACGCAAGTTGCAGGGCGCGCGGGGCGCGGCGAATTGAGCGGGCGCGTGCTAATTCAGACATTTTATCCGGAGCATTATGCAATTCAGGACGCGGTGAAGCAGGATTATGCGGCGTTTTTCGAGCGCGAATTGCATTTCCGGCGAATGATGGCGTATCCGCCGTTTACGTCGCTGGCGAACGTGATCGTGCGGGACGTCAGCCTGGAGAAAGCCATCCGCTGGTCGCGGCAGCTCTCGGAATATTTTTCGCCGCATGACGATAAAGGCGTGCGCATCCTGGGGCCGGCGACGGCGCCGCTGGCGCGGTTAAAGAAGGAACACCGGTTCCAGTTCTTGCTGAAGTCGCCGAAGCGCTCGGTGCTGACGAAGTTGCTGAGCGGCGCGATGGCCTATTGCGACGCGAAAGAAATTCCCGATACGGCAGTACTTGTGGATATGGATCCCTTAAGTTTGTTGTAGGCAAGAGGTTCCCTCCTGCATCGCGGGCCAAAGTTGAAATTCCGCTGCGGGGAACCCCCCACCCGGGTGTTTTTTGCAAAGAGTGCGGAATCACCTGAAAAGAAGAAAGTTACATTTTTCACCGATGCAAAAGAGTGCGCAAATGATTGATTCTAAAGGGCCGAAAAATGCACGAAAGTGTGCGGAAGCGAAAGAGTGCGCATGTTCTTCAGGAGACTAGAGCTATCCTGGAGTCGGGATCAGATTTGGAAAGAATGCGCTGACCTGCAGGGAATCTGGAGAATGGAAGGGGTCCCACGCCACCCAGATCTAAGTCTTGTCCCGAAAAATTTAGATTCTCCACTGCCGGAAAAGGTTGGTTGATTTGTTAGCTGGCTACTAGAATTAAGTTCAGTGCACGCGCCATGAGACGGTTCCGACCAACGCTGACACACGCCTGCTGTCTTGCTCTCCTCCTGCTGGTTGCATGGACTGTCGAAGTTTGCGGTCAGGAACAAAGGCCCGCGCCGCCGACATCCGCCTCGTCCGGTGCGACTGTAGGGCAACTTGTCAGCTTGGTTCGAGGGAAGGCAAAGGCGCTGGAGGGCAGTTCGGGGATGCGACTTGGCTTCCAGTCATTCTTATCCGCGCATAAGCTGGCCCCGGAGAGTGTACGTTATTCAGACTATGTCGTTGTGCGTCTATTGTTTGAAGCGACCCGGGATGCGGGATTCTGGAACCTACATTGGGCGATCACGGACCAGCCACCAAACTCCGACAGAATATGGCAGCAATGGAGGAGTGTGAAGAGGCCATCTGCTTTGGAATCAACGGCCACGGCGGAATGCGACGAGCTTTCAGCGCTTTACGCATTCCTTGTGGAACGCGCCGGGGTCAAGGGTGTGGGACTGCTTTGGCCCGCGCCGAATCATACCGTTGCGGTTTGGGTGGTGCGCCCGAGGACAGGACCCATTGTGCGCGTAGTCGTTCCCACTTCGCAGATCTTCCTCGACGAAAACGACATGTTCGATACGAGGAAATTCAATCCGTGGCGCCAGAAGACGATTTACGAATATACGCGGAGGGATGCGCCAGACTCGTTTGAACTTCCAAAATCACTTTTTGACTTCTTCCTGCAGCAAGTGGACAAGTATGGGGGCGCTTCCGACTTGACGCTACAACAACTGAGATATCTGCGGGAAGGCGTGTTTTCAAGAACTTGGACACCGGACGAGGCGGCTCGGGAGGCGTTGAAGAAGCGCAGCGCCCTGGGAGGCGGTCTGACCGAAGATCTGGCGGCGTTCCAGAATTTCGCAGCGGACATACGTTAGGGAGTGTCCATCGGGCGCAAATCTCAAACTGAGTCAAGATAGAACAGGTTGTCGCTGGTTGAGACAGTTTCTCAAGGGAGCGAGCGGAAACTACGAGTCATCGACTGGTGCCGAGATGGCCACTGAACTGAGTAGGTTGAGGAAAAACTTGGAGGGAGTTGCATTGAAAGGAAAGAAGATGGCGGCGTATAGCCGCCGGTACAAAACTTTGCCAGGACACTTTTCGGCGACCAAGAATCCCAACGGATGAATTGGCGGGGATTTTGGCATGCGCGGTGCATTTGTGAGGGCATTGGTCCGCGCACGCGACGGTTGGTTACAGGGAAAAAGTGCAAAGCGGCGTAAGCGAGACCACAACCGCAGCCCAAAATGACTGTTGGAAGTGGCTGATCGCCGACGTACGGATGGTTTCCCCCAACCGCCAAGTCTCCCGAGGAAGTACCTCAAAAGTGCGCAGCAGGTCGAGATGCTGTGCAAATTACAGAACTTCAAGAAGTTGTCTCAAATTGCTGGATTTCTGTCCATCCTCTTCCTCAACATGACGTCGATCGTCTGGGCACCGGTGGCGAAGGCGCAAATCCCAGACTCTGAGCCTACTGTCGGAACGATATCCGGGACGGTGCTGCTAAGAACGAGCAACCGGCCGGCGAGCCAAGTGGCCGTGAAATTGAAATCGCACGTGGCCGGAATATTCCGGAGCGTGTTGACAGACCTGGAAGGCCACTTTGAGGTCCGGAGTCTTCCGCCGAGCACGTACGAGATCGTGGTGGATGAACCGGGCTATGAGCCGGCGCAAACGAGCGCGCGTCTGGATGGCGATTCTTCGAAGCTGGTGCTGTACTTGAATCCCCCCGACACGGCGCAAACCGCGGGAAGCAGGTACATCGTGTCGGCGCGGGAGCTGAAGATTCCCGGGAAAGCGCGGCATGAGTATGAGCAAGGATTGGGGAGCCTGAAAAAGAAGGATTTCGCCGGGAGCGCAAGCCACTTTGCGAAGGCTGCCCAAGCGTTCCCCGAATACTACGAGGCCTACTATCACCTTGGCGTAGTCAAGACGAAACAGGGGCTCCTGGATGAAGCGATGCCGGCTTTTCAAAAGGCCATTGATTTGAGCGGGGGAAGATACGCTTGGGCAGAATTTGGGATCGGTTACCTGCAATATCTGGAAGGAAAATCGGAGGAGGCAGTCACCACCATTCGGAGAGGATTGGAAATCGATGAGAACTCCCCTGACGGGTACTTGTTCCTGGGGATGGCGTTCCTGCGGCTGAATCGCTTGGACGAAGCGGAAAAATCCGCGCGGGAAGCGCTGCTCCGCAACCCCAATTTCGCGCAGGCTTATCTAGTGCTTTCGGATGTTTATGGACGGCGGCAGGAGTATCTCGCGCAACTGCAAGGTTTGGAAGCCTATCTGAAACTTGAACCGAATGGGGCGGACAGCCAGAATGTACGTAAAGCGCGCGAGGCGGTTCAGGGGATTCTCGCCAGGGGTCATGCTGGAAACTGAGTTTGCTACGGGGCGAGGGCAGTCTTCCTTCAGAGAACTCTCGTAGGATCATTGCTGCCGAGACAGGGCGCAGCATGCTGCGCCCCTACAGAGATGCTCAGGAGGCGGCGCGTTTGCGCCAGAAGAAGTAGGCGGGAAGCCCGATGATAAAGAGACCGACGGCGGCGGCTAGATTCATGAATTGGGAAGGGTCACGGAAGGCGAGATAGATGGCATTGCCGACGATGACTGCGGCGACGAGAACGAAGAGGAGCGGCGTCCAAGGATAACCGGGGACGCGATAGGGAATGGGGCGGCCCGCCGTGGCGCGGCGAATAGGAAAAATGGCGGCGGCGCCGAGACCGTAGAAGATCCAGCCGATAAAAATCACGCCTTCAATCAGTTTGCTGAAAGTGCCTAACTCACCGGCACAGACCAGGACCGCTGACCAAACTCCAAGCCCAATGATAGCCGCGGAGGGTGTTTTGAAGCGCGGATGGACTTCCGCGAGTTTCATGAAAAAGAGTTTGTCTTTGGCCATGGCGTAGAAAACGCGAGGGGCGGTGAGGATGACGCTATTGGCGGCGCTGAAAGTGGAAATCAGAATGGTGAGCGCGACGATTTTGCCGGCCCACGAGCCGAGGACGGTGCCCACAGAGGTGGCAGCGATGGTGTCGGTCATGGCCATGTCTTTGGGGCCGAGGGCGAAGAGGTAAGCGACGACGGCAACGAGATAAAGTCCGACGAGAACCAGCGAGCCCATCAGAAATGCGCGCGGGAAGGCTTTTTGCGGATCGATGACTTCACCGGCGCTATAGGTGCCGAATTGCCAGCCTTCATAAGCCCAGAGAACGGTGATCATGGCCAAGCCAAAATTGGACCAGAGGCCGAGGCCGTGATGAGTTGCGCCCAACGCGGAGGGAATGTCGCGGCCGTGATGGCCGAGGGCCAGCAGCAAGGCGCTGAGGATGACGATGATGCCAATCTTGACGAGGGTGGTCCAATTCTGAAGGTCGGAGCTCTTGCGCGTGCCCCAGACGTTGATGGCGGTGACGATTCCGATCATCACCACGGCGGCGATGGTTTGCTCTACTGGAGAAATGGGAAGCACACGGGCGAGATATTCGCTGAAAACGCGTGCCAGGGCGGCGACGGAGCCGCTGGCGATCACCAGAAAAAGGCACCAGCCGTAGAGAAATGCGGGGAGGCGGCCGAAGCCATCGCGGATGTAGCAGTATAAGCCGCCGGCTTCGGGATTGGCGGCGGCGAGCTCGGCATAGGTGAGAGCACCGAGCAGGGAGAGGACGCCGCCTACAATCCAGACGAGAAGAGAAAGGCTGACGGAGCCGCCGACTTGGCTGAGGATGGGGCCGGGCGTTCGAAAGATGCCGGAGCCAATGACGGAACCGATGAAGAGGAGCAGAAGGTCGCGGAAGCGGAGAGTGCGGACGAGTTCATACGCAGGTAGGTTAGCGTGAGATGGCACGTGAAGACCGAAGGCATCATAACCTGAGATGGGAAGCCGTCAATGGGAAGGTGGAGGAAAGATGAAAGGAGCGGGCATAAAAGAAAGAAGAAAGATCAGCAAAGCAAGGAGCGCTCCCCAGCGGCGGCCCGAATCCAGAGCTGCGGGGTCGTAAATGGGAGCGATACGAAGGAATCGCATGACGAGAAGCAGCGCGCCCCAAACGTACCAACCATTCCAGGAACCAATGAGCCCGAGAATGATGAGACCGGCGGGCAAGAGTATCGAGGAATAGCGGTGAAGCCGGGCACTTAGAGAGCGAAGAATATGGCCACCATCGAGTTGAGCAACTGGAACGAGATTGAGCGAGGTGACAAATAAGCCGACCCAGGCGGCGCGGCCAATTGGCGGTAAAAGAAGCTGGTCGGGCGAAATGCCCGGATGGAATACCGCGTCCAAGAGGCGCAACAGCAGAGGAGTGCCATAGATGACTTCGGCGTTCGCAGGGTCAGTGAGGCCAGGGACAAAATGGGCATGCACGACGCCGTAGACGAGTGCAGGAACGGCGAAGACGAAACCGGCGAACGGGCCGGAAGCGCCGACGTCAAACAAGGCGCGGTTCGTGAGGATCGGCGAACGAATCAAGATGAAGGCGCCGAACGTGCCGGTCAAATTGGGGAAGGGAATGAAGAAGGGATAGGTTGCGCGGATATGATGGTAGCGGCAAGCAAAGAAATGACCGAGCTCGTGGGCGAGAAGAATGGTGAGCAGAGTCAGGGTAAACTGCAGTCCCACGGCGAGGCCGAGAGGGTTTTTATAAAAAAGTGTGAAAGAGCGGAGAAAGTCGTCAAAGGAGAAGGCTTCATTCTGAGCGAAGGCGGTCGCGAATTGCGTGCCAGCAACCAAGCAAGTGCAGAACGTGAGGAAGAAAAGGATGCATGCGAGGAGAAACATTTTCCTGGAAGGACGATGGGGATGTGGAGTGTAGTGGACACTGTAGGCAGGGGCGGCGCTCCAATCGAGGTTGGTTGGGATGGACGGCGGAGGATTTTCTGGAAGCGGTGGGGTCACGGAATGTTGTGCGCGTTCAATGGGATCTGCACTATTAAGTACAGCATAGCTGAGGGGGTTCGCGCCAGTTTCGAATTGGCGGGGAGTTTGTTTGTCTGAATGGTTTGAGGCGAGGCCGTGAAGCGGCTGTTACGATTTCTTAACTTCTTCGATGCCCTGAAGTTCTTTGCCGGGTTTGAAGCGGACGGCTTTGCCCGGCGGGATGTTGACTTCTTCGCCGGTGCGGGGATTGCGACCGATGCCAGTCTTGCGCGGTTTAACGCTGAAGACGCCGAAGCGGCGGAGTTCGATGCGCTGGCCGCGGCCGAGGGCTTGCTTCAACGATTCGAATACAGTCTCGACAGCCTGCTCGGCTTTGGTGCGGCTGATGTTCGTCGAGGTGACGACAGCATTTACGATGTCCAGCTTGATCACGCAATCCTCCAACGCTTCCGAGGCAGATGCTAGAGGGTGCGGCGCAGGTTGTCAAGACGTGAGGGGTAATCTACACTGAACATCTTTTGGCGCTCTGGTTGGAA
>JBGPIX010000011.1:0-35550 GCA_041485085.1 Candidatus Acidiferrum sp.
AGCACTATCTCTCTCGCTATCCTTCGCTTGCTTCACTTGAAGGGCGGCACAGCGAGCGGCAAACTACTTTTCAAGGGGGAAGACCTTTCCGCAAAGTCCGAATCGCAGATGCGCTCGCTCCGCGGCTGCGAAATCAGCATCGTCCTGCAAAGTCCGCTAACATCGCTCAACCCAGCTCTCCGCATTGGCTCGCAGCTCAGCGAAGCCTGGCGCGCTCATGCCGCCGGCACGCGCGAACAGTGCGCCGCAGCCATCAGCAGCGCCCTCTCGAGCGTAAGTCTCCCCAGCGACAACGAATTTCTCCGCCGCCGTCCCTCTCAGCTCAGCGTCGGCCAAGCCCAGCGCGTCATCATCGCCATGGCCATCCTTCACCGTCCATCTCTGCTTATCGCTGATGAAGCTACCAGCGCCCTAGACACCATCACCCAATCCGAAATCCTCAGCCTCTTCGCCCGCCTCAACCGCGAACTCGGCATGGGCATCCTTTATATATCCCACGACCTGCTCTCCGTCGCCGCCCTCTGCCATCGCATCGCCATCCTCAACTCCGGCGAAATCGTCGAATGTGGCCCCCCCTCCCAAATCTTCGGCGCTCCCCGACACCCCTACACCCAAAAACTGGTAGCTGCCCTCCCCCGTCTCCCCATCTTCCCGTCCCAATCCTCCTCCGCCTCCACCCGCGACCCCGAACCAGTCCTCACCCAGAGGTAGCTCCTTTGGAGTGCGGGGGCTTGCTCACGCTTTTCTTCCGTCCACCCAACAAGGCCATCACCTTCCAACGGAAATCGCTCCTCCAGTCACCAATTACCAGTCACCAGTCACTTTTTTCCCTGGTACTATTGCCAAATCCCTCTCTCCTATGTATGCTTTCAAAATGTCACTTTTCCCCCAGAAGAACGCGCAGCTCTGCATCTGTTGTATGTGCTGTACGCGTGTGTCTTCTGGCGCGGGGAGGCTGACCTCTTAAAGTTTTAATCAGCCTCAAAGCTATTCGCACCCACCGCCAGAATCAACCGGCAGGTGGGTTTTTCGTTTTTGGAGCCGACGAGTTTCTAAGCAAGTTGCAAATCGCCAAAGGAGAAAGTAATGTCCGACTACAAGCACCCCGAAGTTTTGGTTTCAACCGATTGGGCCGCGCAAAATCTTAATTCCCCCAATCTCCGCTTCGTCGAAGTTGACGTGGACACTACCGCCTACGACCAGGGCCACATCCCCGGCGCCGTCGGATGGAACTGGCAAACCCAGCTCCAGGACGGCATTCGCCGCGACCTGATCGACAAGTCCACCCTCGAAAAACTTCTCAGCGCCTCCGGCATTTCCAACAACACCACCATCCTGCTCTACGGCGACAACAATAACTGGTTCGCCGCCTACGCCCTCTGGCAATTGAAGCTGTACGGCCACAAGGACGTTCGCCTCATCAACGGTGGCCGCAAGAAATGGCTCGAAGAAAAGCGTGCACTCACCAAGGACGCCGCCAACGTCGCTCCCGCTTCCTATCACGTTTCGGGCGTCGACGAATCTCTCCGCGCGCGCAAGGAAGAAGTTTTCGCCATTGTCGACGGCCGCAAACCCGGCCAGCTTGTCGACGTGCGCTCTGTCGATGAATTCACGGGAAAGATTATCGCCCCTCCGGGCATGACCGAAACTGCCCAGCGCGCCGGCCATATTCCCCAGGCCGCCAACATCCCCTGGGCCCAGGCGTCCAACGAGGACGGCACCTTCAAGTCCTACGATGACCTCAAGAAACTCTACGAGTCCAAGGGCATTACCGGCACCGACGAAGTCATCGCCTACTGCCGCATCGGCGAGCGCAGCTCCCACACCTGGTTCGTCCTCAAGTATTTGCTGGGCTTCAACCAGGTCCGTAACTACGACGGCTCCTGGACCGAGTGGGGCAACCTGATCGGCGCCCCTATCGTCAACGAAACCCGCGCCGCACAGCCCGGACTAGCCGCCACTGCAAGCTAAACGGTTCGTTGTAGGGGCGCAGCATGCTGCGCCCCTTCTCGGCAAGACGTAAGGAATTTGTAGGGGCGAGGCTTGCCCCGCCCAGCCACGATTTAACCGACGGAAAAGGAGAGCGCATCGAAACAGTTTGCAGGTGCAGTGCAGAGCAGAGAACTGGACGGGGAGAGGCCTTCACCTCTCCGGGCTTCTCCCCTCCAGCTCTCATTAAGTTAGGATGGCTCTTGATTGCTTTGTTTAACTGAGAACTGATGACTGAAGACTGACAACTTTTCCTCCGAAGGCGCGGTCGCCAAGTGGTAAGGCAATGGTCTGCAAAACCATTATCGGCGGTTCGATTCCGCCTCGCGCCTCCAATTTTTCTCTTTTTCTTCCCCCTGTTGCTCCCATGGAACCTCCCGGGACCATTTCTCCTGACATCTCTTCCCCAAACTGCATCAAAATTAAGGTGAGCCCCGCGAACGGCCTCCCCGGCCCGTCCTCTCGCCTTCGGCTCCAATCGGTACGCTCTTAAAAACCCGAAAGGACCTGATCCTATGAAAAAGCTCATCCTCCTGTTCCTGGCGCTGCCCATTTTCGCCATCCCCTCGCGCGCCCAGTCCGTCGACGCCTCTCTCAGCTACTCCTACTTTCGTCTGGGAGGTTCCGGTGGCCTCAACCAGAACGGCGTCAGCGGCTCTGTCGCTTATAATCTCCACGATTGGCTCGGCATCGTCGGCGATTTCGGCGGTTACCATGCCTCCCCCGGCGGCGGCGGCGCTTCCCTGAACACCTACACCTATCTCGTCGGCCCTCGCCTGACTTTTCGCAACCCGACCAAGATCAATCCATTTGTGCAGGCCCTCATTGGCGGCTCGCGCATCACAGGGGGCGGAGGCTCTTTCAACCAGCTTGCCTATAGCATTGGTGGCGGCGTGGACATCGGACTGCTTCCGCACCTGGCCTTGCGCCCCCAGTTGGACTACATCGGCCTAAATACCACCGGCTCGCACACCAATTGCACCCGCGTCTCCGCCGGCTTGGTCGTCCACTTCTAACAACAGGAAGATCCGCGATTTCGATTCGGCGGGTCGCCAAAGTTGGCGGCCCGCAGTCCACCATTTCTGGAAATATGCGGAGTTCGAGAAAGGCGCAGGTTCTCTTAGCGGACTTTTCGCAGCGCTTTTGTTAAGCGTCCTCGCCATGTTCAATGCTTAATACGATCTTCCCTTGCGCGTGCCCTTCTTCAAGATAACGGATAGCATCGGCCGCGTCCTTTAACGGATAACGTCTATCGATGACGGGTACAACTTTTCCGGCTTCAAGAAGTTCCTTCAGGAAAACCAAATCCTTCTGGTTCAGGTTGGCAATAAAGAAGCACGTCTTCTTGCTTCCAATCCGCGACAGGAACGGTGCCAGTAACATGCCTTGGAAAATTCGAAACATGCTGCCTCCAACCAGCACATAAATTCCGTCCTGAGTCAGCGCGCGCCTGTAATCGAAAATCGAATGATGGGAATTCGCACCCAGGATCAGATCGTACCGCTTCCCGCTTTTCCTGAAATCCTCTCGCGTGTAGTCAATGACATGGTCTGCGCCAAGCGATCGTGCCGTCTCCACATTCCTCGTGCTGCACACGGCAGTGACTTCCGCCCCGAATGATTTGGCAATCTGCACCGCAAACGTACCCACGCCTCCAGACGCGCCATCAATCAGAACCTTGTGGCCTGGCTGGATTCGTCCCTTATCCCGAAGTCCCTGAAGGACAGTGAGTGCCGCCACGGGTACGGCTGCTGCCTCCTCAAACGATAGCTTGGCCGGCTTCAGCGCCAACTTATCTTCGGGAACACAAACATACTCGGCAAGGGCCCCACGGCACGCGCCGAACACTTCGTCGCCCGGTTTAAACTGCGTTACGTTCCTGCCAACCGTCTCCACCCGGCCAGCCAAATCAACGCCCAGTCGTGTGTCCTTTGGTTTGCGCATTCCCGGGATCAAGCGAATCAGCGGCGCGCCTCTCATGAAAAATCGGTCCAGCGGATTTATCGCTGCCGCGTAAACCTTTATCAAGACCTCGTTGTCCTTGGGGGTAGGTTTTGCCACCTCTGTGAACTGAAGAACGTCCGGTGGCCCGTACTGCGCGCATACAATCGCTTTCATAAAGTGTTCTTCCAGACTGTTTCAGTCGGATCGTGCTGCGTTGTTTGCAGCTCACGACCAGCGAGCTAGCGGGAAGTATAGGACAGACTCAACGGCCAAGTCCTGATTAACGCGATTGAAACCGGTCTAAGGGCAGATCCGCGGTGACGCAACGATCGGAAGTTAACCTTCTGGGAGAAGGGATTGATGACCAATGCGCGAGCTTTCACGTGAACTTGTCTCGCGGCTCGCTCTCAGTGACTATGCTTGTGGGATGTACTGGCCTCAAGAAGGTACGAAATCCCTACGAATATTGACATCCCGAGAACGAGAAACGCGAGCACGTATATCACAGCATCGTATCCCATGACGTCGCCTCACCTAGAGCATATAGGCCATGCTCCTTAGAAGCGGTGACAAGAGTCACACAGCGCTGTGAGCGCCGCCGTCATGTTCTTAGCAAGTTGGAACTACTTCAGTGTGATTTTCTCGCTCAGCGGCAAAGCCTGCGACGATCCCCCGACCATGAACGAGTACTCACCCGGCAAAAATTTCCATCCATCCGCAGCTTCATCGAAGATCGACAGATACTTGGGATCAATCGCCACGCTCACCTCCCTGCTCTCCCCGGGATTCAGCCTCACCTTGCTCCAACCCACCAGCCGCTTCGGAGGCTCGCCAGCACTGGCCGGTAGCGCCGCGTAGACTTCGGCGACTTCTGCTCCCGCTCGGTTCCCAGTGTTTTTCACCGCAAACGTAACCGTGGTTTCCGCCCCAGGAGTCACCTTCAATCCAGAGTAGCTGTACGTCGTGTACGACAGCCCGTACCCAAACGGAAACAGCACTGGCTTCTTTTCCGCGTCATACCACTTGTATCCGACCTTCACTCCTTCATCGTAATGAACGCTGAAGCTAGCCTTGGCTTCCCCCGTCTTCAAGTTTTCGGCGATGTCCTTCGCTCCCGGCGGCGGTGTCGCTATCTGCGGATGCGGCACATCCTGTTCGCTCCGTGGGAAAGTCATCGGCAGCTTCGCGCTCGGGTTCACATCGCCAAACAGAATATTGGCCACCGCGTCCGCTCCCTTGCTTCCGCCGTACCACGCTTCCAAGACGCCGCTCACCTTCTCCAGCCACGGCATGGTCACCGCCGTGCCCGTTTCCAGTACCACGATTGTCCGCGGATTCGCCTCCGCCACCTTTTCGATCAATCTATCCTGGTTGTCGGGCAGCGATAGGTTCGGCAAATCCATTCCTTCGCTCGTCCACTGATGCGCAAACACGATGGCCACATCCGACTTCTTCGCGAGTTCCGCCGCAGCTTCCGGACTGGCGCCGGAATCGAACTGTACTTTCGCGCCCGGAGCCTTTGCCCTCACCGCTTTCAGTGGCGAAGTCGGAAACCACACATGCTCCTGCCACTTCGCGCCCTCGCGTCCCGGAGGATCCACTTGCGCCGACCCGCCTCCCGAAATCATTCCAAAATCCGCATGCGTCCCAATAATCGCGATGGAATGCAGTTTGGTCCGCTCGAGCGGTAGCGCACCATCTTTATTCTTGAGCAGTACTATGCTTTGTTCCTCGATGCGCCGCGCCGTTTCTAGTCCGCCCTCCACATCCACCACGCTTTTCTTTACGGGGTAGTCGATAATTCCACTCGCAAACTCGGCGTGTAGTATGCGGCGCACATGGTCGTCGAGCTCAGTCGCCGGTACCTTGCCTGCCTGCACGGCTTCCTTGAGCTTTGCCCCGAAAAAGTCGTCGAAGGGCTGCTCATTGTCCAATCCCGCCGCCGACGCCTTCACCGTGCTGTGCGTGCCCGCCCAGTCGGACACGGCAAATCCTTTAAAGCCCCAGCCTTTCTTCAGCACGTCCGTCAGCAGGTATTTGTTTTCGCAAGCGTAGTCCCCGTTGAGCGAATTGTAAGAACACATCACCGCACCAGGATTGGCGATTCCCACCCCAATCTCAAACGCCAGCAAGTCGCTCTCCCGCAAGGCGCGCTTGCCGATGATGGAATCCACTTCGTTGCGACCACTTTCTTGGTCATTCACCGCGTAATGCTTCATGTCCCCGATCACATGCTGCGCTTGCTCGCATTTCATTCGGTTGCCTACCAGCGTGCCCGCCAGAATCGGGTCCTCGCCCATATATTCAAAGGTTCGCCCGTTCCGCGGCTCTCGCGTGATATTCGCGCCCCCGCCGAGCGTCATGTTGTAGCCCTGCGCGCGCAACTCGCGTCCAATCAGTTCGCCGTATTCGCAAGCCGCGTGAATATCCCAGCTCGCCGCGGAGCCGACATTCGACGTCAGCGCCGTCGAGTAACGCCCGTTCTCCCCACTGCTCCGTACTCCATACGCAGCATCGCTCATCTGGATAATCGGAATGCCAAGCCGCGGAACGCCCAGTACAAAACCAGCCCCGCCATTTCCTAGATGCGCTGTCGGGTAAGGTTTTCGCCAGCCCGGCATTCCATTGCCATGCACAAGATCGATTTTCTCGTCCAGCGTCATTTCCTTCAACACCAGGTTCGCCCGCTCATCCGGCGAGAGCATCGTGTTCATCCACGGCCAATTCTGCTTCTGTTCTCCTTGTTGTCTTTGCGCATACCGCCGCGCAAAGTGGGGTCCCGCGATCACGGAAACCGCAAGTATGGCTGCAAGTAGGAAAGGCAGACGACGACGTTGCTTCATTTTTTGTGACCATCCCTGGACTCAAATTTACGTCCGCCATCATATCCGTTTCTTGGGACGTCTGCATCGAAAACGACGCGATATCCGAAGCTTGCCAAGCTCCTTCTACTAAAACCTAACGCGCTGAATTAGCCGCGCTTATATCGATTTGATTTTGCCGTATTTGGAAAATGATAGAAAATGAGGGGGAGTGGTTCGCGGCGCTCTATGCAAAGCACTCCGTAGAAGCGATCCGCCAAAGCAAAGTTAGCTAGATGAGTCGCTGCGTTGTATTCTTCTTAATTATTCTCGTCTCTACCCATCTACAGCTCAGATATCGAATGGTCATGGAAATGAATGAAACGGTGAGGAAGCAGGCAGCAATCATCTGTTTACTTGGCTTGGCGGCGGTAGCGCTTTACCTCTGTTACCTAATCGCTAAGCCGTTCCTGGGCCCGGTCCTGATTGCGGTCATGTTGGCGATTGTTTTTTATCCGCTCCACGCGAGAATACAGGCCTTCTTTCACCGCCCCAGTGTGGCTGCGGCGCTTTCGACGACCTTGGTTCTCCTGATCGTAACGATACCAGTCGTGCTTTTGGGAATTTCAGTTAGTGGAGAGCTCCGCACGGTAGTTCAATCACTGCACGAACAGAGTGGGTCGCCGGGAGGCTTGAGTCCGTACCTTGCACGATGGGGCGACAGTCTGCTGAAACTTCTCGGGAATTATGTGAACATCTCTCAGCTTGACCCGCAAGCAGCATTATTGCGCTGGGCCGAGCAGGCCAGCCGTTATTTGCTTTCTATTGGCGCAGCGGCTGTAACCAACCTGCTTTCTTTCGTCCTCGATACGGTTGTCGTTTTCTTTAGCCTCTTCTTTTTCTTCCGAGAAGGAAAAAGTATCCGTCAAGGGCTTTCGGCAATGCTCCCGCTTTACCCCGATCAGACGGAAAAACTCTTTACCGGAATCAGCGAAACCATGATTGCGAACCTCTATGGCGGCCTTGCCGTGGGTGCAGCTCAGGGTATCCTAACGGGCCTTTCCTTCTGGGCCTTGGGGCTGGCGGCTCCGATTTTATGGGCTCTTGTTACCGGCCTGGCGTCATTGGTCCCGGTAGTTGGTTCCGCTCTGGTGTGGGTACCGGCGTCGATTCTCCTTATCCTCAGCGGTCACTGGGTGAAAGCGCTCATTCTTCTGGCTTGGGGAGCCGCCATAGTGGGACAAGTTGATGTGGTGGTCAGGCCGTATGTCGTGAGCGCGCGCGTCAAAGTTCATACTCTGCTTGTCTTTTTCGCGTTGCTTGGCGGAGTCGAAGCCTTCGGCATTATAGGAATCTTCGTCGGCCCCGTCGTCCTGTCGGTCACACTGGCGGTTCTGGATATGCTAAAAGGAGCGGACTTCTCCTGGCAGTCGACTCCCGAAAGTGCGCAAAGCGTCCCCATCAGTGAAAAGCCAACCAAATAATATCGCGGTTCCCGGTCTTACTCAGGAGCAGGCAGCGGCTCGGCTAGTGGCCGAGGGACCCAACGAGTTGCCTTCGGCGAAGCCCCGCAGTTTTCTGGCGATCGCATGGGAAGTCCTGAGTGAACCCATGATCTTGCTCCTCGTCGCCGCCGGCGTGATCTATCTGATCTTGGGCGAGCCGCGCGATTCTCTCGTCTTGCTGATTTCGATCTTCGCGATTCTCGGAATCGACCTGTATCAGCAAAATAAGACGGAACGCGCGCTGGAAGCGCTGCGCGACTTGTCCAGTCCGCGGGCTCTCGTGATTCGAGATGGACTCCAAACGCGAATCGCGGGGCGGGACGTAGCTCGCGGCGATATCGTCATTCTTACCGAAGGCGATCGTGTGCCCGCTGACGGTGTTGTCCTTTCTTGCCTCAGCCTTTCGGTGGACGAGTCGCTGTTGACCGGGGAATCGGTTCCGGTTCGGAAATCTCCGGGAGACGTAAGCCTCAGCATGGCCCGGCCCGGTGGTGACGACCTCCCGTTTGTTTATTCCGGAACCCTTGTTGTGCAGGGTCACGGCATAGCCGAAATCAAAGCGACAGGATCGCGAACCGAGTTGGGTCGCGTGGGCAAAGCCCTTCAGACGATTGAACTAGAGGTGAGTCACCTCAAGAAAGAAACCAAGCGCGTCGTGGGCATCATGGGAGCCCTCGGCCTTTCCATTTGCGCTTTGGTGGCGCTTATCTATGGTCTATCAAGTGGAAGTTGGCTAAGCGGAATCCTAGTAGGAATCACCGTCGCCATGTCGTTGCTGCCGGAAGAATTTGCTGTCGTACTGACGGTGTTTCTTGCTCTGGGAGCTTGGCGTATTTCACGAAGGAATGTATTGACACGGCGCGCGAGCGCCATTGAAACGCTCGGATCTGCCACTGTGCTATGCGTGGACAAGACCGGTACTCTCACTCAGAACCAGATGTCGGTTAGGAAACTCCTGGCCAACGGTCAGTTTCATGAATTCGATGCTTCCCGCGACAGCCGTCTCAGCAGCGGCATCTCCGAGCTTCTCGAATTTGGCATTCTTGCCAGCCAGCGAGAGGGTTTTGATCCCATGGACTTTGCTTTACAACAAGCCGGCAAACAGCACCTCGAGACAACCAACCAGCTGCACGAGAAATGGACGTTGGTGCGCGAATACCCGCTCTCCCCAAAGCTTTTGGCCGTAACTCGCGTTTGGGATTCACCTGCGCAGGATGGCCGGACTGTAGCGGTGAAAGGCGCACCTGGCGCCGTGGCTGAATTGTGTCGCGTCTCGCCATCGCAATTCGAGGAAATCAAAAACCAAGCGGAGGCGATGGCGGCGGAAGGATTGCGCATCTTGGCGGTCGCCAGGGCCAAATTTGGGAACGCTATCTTGCCTGAAGACCCCCACGAATTCGAGTTCAAGTTTCTCGGAATGGTGGCGCTGGCCGATCCAGTGCGTCCCGAGATCGCAGATGCGGTGCGGGAGTGTTATTCAGCAGGGATCCGCGTGGTGATGATCACGGGGGACTTCGCAGGCACCGCGCAAAGCATTGCCCGCCAGATTCAATTGCAGGGAAATGAACGCGCCCTTACCGGTCCGGATCTCGACCGTTTGGACGAAACAACATTGCGGCGCGAAGTCAGCCGGGTCAACATCTTCGCGCGCGTTGTGCCCGAACAGAAGTTGCGATTGATTGAGGCCCTCAAAGCCAACGGCGAGATTGTGGCGATGACGGGTGACGGGGTAAACGACGCTCCGGCGCTCAAGGCGGCACACATTGGAATCGCCATGGGGGACCGCGGCACTGACGTGGCGCGCGAAGCGGCCGATCTTGTGCTCCTTGACGATTCCTTCACATCCATCGTGCAGGCCGTCCGCCTCGGCCGCAGGATATTTGACAATCTCAAGAAGGCCATGGCGTACGTCATGGCCGTCCACGTGCCAATTGCGGGCCTTGCCTTAATTCCTGTTCTGCTTAAGTGGCCCCTAGTCATGCTGCCGCTCCACGTGGTTTTCCTGGAATTAGTTATTGATCCAGCTTGCTCGGTTGCCTTTGAAGCGGAGCCGGAGGAAGCAAATGTAATGGAGCGGCCGCCCCGCAACCCAAAGCAACCCCTGTTTGATCGGCGAACATTGGTGCTGAGCCTTCTGCAGGGTGCGAGCGTATTGCTTGTTGTACTCGGCGTGTTTGCCGCTGCCGTCTATCGCGGTGAAACGGAAACCAACATCCGTGCTCTTACCTTCACGACGCTGATCGTCGCAAATTTGGCCTTAATCCTTACCAACCGTTCTTGGACCCGGACCATCCTGAACATGTGGCGCTCCCCGAATCCTGCCATATGGTGGGTGGTACTGGGTGCCGCGGCGTTCCTCGGCGTGGTTCTCTTTGTACCCTCGATTCAAGCGCTGTTTCGGTTTTCAAGGCTACACGCATCCGACGTACTGCTGTGCCTTGCGGCAGGAATGTTCAGCATTGTCTGGTTCGAAGCTTTAAAAATCGTGGGGCGCCCGCGGCTTTCCCCTGCCTTGCTAAAATAGACAACTGCGCCGGAGGCGTAACGACTGTGCAGCGTATGCTGTTTCCGAGCGCTGTCCGCTTTGAAATCCGAGACGAGAGTGCATCTGCAAATATGAGATTCGTCACGCACATAGCTTCGCGCATGCGGATGGAGAGGCTTTCGACCGCCAATTGGCCACTTACTTTCTGCATCCGGAGTGTCACGGCCCTATTCCTGGCGTTAGTGTCTTTGGTGGCGGCCGGCGCACAGGAAGTGCCTCCTGAACTCGCGACATTCTTGCGGGATCAAATCGGGCTCACTACCAGGGAACTAGCAAGCGCTCGACGAGGAGAAGTCATCGCCAAGGTCTTGCCGTCCGAAAAGCAGGAAGTTGCCGTATTTGGAATCGTGCTGGTCAAGGCCTCGGCGGATTTCTTTGTGGAGCGCTTCCGCGACATAGAATCGTACAAGAAAGGCACATCCGTCCTCTTGGTCAGGAAGTTCAGTGACCCGCCGCGAATGGAAGACCTTGATCAATTGAATGTCGACAAGAAGGATTTCGTTGCGTTGAAGAACTGCAAGATCGGGGACTGCGGCGTAAAACTATCGGCTGATACCATCGAACGGCTTCGAAAAGAGATCGATTGGAATGCGCCCGATGCCAGTGAGCAAGTCAACAAGTTGGCGCGCGTGTCCCTTCTGGAGTATGTGAAACGGTATCTCGCCGGCGGCAATATGGCGCTCAGCGAATACAACGATAAGACGAAACCCCAGCGTATCGCCGACGAATTTGACGCGATTCTAAAAGCTTCTCCTTACATCTATGACTACGAGCCAGAGTTCTACGAATACCTCCGGGAGTACCCCGGAAAGCACCTGGACAACTTGGATGATTTCATTTACTGGTCGAAGGAAAAATTCGGATTGAAGCCGGTAATCTCTGTGACCCATGTGAGCATCTACCGCAGGCCAGGATCAGGGCACACGCTGATTGCATCTAAACAGATTTATGCCAGCCACTATTTCGAAGCCTCCCTCGGACTTACCGATGTCATTGTTTCCCCGCGGCAGCAAGAGCCGAGTTTCTATCTTATTTATTTGAATCGTTCCCGGGCGGATGCTCTCCATGGGGGCTTCAGCGGCTTGGCCCGCGGTCAGGTGAAGAGCCGTGCTCGCAGCGGATTGGAAAAGAACATGGGAATAATCAAGCTCGCTATCGAGAATCTATATCGCCGAAACTAGCGGAGAAAGTTGATCCCCACCTGCTCGATCGTCACCGATGGTATTCCACTTTCGCGCGTGCCCTCCTCTTCTCTCCTCCAAATCCCTCTTGATTTTCGATAGCTATGTGATATAATTCATATCAGGTAAATCTGCGTAGCTCCTCTGGCTTTTAAATTTCCACCCATTCCGGAACCGTTTCCAGGCCGAGTTGCGCCCGATTCCAGCCCCCGGACCGGGGCTTCTATTCGCAATCTGCGAAGAAAATCCTGACTGCCGAGGCTTTCACGAGTGTTGCAAACAAAGGGCTTATGGGCGACCGATCGAAAGGGGTGTAACTGCCTTTAGAATCAACACTTCCGGAAGTGTTCATTCTAAAAGCACTTAAAGTCCTTTAGAATGAACACTTATGAAAAACAGGGGGTAGGGGGTCCAGTTATTGTTAACCAGATTTCCGATAAGGAAATCTGTCCTGAGGAGCATCTCGACGAAGGATCTCTTGACCTCCGATCCTACGCGGCAGACAACTCCTTCAGCAGCGCTTTGCCCTTCCGGAACCATGGCCGCTCGCGTCTCTGCATATACCGCGGCAACGTGCGCTTCTTCGCCAGCAGTCTCTGCGCCCACTCGCGCGACTCTTCGCTCCGGTTCGCCGTCTTCAGAAAACTCGCATAGTTGTACAGCGTCTCCGGAGTCGTCGAAATCTGCGTGACCTCCGCGAAAAGCTGGTCCGCGCGTTCCAGTTGTCCCGTTCGCGCATAAGCATCCGCCAGCAACCCACCGGCCCGGTGATAATCGAATTTTCTATCTGCCGTGACCACGCGCTCCAAATCGGCGATCGCCGCTGGCAGATCATTCAAGCCCAGCGAACACTGCGCTCGTGAATAAAAAGTGTACGGAGAAGCGCTCCGCGCATCGATCGCATGCGTGAAAGCCTCGCGTGCTTTCTCAAACTGCCCGAGATCCTTGTAGAGTTCGCCCAACTCCTCGTAATTTGCCGGCGAAGGATTGTCTAGGATTTGCGTCTCAACAATCTTTACGCGCGACCTTCGCCCAAATCCCTGAAAGAACCCGCGAAGCAGCCCCAGGTCCGGCAGTGCTTCCGCAAGAATGTACACGGCAGCGCCAGGCGGTCCGAGAAAAAAGATGACGTAAAACCAATAGTTCTCCGGCCGCCGCCTGATGAAGTGCACAATCGCCAGGCCCTGCACGAGAAAGCCCCAGGGATAGAAAAGATGGCCCAAACCAAACATGGATGACCGCCGTGCTAACAGAATCGCTTGCTCTTAGAATCACGTCAAACGGAAACTCCGCTCAGTACTTGCGGAAGTTACTGCCTGTTGGAGTGATTTCCCGCCTGCTATGATGGTCCCGCATGAACCCTATCGAGACTCTCGGCCTCGCGCTTGGCACCGGATTTTCTTCCGGCCTCAATCTCTACGCCACCGTCGCTACGCTCGGCTTGCTCCAGCGCTTCGGCGTCCTCCATTTGCCTGCGGGGTTGCAGATTCTTTCTCATCCTTGGGTTCTCGCAATCGCCATCGCGCTCTATCTGCTGGAATTTTTTGCGGACAAAATCCCTTACTTCGACACCTTCTGGGACGCCCTCCACACTTTCATTCGTCCGCCCGCCGCCGCGCTTCTTGCTTTCGCTGCCGCCGGAGGAGCCCCGCCGGAATGGCGCTGGGGTGCCGCATTACTCGCCGGAGGAGTCGCTCTCACCTCGCATGGCACAAAAGCCAGCGCACGTGCTGCCGTCAATACGACCCCCGAGCCATTCAGCAATTGGTTTTTGAGTTTTGGAGAAGATGTCTTAGCCGTCTGGCTGACCTGGATGGCGACAACTCATCCTCTCGCCACCGCCATCATCGTCGCCGCACTCATCGCGCTTTGCGCCTACTTGCTCTACCACTTATTCCGTTTCGCGCGCCGCGCCTTCCAGCGCCTGCTCGCTTCTTGAATCGCTTTGTAAGGGCAAGTTGATCCGCTACTTCACGTACGCCGCCAGCCAATCCAAAAACGTCTTGTACCAGAATTGGCTGTTCTGCGGCTTCAGCACCCAGTGCCCCTCATCCGGGAACACCACCAGTTTCGACGGCACTCCCTGGCGTTGCAGCGCGCTGAAAAATTCCAGCGATTGCGTGTACGGCACGCGGTAATCCCGTTCTCCTGCAACCACCAGCGTCGGCGTCTTGAATTTTCCGAGCTCTCCCGCGTATGTCATTGGCGCCCATTTCTTGTAGCTTTCCGGGTTCGACCACGGCGTGCCTTGCATGTCGTGCTCTTCAAACCACAATTCTTCGGTCGCATACATGGAAACTTTGTCGTAAATTCCGGCATGGCTGATGATCGCCTTGAACCGTCCCGTATGCGTTGCCATCCAATTCGCCATGTACCCGCCGTAGGAGCCGCCCGCGGCAGCCATTCGCGCTTCGTCAATGAACGGATATTTTTTCAATGTGTAATCCATGCCGTTCATCACATCGACGTACGCTTTTCCGCCCCAGTCATTGGTGATTTCGTCGGTAAATTTCTGCCCGTATCCCGTCGAACCGCGCCGGTTGATCATCAGCGTCACATATCCCGCGGCGGAAAAAACTTGTGCGTTCCACCGGTACCCCCACGCATTCGACCACATCGTTTGCGGCCCGCCGTGCAGCAGCACCAGCAACGGATATTTTTTCGTGGCGTCAAATTTCGGCGGACGAATCAACATCGCATGAACCTTCGTTCCTTCGGCCCCGTCGAACCAGAATGTTTCCGGCGCATTCATCTCGACCGCCGAGAGGAGGGAATCATTTTGATGCGTGATTTGCCGCACGTTTGAGCCGTCGCTTGACGCCGCGAAAATCTCCGCCGGCATCGCCAGGCTCGTTCGCTCGAACACCAGCGTTTTGCCGTCCACGCTGAAGGAAATCGCCGTGTTGTAGGTATCGGCGATTATTTTCTTCGGTGCCGCGCCGAAACGCGCCGCCATTGCGTACATCGGCTTTTGCGTTTCGTTTTCCGCCGTAAAATAAATCGTTTTGCTGTCCGGCGACCAAGCGAGTTCATCCGCGCTGCGATCGAACGTTTCCGTAAGATTCTCGATCCTTCCCGCTGCCCGGTCGTAAAGCAGTATGCGCCAGCGGTCCGCCTCATATCCCGGCGTAAGCTGCGCGTGATACGCAATAAGTTTTCCATCCGGTGAATATACCGGGTTACCGTCAAATCCAGCCTGCGTGGTAATTCGTTTGGGTTCGCCGCCTGCAACGGGAACGATGAACAAGTCCGCGTTCGTGCTGATCGCTTCCATCTTGTCCGTCACCGCCGTGAAGCACATCTCTTTTCCGTCCGGCGAAAAATTAATGTCTCCCGGTCCGCCTCTCTCATCCGGCGGAACATCGTAGTTCGCGCCCGCCGTGAGGTCGCGCGGCGCCGCGCCTCCATCCACCGAAACCACAAACAGATGGCCCCTCTTGCCATCGTTCCAATGTGTCCAATGGCGGTAGAGAAGATGTTCGGCGACATGCGCTTTCACCTTGCTCTTTTCTTTTTCAGCGTCGCGCTTGCTATTGCACTCGTCGTCTTTGCAATCGGGATAAACCGAGGAAGTAAACGCAATAGTTTTTCCGTCTGGCGACCACTTCACGATATCGGCGCCAGTCGAGAGTTTTGTCAGTGCGTGCGCCTCGCCACCCTCCATCGAAAGCAAATACACTTGGGAATCGCCACTCCGCGAGGAGAGAAATGCCAGGGTCTTTCCGTCCGGCGACCACACCGGCGAGGAATCGTGCCCGCTCTGCGTCAATTGCATCGCCGCGCCGCCCGCCGTGGGCGCCACCCAAATGTTGCTCACGCCGCGATTCGCCTCCAGGTCCGGCGTGGACACGGTGTACGCCACCCACTTGCCATCCGGCGACACCTGTGGTTCCGCAATGCGGTGCAGCTTGATCATGTCGTCAAAGGTGATGGGATGCTTGGCAGATTCCTGCGCGGAAACAGAAAACGCGTATCCCAGCAGCAGCGAAATCGTAAGACCGCATCGAACGTAAGAACATTTCATCTCTTGTTTCTCCCTTGAAACATGATTAGCCATTAGCCGCAAACGTCCTGCTGAATCGGGCCACGCAGAATCACGCTTTTCAGAATGACGGATGATGTCACGTTTCTCGGTCGAATCCAATAGTTCGAAGTGTTGGGACAACGCTGGCGCGTAGATGCGGCTCGCGACTCTGCTACAATCCTTTGCCGGACATCTCATGCCGACGAGCAGTGGACTGTTTCCCCGCAATTTCAAGAAGACGTTTCCTGTTGCCGCTCGCGGGGAAGGCTGCTGGATTATCGCTGACGACGGCCGGCGATTTCTTGACGCCTCCGGGCAGGCCGCGGTGGTCAGCATCGGTCACGGTGTCGCCGAAATCGGCCGCGCCATGGCCGAGCAGTCGTCAAAGATCGCCTTCGCCCACACTTCACAATTTCACAACGCTCCCGCGGAAAAGCTTGCAGCGCGCTTGCTCGCGATGGCTCCACCGAATTTCCGAAGCGGCGGACGCGTTTATTTCACTTCGGGCGGATCGGAAGCGACAGAAACCGCCATCAAACTTGCGCGTCAGTTTCACCTGGAAAGCGGCCAGCAGAATCGCTACCGCGTTCTCTCGCGCCGCCAGAGCTATCACGGAAGCACTCTTGGCGCGATGACCGTCAGCGGAAACGTC
The DNA here is from genome assembly GCA_041485085.1 of Candidatus Acidiferrum sp. Lineage (GTDB taxonomy): Bacteria > Acidobacteriota > Terriglobia > Acidiferrales > UBA7541 > Acidiferrum. The sequence goes on from JBGPIX010000011.1 coordinate 16,642, forward strand.
GCGCGCCGCGCGCCGTATGTACCGCTCATCGCGGAATGGGGGCACATCGCGCCGTGTTTTTGCTATCACTGCCCGTTCCAGAAGACGTTTCCGCAGTGCGAACTTGCGTGCGCCGATGAATTAGATACTTTTCTCCGCGGAAATGATTCTGGTTCCGTCAGCGCCTTTATTTTTGAACCCGTCGTCGGAGCCACTCTCGGCGCCGCCGCGCCACCCGAGGGCTATGTTGCCCGTATCGCCGAAATCTGCCACAAGAGCGGAATTCTTCTGATTGCGGACGAAGTCATGAGCGGCATGGGCCGCACGGGAAAACCGTTCGCCGTGCAGCACTGGGGCATCGAACCGGACATGATTCTGGTAGGCAAAGGAATCGCCAGCGGTTATGCGCCGCTTGGCGCGGTTCTCGTTTCGGCCCACGTTGTCAAAGCATTTGAGCGCGGCTCCGGCACCTTCATGCACGGCTTCACGTATCAAGCCCATCCCGTTTCCACCGCTGCGGGCAACGCCGTTCTCGACGTTCTCGAAGCGCACAAACTATTTGAGCGCGTGAATGCTGCCGGGCGGAATCTGCGCGAGGCTCTTGCTCCGCTGCAATCGCATCCGAACATCGGCGATATTCGCGGCTGCGGGCTGCTTCTCGGCGTGGAGTTCGTCAAAGGCAAAACTATGCGCGAGCCTTTCGCCAAAGAACAAAACATCGCCGAGAAAATTCGGCAGGCGTGTCTGGAAGAAGATGTGTTGACCTATCCGACGCAAGGCTGCGTTGATGGCTTGCGCGGCGATCACATCCTTCTCGCGCCACCTTTCACGATCTCGCCCGAGGAATGCGCGCTGATCGCTCGCGCCCTACAATCGGCGGTCGCGAGAGTGTTTTCCAAGTGATTCGCACGGGGTCACGTCTGTCAGTTGCAATACCATTGCTCTTTTCATGGAGAACGAATTGAATATGTGGCTTCCTTTGCGCACTCTCACGGTCTCAATCCTTTTCCTGCTGGTTTTGACTTTCGCACTTTCTGCCCAGCTCAAGCAGGACGCTCCGCCCACCGCTCCGATTCTCGGTTTTTCTCCACCGCACGCTGCCGCCGAGCATGAGCTCGAAACCACGTTTCAGTCGATCCCCTCTCCCGAAAAAGCGCGCGAATGGCACCGCACGTTTACCGCGGAACCGCATCCCGCCGCGTCCGACCGCAATAACCAACTCGCTGATTTTGTCGCGGACGAATGGCGCAAGCAGGGATGGGAAGACGTCACACTTCGCCGCTACGACGTTTTGCATTCGCGCCCGCGCAGCGTCTCTCTCGAAATGAAGGAGCCAGTCCAATTTACCGCGTCTCTGCGCGAAGATGCCTACGACGTCGATCCCGACACGAAAAATCCCGCCGTTTCCGGCGCCTACTTTGGGTATTCCGCTTCCGGCGACGTCACCGCCGAAGTCGTCTATGCGCACAGTGGCAATCCGGAAGATTACGATCTGCTCCGGAAAAATGGCATCAGCGTGAAAGGCAAGATTGTCCTCGTGCGCTATTCCAATCCTTACAGCTATCGCGGCTTCAAGGCGCTCACCGCCGAGCGCGAAGGCGCGGCTGCTCTGCTCATCTATTCCGATCCGGCGGAAGACGGTTCCACGCGCGGCAAAGTTTTTCCAGAAGGCCCGTGGGGTCAGGAAAGCCACATCCAGCGCGGCGCCATCACGTACGATTACATCGTTCCCGGCGATCCCACGACGCCGGGGTGGGCTTCCGTCCCCGGCGCAAAGCACGTCGCGCCGGAAGAAGCACGCTCGCTGCCGAAAATTCTTGCGCTCCCTCTCTCGTGGCGCGACGCGAAACCACTGCTCGAAAATATGAACGGCCCGGAAGCGCCGAAAGATTGGCAAGGTGCGTTGCCCATCACGTATCGCTTCACCGGCGCGGTGAAAGTTCACGTGAAAGTGGACATGGACACCAGCATGCAGCCGTACACGGTCGTCGAAGCGCGCATTCGCGGCAGCGAGCTTCCCGATGAATGGGTGCTGCTGGGCAATCATCGCGATGCGTGGGCGTTTGGCGGGGTGGATCCATCGAGCGGCACCGCTTCGATGATGGAGCTGACGCGCTCGCTGGGCGAACTCAAGCAGCGAGGCATCCGTCCGCGGCGCACCCTCGTGGTTTGCAGTTGGGATGGCGAGGAATATGCGCTGACGGGTTCAACGGAATGGGGCGAGCAATTCGCGGATGAGCTGAAGAAAAAACTAGTCGCGTATCTCAACGTGGATGAATCCGTCGCCGGAGCCGCAACTACCGCGGGTCCCGAAGGGTTGAGCTTTTCGCCGTCGGCGGTGGCGTCGCTCGCGCCGATGCTGGTCGAAGCTTCGAAAGATGTTCGCGCGCCATCGGGAAAATCCTTATACGAAGCTTGGCGAGCCACGACGATGCGCGATTCGAAAGCAGGTACTCCGTCACTCGATAGTGCACTTGTGGAAACGCGCATTGGCAGCGGTTCCGACCACACCGTGTTTCTCAACCATCTGGGTCGCCCGGTGATCAACTTGGGATTCACGGGCGACTATGGCGTGTATCACTCGATGTACGACGATCATTACTGGATGTCGCACATCGGAGATCCCGCGTTCGAATACCACGTCGCGCTCACGCGCATCTGGGGAGTCGTCGCGCTGCGTCTGGCAAATGCGGATCTTCTGCCGTTTGATTTTGGTTTCAACGCTACGGCGCTGGAACAATTCCTGCGCGAACTGGAACAGAAGAACAAAATTGAGCCACAGCATCTGTCATTGAAACGGCTTCACACCCGCATTGTCGAGTTCGAGAAAGCAGGCGGCGCCTTGCGCGAGGCCATTGCGCACGATCTACCTTCAAGTTCGGCCTCGTCGGAAAAGATTCAGCGCCTGAACGAGCAGCTGCTGCAGGTTGAATCCAATTGGCTAGATCCCGCGGGCATCCCCGGACGGCCGTGGTTTCAGCACCTTCTCTATTCCTCGCGCTACACTTACGCGCACTTGGAATTCCCCGGATTGACCGAAGCCGTGGAAAAGCAAGATTGGAAATTGGCAGGCGGACAAGCAGCACTACTCGAAAAAGCTGTTGAGAAAAACACCAAATTGCTGAAGTCCGCGCAATCTTCCTGGGAGAAGAACAAGCGATGATTCATGAAAATTATTTTCGCGCCCTCATCATTTTAGTTTGTTCGCTTGCGGCAATTTCTTTGGCCTCAGCTCAGAACACCTCGCCAGCCAAGCCCCGCGCTCGCGACCTCGGCGTTCCTTTTGACGGCACGCCCGGCCCGCTCAACGCAATCACGGACGTTTCCGGCGTGACCGTGGGCCACACGACGCTGATTTCCGGCGAAGGAAAACTTCAAGTCGGCAAGGGACCAGTTCGGACGGGAGTGACCGCAGTGCTTCCGCGCGGAAAAGATTCGATGAACAACCCCGTGTTCGCCGGCTGGTGGTCGCTGAACGGCAACGGTGAAATGACCGGAACCACCTGGGTGGAAGAGTCGGGATTTCTGGAAGGGCCGGTGATGATCACCAACACGCACAGCGTCGGAGTGGTTCGCGATGCGGTCATTCAATGGCGCGTCAGTCATGGTCAGCCCGATCCGAGCGGTTACTGGTGGTCGCTGCCGGTCGTCGCAGAAACTTGGGATGGCTGGCTCAACGACATCAATGGATTTCACGTGAAGCCTGAGCATGCCTTGAACGCAATCGATGCTGCAGCGACCGGCGCCGTTCAGGAAGGCAACGTTGGCGGCGGGACAGGAATGGTCTGCAACGGCTTCAAAGGCGGAATCGGGACAGCTTCCCGGAAAATTGACTCGAAAGACGGCGGCTACACGGTTGGAGTTCTCGTGCAATGTAACTACGGCACAAAAGACAATTTGCGGATTGCTGGGATCCCCGTGGGCAGAGAAATTGTCGCTGATGTTCCTTACGCCGGAACATCCTTCGTCAACGACGACCACGGTTCGATCATCGTGATTGTTGCGACGGACGCGCCGCTGGTCGCACATCAGCTCAAGAGGGTGGCCCGCCGCGTCTCGCTCGGGCTCGGCCGCAACGGCAGCATCTCCGGCAACGGCTCCGGCGACATTTTCATCGCGTTCTCGACTGCCAATTCCGGCGCGGCGGCTCCAGATCACGTCGTCGATCTAAAAATGCTGCCGAACGACAAGCTGGGGCCCGTCTTCGCCGCGACGGTACAGGCTACCGAAGAGGCAATCATTAACGCGATGATTGCCGCCGAAACCATGACCGGTATCGAAGGTCACAAAGTCATCGCCCTGCCACACGATAAACTTCGCGAAGTGCTGATGAAGTACAACCGGCTGGCGCAGTAGCGATTTGAAGCGATTAGCGCTGGCAAATCCTTCACTACAGAACGGGGACCGCGGTTTTGCGCAGGGGATTGAAGAATGGCATGGCCACGACTTTGGCGGAAACCGTGTGGCGCGCGGCTTCAACCGTCATTTCCATGCTGAGAGTGGTGCCGACGGCGGAATGTTCGCGGCTTACGCAGGCGAGGGCGATCATCTTTTTCAGGGTGGGAGACCACGTGGTCGAGGTGGCTTTGCCGATCTGCCGTCCGCCGCGGTATACGGGGACCGCGGTGCGGGAGGCCATGCTGGGGACTTGCGGCGCCATTTTCAGTTTGTCGTAGAGCGCTTCGACTTCGTTCCAATTGATTTCCAGGCCTACAAGAGCGCGCTCCGCGCGTTTCTTTGCTTCCTGTGCCAGCGCTTCGCGCCCGACGAAGTTTTCTTTCTTTAAATCCACGAGCTTACCTAGCCCGATTTCTGCCGGAGAATATTTCTGCGCTTCGATCAGCGCCTTTTTGCTTGAAATGTAATCCACTTCGATCAGGATCAAGCCGGCTTCGATTCGCGCGATATCCAGCGCGATCATTCCGGCGGGATGAATATCAAAGGCTTTGCCCTTGGCGATCAGCGCGTCCCACACTTTGACCGCATCCTTCCAGGGCATCCACACTTCGAATCCCAAATCGCCCGTGTAGCCGGTACGCGAAATGTCCACGGGGACGCCGGCAATTTTCCCATGCGTCACGCGAAAGTATTTCAGGTTCGAGATGTTAGCGTCGGCGGCGGCGCGCAGCAGTTTTCCGGATGTCGGCCCTTGCAGCGCCAGCGCTGCGGTCTGCTCGGAAATATCTTCAATCGTGACATCCAAGCCCAGTGCATTCTGCTGAAACCAGCGCAGACTCGGATCCGCGGCCGTCCAGCGATATTCATTCTCGCCCAGCCGGGTGATCGTGCCGTCGTCGATTACTTTTCCTTCCGGATCGCACCAGCAACAGTAGATGACTTGATCCACGGCAACTTTATTGATGTCGCGCGAAATCACGCGATTGACGAACTTCGTAGCATCGCGGCCGGTGATCCGGTACTTGAAGAGCGGAGAAATATCGATCAGCGCCACGGAATTGCGGATGGCGTTGTACTCGTGCTCGTGGTGCATTTCGTACACGCTGACGGTGTAATAGCCCGACCATTCGCGGTAGTTCAGGCTTTCGCACAGCGCCAGCGTTCTTTCGTGAAACGCGGTTCCGACCGGCAAGGATCCTCCCGAAGTGCGCGGCTTAGGCCGCAGCAAGGAGACTGGATTATAGGTGGGAACTTGCTACGCTCGCAAGGCTCGCTTCGTGCACGGCCAAACACAGATGGAGCGTATTTTTCATGGATTCATGGAATCTGGTGACCTCCATCACTGCTTTCCGTTCGAAGAAGAACGTATGAAGATTCTGGGAGTGGCTGACGTGCTTTACAGCGGGCCGAAGCTGGCCCTATAGTCATCTTGATACCGCCTTCGGACACGGAATGAGAAAACTTCACTTCTTTCGAACCGCACTGCTTCCCTGCCTGCTTTTGTTCAGCGCGAGCTTCTGCGTGGCGGAAGACGTCAAGAAGATTCATCCCACTGGTTATGTGAGCGACCTGGCTAGTGTTATTACGCCGGAAGCCAAAACGCGGATCGAAGCGTTGTGCGCGGAAGTGGAGCAGAAGACCGGCGCGCAGATGGCGATTGTGACTGTGCAATCGCTCGAAGGCGAAAGCGTCGAAAATTATGCGGTAGACCTCTACAAGCAGCTTGGTGTTGGAAGTAAGAAGGACAATCGCGGCGTGTTGCTGCTTGTCGCTCCGAACGAAAGAAAGTATCGCATCGAAGTAGGATACGGGCTGGAGCCGGTGATCAATGATGCGCGCGCTGGAGATGCCGGCCGCGCAATGGTGCCCTATCTCCGGCAAGGTGATTACGGCAAGGCGATTGAGGTCGCCAGCTGGCAGTTGGCCAAGTACATTGCCGATGATGCGGGCGTAACGCTGAGCGGAATGCCGCCCGCAGTTCGAACTCGGGACGATGGAGGGCTCCGCGGGTTCCCCATATTCTGGGTCATTCTCGGCCTGATTATTTTTTTTCGCGCCATCGGCAGCCTCTCCGGCCGCCGCGGAGGCGGAGCGAGCGGAAGCGGGTGTCTCTGGTTTCTGCTGGGGATGTTTCTGAGCGGCGGCGGCGGTGGCAGATCGAGCGGAGGCTGGGGCGGAGGAGGCTTCGGCGGAGGAGGCGGCGGGTTTGGAGGATTTGGCGGCGGCAGCAGCGGAGGCGGAGGCGCTTCAGGAAGCTGGTAGCGCTGGAGGAAGGATGGTTGCGAAATGCTCTCCACAGAAATGAAACTGACGGAGTTGGTGAAAAGGCTGAAGGAATTTGCGGCCACAAACCTCGAATGCGTGATTTTGTTCGGGTCGGCGGCGCGTGGAGATTTTCACGAAGGACACTCGGATCTCAATGTGGTTTGTTTTCTACATTCGTTGAGTGTCGAAGAGTTGGGACGGATTGCCCCCGTGGTGAAATGGTGGTGCGCCGAGCAGAAAGAACCTGCGCCGCTTTTTTTTACGGAAGAAGAGCTGAAGCATGCCGCGGATGTCTTCGCGATCGAGATTCTGGACATGAAGCACGGGCGGCGAGTGCTGTACGGAGCGGATGTCGTTGCGAAGATTGAAGTACCGATGAACTTGCATCGCGTGCAGATCGAACATGACTTGCGTACGACGCTGTTGAAATTGCGGCAACACTATCTGCGCGCGCCGGGGGATGCCAAGGAATTGACGCCCATCCTGAGAAAATCGTTTTCCGGAGTGCTCACGCTGTTGCGCCATACGGTGGTTGCTTTTGGAGAAGAGCCGCCGATAGCGGCGCATGATATCGTTATGCGGGCGACGACGCTGACGGGCTCCAATATGGAAGCATTCGCCCCCCTTCTGAAGCTGCGCGAAACGGGCGAATTTCACGGGGAAATTGTTCCGGTGTACGGTGCGTATCTAAAGGCATTGGAGAAAACTTTGGATGCGCTGGAGCATCATCTTCCCAAACATGAATGGCGGCGCGTTAAAAATACACATTCGTAAATTCTAGTGATTCGAGGCGGATATGAAAAAAGGGTTGATCGTTCTGCTTGTTTTGGTGCTCATCGTGCTGATGCTGGGGAGTTCGTTTATCAGCCGCAGGAATCAGATGGCAATAAAGCGCGAATCGGTGAACGCTTCGTGGGCGCAGGTGGACGTCGTGCTGCAACGGCGCGCTGACTTGATCCCCAACTTGGTGGAAACCGTGAAAGGCTATGCGACGCAGGAGCAAACCGTGTTTGGCGATATCGCCAAGGCGCGTTCCGCCCTGCTTGGAGCGCATTCTCCATCAGAGAAAATCGCGGCGAATGGACAATTGGATTCAGCTTTGGGGCGTTTGCTGGTAGTGGTTGAAAACTATCCGCAACTGAAATCCAACGAAAACTTTCTTCGTTTGCAGGACGAGTTGGCGGGCACAGAAAATCGCATCGCCGTGGAGCGCCGACGTTACAACGAGACAGTGCAGGACTACAACACGTTTATTGTGCTCTTTCCGAACAGCCTGGTGGCGAGCATGAGCGGCTTCGCGCGTAACGACGCGTATTTCAAGACGGAAGAAGGCGCGCGGCAGGTACCCAAAGTGAGTTTCGGAACTCCAGCTGCGCCGACGACGCCCCAACCGGCGCCTGCAAAGCCCTAAAGCTCTTTTCCCTCGAGCGGCGCCGCATTTTATGTGAACGAAAGCTGCTTGCGGATTTCGGCGACGATTTGTTCCGGAGTTTGCGCGGCGTCTATGGAAATGGCATCTGCGGGCTCTTCGAGATCCGCAAATTGGCCGGCGAGGATTTGCTCGCCGGCGTAGTGCCCTTTCCTCGCACGCAAACGCTCGCGAAACAATTCGAACGAGCCCTTCAGATAGACCACCTTTACATTCGGATTGATTTGGAGCAGGTCGCGGTAGCTGCTCTTGAGCGCAGAGCACGCGAGAACGACGTTCTTCCCTTGCGCGTCCCATTGCAGCATCGCGTCGCGAAGGGAGTGGAGCCAGGGAATGCGGTCTTCATCGTGAAGCGGAATGCCATGAGACATCTTCTCGATGTTGGCGACGGGGTGGAAATTATCGCCATCGGCAAATTCCCACTTGAGTTGCGCGGCGAGTAGTTCGCCAACGGTCGTCTTTCCGGATCCGGCGGGGCCCATCAGTAGGACGATCACGGCAGCATTTTATCAACTAAACCTGTCCGAGGAATTCGCCGAGCAGCACATGGAAATGATGAACGCCGTTTTCACGCTTGACGGAGTAGCGTCCGCGGTCGTAGGTCGAAGAGCGCAAACCACGCTGGACGTTTTCGCAGAGGCTGATGTCTTCCTGTTGCACTTCGTCGCTGAATGCCACCGAGCGCTTGATGCGCTGCTGATTTTCTTCGCTGGCGATATCGTGAAAAAACCATTCGAAGATCGTGAGTGTCTTTTCATGGGAGAGAGGCACGATCAGATTGGTTGATATGTTGTCGGGATAAATGTTGAGCATCAGGTTCGGGAAAACCCAGAAATAGAGAGCTTGTTGCAAGCCGGTGCCCGGCGCGTAGAGGCGGTCGGCTGCTTCTTCTGCTTTCATGGCACGGATGGGCGCGAACTGCTGGGAGTAATAGCGATAGGTATCGGTGCGGTATTGCGCGCAATCGATTTCCTTCATCAAGCCGGGATGGGCGATGGGGATGTGGTAGCCCTCCAGATAGTTGTCGACGTAGACCTTCCAATTGCAATCGATGACGTAGTCGCGGCGCTCGGCGAATTGCAGGCCTTTAAATTGAAAACTGCGCGCCTGCTGTGGGATCTCGCCGTGATAGGTTGAGAGCGGCTCGGCTTTCAAGTCGAAATTCACAAAGATGAATTGTTCCCAGGTTTCGCAACGGAGAGGCACCATGCCCATGGTGCTGCGGTCGAAGAACTCAACGCCTTCGACGTCGGGCGTGCCGATTAGGCGGCCATCCAGCGTGTAGGTCCAACCGTGATACTGGCAACGCAGGACATTTTTGCAACCACTACCGAGGGCGATGGGTCCGGCGCGATGGCGGCAAACGTTGCTGAAGGCGCGCAGCATGCCGTCTTTGTCGCGAACCACGATGATGGGCTCGCCCGCGACATCAGCGGTGAAGAAACTCTCGGGATCGGCGATGGTGCGCTTCACGCCGTTTACTTCGCCGCAGGACTGGCTGAGTGTTCCGACCATTTGCCAGGTGCGCTGGAAAATGCGGGTCTTCTCGATTTCCAGAATCGCGGGATCGCTGTAAAAACGCGAGGAGAGTGTTTGGGCGCACTCGATTTGTTCGTGGACGTCGAGATGGAGAGGCTTGGTTTGCATTTGAATAAAAGTTAAAGTTAAAAGTTCAAAGTTAAAAGTCAAAAACTATTTCTGCTTTTTGTTACTGCGCCGAGGAGATTTGTTTCCTGCGCCGGCGTTTTGTAGGCATCGGAAAGGCGGGAGCAAGCTCCCGCACTCCGCATTAGAACTTGCGGGTTTCCTGGCGCGACCAGCGCTCGACTACGATCTTGGATTCGGTGAAGAATTCGACGGCGTCGCGGCCCTGGCCGTGAAGAATGCCGAAGAAACTTTCTTTCCAGCCGCTGAACGGGAAATAGGCCATGGGTGCCGCTACGCCGATGTTGATGCCAATATTTCCGGCGGGGGCTTCGTAGCGGAATCTGCGGGCGGCGGAACCGCTGGTTGTGAACAGCGACGCTTGATTGCCGTAAGGGCTGCGGCGAAGAAAATCCATGGCTTCATCAATGGAATTGGCATGAACCAAGCTAAGCACGGGGCCGAAAATCTCGGTATCGGCCAGCTTGCTGGTGGAGGGCAAGCCATCGAGGACGGTAGGCGTAACGAAATTCCCTGATTCGTATTTAGGGATTTTGGTGTTGCGGCCATCAACGATGGGTTTTGCGCCTTCGCTGACGCCCGCCGAGATCAGCGATTCGATGCGTTGCTTGCTTTCCCTAGTGATTACCGGCCCCATTTGCACGCCGGCGTCGAGGCCGTTGCCGACGCGAATGGAAGAGGCCGCATGCGCGATGGAGTCGCGGAAAGCTTTTTGCGCTTCACCGATGGTGACGGCAACGGATACCGCGAGGCAGCGCTGGCCGGCGCAGCCAAACGCGCTGTCGCTGATGATCTGTGTGGCGAGTTCCATATCCGCGTCCGGCAAAACGATGACGTGATTCTTCGCACCGCCCTGGCACTGCATGCGTTTGCCGCTGGCGGCAGAGCGCGTGTAGACATGTCTGGCGACGGGAGTCGAGCCGACAAAACTGATGGCGCGAACTTGCGGGTGGTCACAGAGCGCGTTCACCACATCTTTGCCCCCGTTGACGAGGTTTACGACGCCCTTGGGAAGGCCGGTTTTCTCCAGTAGCTCAAACGCACGATGCATGGAGAGTGGAACGCGTTCGGACGGTTTCAGGATGAAAGTATTCCCGCACGCAATGGCATAGGGGAGGAACCAGTACGAGACCATTGCCGGGAAGTTAAACGGCACGATGGCGGCAACGACTCCCAGCGGCTGCCGAATTTGCATTTCGTCCACGCCGGGAGTGACATCCTCGAGATTGTAGCCCTGCATCATCATAGGAATGCCGCAGGCGACTTCGACGTTTTCGATGGCGCGGCGAAGTTCGGCGCGGGCTTCGGGGAAGGTTTTGCCATTTTCGAGAGTGATGATTCTTGCGAGTTCGTCGAGGTGTTCTTCCAACAAATTCTTCAGTTTGAAGAGGTATTGGACGCGCTCGCCGGGAGGAGTGCGGCGCCAAGCCGGGAAAGCATCGGCGGCGGCCTGCACGGCGGCGTCAACGTCGGCGGGAGTCGACAGTGGCGTGCGCGCCAGAACTTCCGTCGTCGCAGGATTGGTGACGTCAGTGTACTCGGCGGCGGTGGAGCGGCGCCATGCGCCATTTATGTAGTTCTGAAGATCGGTGACTTGGGTGGTGACGGCACTGCTCATACTCAGCTCCTTGGCCTCTGTGCGGAATAGCGGAAGCGTCCCAAAGGGCCAACTCGTTGAAGAACTAGATCAATGTAGTTTACCAAACATTTGTAAAGTGCAGCGGCGAATAGCGCGAACTGACCGAAAAACGGGCGACCATAAGGATCTCATCTTGAATTTGAGGCGGAGTCTTGGCGGAGGCGGTAGCCGAGCCAGGCCATGGTGGCGAGCATGCCGAGATAGCCGAGGATGCGCATGGTGGCGCCGATTGTCTGGTCCTGGGCGAGGAGTCCCCATTGGGTGAAGAGAATGGTCCAGTCGCTGTCTTCCGAGCCGACGAGTGGCAAGGCGGAGGTACGTGCATCGGCCATGTAGGCGCCGATGTAGGGGAAATTCTCGAAGAACCAGAAGATGCTGAAGGTGAAACCTGTGGTTTCACGCTGCCAGAAAAAATAGATCGCGCACAAAAGAGGAACGAGCAATTCGCCTAGCGTTCCGCCGAGAATTCTCACGGTGTCGCCGAACCAACTGAAGAAGAAGTGGCCGCCCTCGTGGATGATCAGATTGGCGTAATCGAGAATGAGGAATCCGGAGCGGTCCGCGAAAGCGTATAAGAGGAAAAGGGCGTAGAAACAGAGCCAGGCAATTCCGGTGACTCGCGAGACCGGTTTCCATTCCCCAATTTTTTCTTCGAGAAGGACCACCGGAATAAGCGTAGCAAGCTCCATTCGGAAGGGGAAGACTCAGAAAAATACTTTACACAGAGTCCGCAGAGAGCACGGAGGACACAGAGAAGAAAGGGAATGTTGGTTGCCGAGTTAGGGTGCAGTCCGCCGCGGCGGGCGCCCCTACAACCTGCCGAGAAAGTGTCGATTACTTGTCGAGGGCGGCGAGGGCTTCATAGGCGGCGCCCAGGAGCGGGGCGGATTCATTCAGGACGATGGAGACGGGGATGTTGCTGAGGAGGCCTTCGAATTTCCATTTGTCTTTGAAGGCGTGGAAGAAAGTGCCGTCTTTCATCTTGTCGAGAATCTTGACGGCGATGCCCCCGGCAACGTAAACGCCACCGAGAGCGAGAACTTTCAGAGCTAGATTGCCGGCTTCGGCGCCGTAAATGGCGGTCCAGAGATCCAGGGTATCAGAACAGACGCGGCAGGACTTGTCCAAGCCGCGGCGGGTGATTTCCGGGGCGGGATCGGCGTCGGGATCTTCGAAGGAAGCATGGATTACTTTCGGATCGAGAAATTCGTGAAGGGTACGGAAGCCGCGGCCGGAGAGAATGAGTTCCCAGCTGACTTGAGGATAGCGGCGGCGCATGAAGCGGAGGAGTTCGATCTGCTGCTCGGTGTGCGGCGCAAAATCGGAATGTCCGCCTTCGGAAGGCACAACGCGGTAACGGCCGCCATCCCAGACGAGAAATGACTGGCCGAGACCGGTGCCGGCGGCGATCAAGGCGCGAGTACCTCCCGGCTCGGGAATGCCTGAGTTCAGAACGCAAAAATCTTCAGGGGGAAGGTGCTCAATGCTGTGACCGGTGGCGCCAAGATCATTCAAGAGAACGACATGGGGGACATTCAGCTCTTTAATGAGTGTCTTGGTATCGACGATCCATGGGAGATTGGTGGCCCGCACGGTGCCATTGATCACCGGCCCAGCGATGCCGAAACCGGCGGCGACGATGCTTTCCTTGCCCAGATGGTCGGCGGCCTGGCGAGAGAATTCCTTGACGATGCGCTCGAACTGCGCGAACTCTTTGCTTGCGAAGCGCTGCTTGAAGACGGGCGTGAGGGTGCCGCCTTTTTCCGAGAAGAGCGCCAAATTGCACTTCGTCCCGCCAACGTCGCCTGCAAGGATCAAATGCCCCTCCCCCCGAATCCTCTGAATCGATTTAAATCAACCAATTATAGCATTTATGGGTTGTACCATTGCCTGCCATCTCGTTCGAGCAGAAGGTCGGATTCTCGCGGCCCCCAACTTCCCGATGCATATTGTGGCACGGTGGCGCTCTTGGCGGCGCTCCAGACGTCAAGGATGGGATCCACCAGGGACCACGCGGCTTCGACGCTGTCGCCGCGATCGAACAGCGTGGCGTCGCCGCGCACGCAGTCGTTCAGGAGCGTCGCATACGCACTGCGGCTCGCGTCTCCGAAACCTTCCTTGTAGCTGAAATTCATGGTGACGTTGCCGATGCTCATTTCGGTTCCCGGGCGCTTTGCGCCGAAGGAAACCGAGATACCTTCATCCGGCTGAATATTCAAGATGAGGCGGTTGGCTTCAACGTCTTTTTCGCGGAAAACGATGTGAGGCGCGCGGCGGAACTGGATCATGATTTCCGTGGTGCGCTTGGCGAGACGCTTGCCGGTGCGGAGATAGAACGGGACGCCGGCCCAGCGCCAGTTGTCGATCAGAAGTTTGCCGGCGACAAAGGTTTCGGTTTTGGAAGTTGGGCTGACGTGGAGCTCTTCGCGATAGCCGGGCACCGGTTTATCTCCTAGTTTCCCGGGAGAATATTGCCCGCGAACGACGGCTTGCGCGACCATTTCCAGATCGAAAGGACGAATGGACTGCAGGACTTTCAGTTTTTCGTTGCGCACGGCGTTGGCATCGAAAGAAGCGGGAGGTTCGACGGCGACGAGCGAGGTAAGTTGGAGGACATGGCTTTGAATCATGTCGCGGAGCGCGCCGGCGGTTTCATAAAAACCGCCACGGCGCTCGACACCAAGCGTCTCCGAGGCGGTGATTTGCACGTGGTCGACATAATTGCGATTCCAAAGGGGCTCGAAGATGCCGTTGCCAAAGCGCAACACGAGCAGGTTTTGGACGGTGTCCTTGCCGAGATAATGATCGATGCGGTAGACCTGCTTCTCGTCAAAAACGTTTAAAACGATCTTGTTCAATTCTTTGGCGGTAGCCAGATCTCTCCCAAAAGGCTTCTCAATAATGATGCGCACCCAGGAGTTCGGCGAGGAGGGATGAGCAAGCCCAGCGCGACCGAGCTGTTCCACGATGTCCGGATATACTTCGGGGGGCGTGGAAAGATAAAACAAACGGTTACCGCCAATGTCCTTTGCGGCTTCAAGTTCCGCGAGGCGCCGCGCAAGCTTGGCGTAATCTTCCTGATTGGCGTAGTCCCCAGGGCTGTAATAAAGATTGGCAGCAAATTCGTCCCACTGTTTCGTGTCGATGGGCCCGACCTCGGAGATGCTTTTTGCGGCGTCGCCGAGCATGGTGCGAAAGGCTTCATCAGTCATGGGGGTCCGCGCAAAGCCAACGATGGCGTAACGCGTCCCGAGCCCATTGTGAATCGCGAGGTCATACATCGCGGGAATGACCTTGCGCTTGGCGAGGTCTCCCGAGGCACCGAAGAGAACAACGGTGCAGGGCTCAACCACTCCACCGTACACGGAACTGGAACGACCCGAATCGCCAGACATTGTCACGCCCTCCGCCAAATTGCGCCCAGTTCAGGTACCTGAAGCGGCGTTCAAAACTATACCTCAACCCCGTACTTTCCAAGCTCGGAACGCAATTGCTCTGCGTTCTGATGGTGAATGGTGTTCATCCCGAGGCGCCGTGGGCTTTCCAGGTTCAGCGGACGATCATCAATGAAAAGGCATTGCTCCGGCGGGCGCTGGGTGACTTCTAGCGCGACGCGAAAGATGGTCTCCTCGGGTTTGCGGGAGCGGATGTAACAGGAGCTGAAGAAAACCGAGAAATTCCTGCGAAGGTCGAAAGCTTCGATGCGGTACTGATTGAGCTCCAGCGGCTCATTATTGATGGCGCCGACAAAGTACTTGCCGCATTTCGACACCTTGTCGAGAATGGCGCGCACGTCCGGGTATTCCTTGGACTGCGCGAACATGAAGGCGGTGAACTCCTCGCGGGCGAAACTGCGCTGGCGATAGAACAGGGTGCGATCGAGATATTCGTTCAAGGTGATTTGACCGGAGTCGAAAGCCGGGAAAGAGAGATCGTGGCGATCCTGAAATTCCTCCCAATCGAGGTTGAACGCGCCGGCGGCTTCTTTACGCGAGCCGCGGTCCCAGCCGTTGGTCAGGATGACGCCGCCAATGTCCCAGAAAAGCGTGGTGATCTTAGCCAAGGGCGCAGTTCCTCCAATTGTTGCGTCTAAGTTGCGGCGGTACCATTAGATGAACAAGAACGCGAAGAAGCACAAAAATCAAGACAGGAGTATACAGTTGCAAGGAGCGCTTCGGAAGTACGGCGCGCAACTAGGAATTTTATCGACTTTGCAGTAAGGTGAAATGGAAGCACGCGCGTGAGGAGAAAAGCATGGCGAACGAATCTTGCGGTCCAACACCAGCGCCCAGCGAAGCGGTGAAACCCGGCACGCGCATGGTGCAATGCGTCAAGTTTGGCAAGGAATTGCCCGGCTTGGATCGTATCCCCTGGCAAGGTGAACTGGGGAAGCGCGTGTTCGAAAGTGTTTCGAAGGACGCCTGGAAGCTCTGGTTGGAGCATTCCAAGATGATCATGAACGAATACCGGTTGAATCCACTCGATCCCAATTCACAGAAAATCATGGGAGAGCAGATGGAGCAGTTCTTCTTCGGTGAGGGCGCCAAATTGCCCGAGGGTTACGTCGCGCCCAAGGCCAAAGGTTAATTCCCCTGGTTGGTCATTCGGCGGGTCGCGGGATGTTCGACCGGCAGGCTCGGCGTAATTTTGAAAGATAATTTTTGATGGGCTTGGCGCAGCGCCAGCTCGACTTCCTCCGATGTGTTTCCCCGCGCAAAAAGAAATCCCAGATAGCTCGAACCCTCCGGCCAAGCAGCGATGGCATCGTGGAGCCGGGCGGTGATTGAGAGTTCAGTGATTCCGGGAATCGAACGCGCGGCCTCTTCTCCAGAGACGCTTTCCAAAACTCCACTCTTGGGAACGGGGATCATCATGACACCGGAGGCCGTTTGTTCACGAGGCGAATTCCATCCTGGAAGTTCTAGAGCGTGACGAACGAGCAGCTCTTCCAGGCCGATTGGTTCACTTTCCTCGTCAAATGAAAATCGCAGAGATCGGGCGCAGAGACCGCCGATGGGTCGGGGCGCGACTTCGATCGGCCAGACGCCGTGCTCGTTGATTCGAAACTCGGCGTGGATTGGTCCATGCGACAGTCCTAAAGCTCGAACTGCATCTCTCGCGCACTCCCTGATCGCGCGCAGGACAGATTCGGGAAGCCGTGATGGCGTGACGTAAATCGTTTCTTCGAAGTAGGGGCCTTCAAGCGGATCGGGTTTGTCGAAGATCGCTAGTACGTTCAGCTCGCCATCCGTAAGAAGTCCTTCAACCGCGACTTCCCTGCCCGGAATGTAACCTTCCACAAGTATTTGATCGAGATTCGCTTCGCGAGTAGCAAGAATCTCCGGTGATTGTAGCAAGCGCCGGATACGTAAAGCTGCCGCGAGAAACTCCTCCCGATTGTTCGCGCGCACTACGCCTTGACTGGCAGAAAGCGAAAGCGGCTTCAGCACACAAGGATAGGAAATTCCTAGAAGCAACGGCTCGGGTGTGGGATCGACGGGAAGCTTCTGAAACCAAGGAACATTTAAGCCTGCATCGCGAAATACTTCTTTGGTGCGTAGCTTGCTCCGGCAGGCCTCCACTGTGGCGGGATGGTTATAGCGAACTCCCAAACCGCGAGCGGCGTAAGCGGCGGCAGCGGCGGGTCGGTCACCAAGAGCGAGAATTCCACCGATGTTTTGGCCGCGAACCGCTTCCATTACGGTGTAAGCCGCCACCTCCGGCGTTTCGAAATGCACGGCGACGGCTTGGTCACCCCAGGGATCTTCAAGCTGGCGGCAGCGGTCGGTAACGTAGACAAGTTGCACGCCGAGTTTGTGAGCGGCGTCTTCAAAGCTGCGCGTCTGATAGCCCAGTTTCGCGGTGAAGAGCAGCAATCTTTTGGATGAATGAGCCATCGGGGTGCGTTTTTACTCGGAAGTCAAACAAAACCATCGGCGCTGGCGACCGCATTCTTGGCGACTGGCTTTTGTGCGCCGATGGAGACAAGTTGATCCCGAGTCGGCTCGGCGCAGCAGTACCAGGGTTCACTGAGGAACGGAACGCCAGACTGGGATTGCGATGACAAGTCAATCCGTGGGGCGGGCAGACCAGCGGCGGCGTGCGCAGCTTTCCAGATGCGTTCGAACGTAGCTTGCCGCGATTGTTTTTGCCGCTCAGCCGCGGCGGCGATATTCTGCACTGTTTCGCTGAGAGCGTCCACCCGCGGGTCGGCATTTTTCCAGGGGTATGCCAGAGACTGCGGGTCGAACGGTCCAACCAGGCGACGCACGTCTTCCAATTCCAACATTCGCGAGCCTTCGGGGATGAGCAAACGAATGCCGAGCTGAATGGGCGCGACGTTTTCGATCACGCCTTGTTGCTCGATCACTCGCAATAGTTCCAAGTAGCCGTCCACCGTCGTCCAAAGCGTGAACGGTACGAATGTCGGATGAAGCGTCATGCCAAGTTCGCGGAAGAGACTGATGACGCGGAGAAAATCTTCGCGCGTGTGCCCCTTGTCCAGAAAATCCAGAACCGCATCATCCACGGATTCGACCGCGCTAATCACAAAGAGGCAGCCGGTATCGCGAAGTGTCTGCAAGTGCTCCTGATATTTGAGCAAGTGTTCGATCTTGATGGTCACGTCGTAGGTCACGGCGGGAAATTCGCGATGAAACGCTTCGACGAGTCCCATGGCGTGGCGAATGCCGTTAAAGAAATCCGGATCGCCGAAGGTGATGTGCTGCGCGCCGGCGGCCACCTGGCGGCGGATGTCTTCAAGCACTACGTCGCGGCTGACGATTCGAAACACTCCGTTGTAAACCGGGACGATGGGACAATGGCGGCAAAGATGCTTGCAGCCGCGGCTCGCTTCCGTCGAACCAACGACCCGGTACCCGTTCCCGGGAACGATTAGATGCGCGTACTTTTCCATCGCGGGCATTCCCGAGCGATCCGGCACTTCGAACTGCAACCGAGCCAGGGAGATCATGGACTCCGCAGGCTGCACAGTTGCTTGCTCTCCATTCGCGGCGAGGCGCTCCGCCAGTTGAACCAACCCCTCTTCGAACTCACCGCCGAGAATCGTGGACACGCCGAGAGCGCGAAGATACTCGACGTTCATGGGAGCATACAGACCGTAACAACAGAGATGCACGCCGGGATTTTTCTCTCTTAGCAAAGGAATAAGCTGTGCGGCCAGCCGCGTGGCGGTATGCATGGGCAAATAGATGGCAATCAGCTCGGCGTGGCCTATCGCCGCATCATCCATCGACTGCCTGGCAAGATCCAGCACTACGACATGGTGGCCACGTTTCCGCAACCAGGCCGCCGGCGACGCCAGCCCAAAGGGCTGCCTTCCCAATTCATAAGTAGAAATCAGAACAATGTTCACGGCCATACCAGTATAGCTGCGCGGCGCGCGGATTCAATTTCGGTTATCATGGAGAGCTACGGTTCACAGCGAAAGGACTGTCAGAATGGCGATCAATGCGGGCAATTCTTTCCGCACACGCGACAAACTGAACGTTGGCGCTCAGAGCTTTGAAATTCA
>JBGPIX010000012.1:0-34882 GCA_041485085.1 Candidatus Acidiferrum sp.
CATGGCCCAGGCGGTTCGGGCGTTTTTTGAGAACGGCGGCCAGCAATTATTCGTGTCGCGGGTGTTTAAGTCTGGTGACGCTGAGTCTGGACCCTATACGGCGAATTCGGGAATCGGTTGCGCAACCGCGTCAATCGATACGCTCATCAGCCCGGTAGGTTCGATCCCGCTACGCGCAAGGTATCCCGGTCAAGGCGGAAACATTTCGCTGACCTTTACCGTGCATGTCAGTAAAAACGTCCTGGCGGGCATACCCCACGATCCTACCCAGCCTCTGGGAGCGCAGGACCCCGTGCTGCGCGGCGTGGGGAATTTCGACAGCGTCTGGATTAACAAGACAAGTTCTCCCCCGGCTACGGGAGTTTATTGGGCGGAAAACTATCTGACCACTTCGCATCAGTGGAAATGGAGATTTCATGGAGAGACGGTGGGTGACACCATCGAACTTACCGAAGGGACTGGTCATCTCGTCCCAGGCGTTGGAGGTGACGAGGTCAGAATTCTCACGGTGTCTGCCAGCGTGGCTTTCCCCGGGGCCTTTCCGCGATCCACATTGTACGAAGGCCTGACTTTTCATCCATCCCACCCTAATTCTCTTTCGCAATTCTTTGGCGTTGAGCTCACCTCGCGCTCACGGTCGCTCACTGTCCCGCTTGTATTCGACGAGGACAGACAGTTTGGGACCGGCCCTCTCATCGCATCCGTTATGTTGACCCAGCAACGAACTGAGGTGGAGAAGGGACGCTTGAAAAAACTGCTGGGCCTCCCCCAATCAGACACAACCACCGACCTTTCGATCCTTGCAACTCTGGGAAATTCGCAGCTTGCCGACACCGATCGACAAATTCAGGTCACTTTGGGAGGCGGATCGGACGGCAATTGCCCGGGGCCGGAGTCCTATGAAGGAGAAGATTCCGATCCCACCGCGAAAACGGGGCTGAAATCGTTTGAGGACATAACGCACATCTCGATGGTTGCCGCCCCAGGGCATTCGGCGGGCGGCAATGACAGCGAGACAGCCAAAGCCAACATGCTGACGATCGCAAACCTCCTCATTGTGCACTGCCAGCAAATGCGCTACCGCGTGGCCCTCCTGGATTCGGCGGACCAGCAGGATCTCACTGAAATCAGTTTGTACCGGGCCCAGATGGACTCCGAGTACGCCGCGCTCTACTACCCCTGGGTACGGATCATGGACCCTGTTAGCGATACCGAAATCAATTTGCCGCCGAGCGGATTTGTCGCCGGGCTCTGCGCGGAGAACGACCGGACTACCGGCGTTCACAAAGCTCCGGCCAACATGGTGGTGCAACTGGCGATCAGCTTTGAAGTCTTGCTCAACAAAGCGCAGCAGGACCTCCTGAATCCTGAAGGGATCAATTGCTTCCGGTATCTCGAGGGACGCGGCTACCGTCTCTGGGGAGCGCGAACTATCAGCTCCGATTCGCAATGGAAATATCTAAATGTCCGCCGCTTCTTCTGCTACCTGGAACAGTCTATCGACATTGGAACGCAACCAGTCGTTTTCGAACCCAACAGCGAAGCGACGTGGGCAAAAGTTGTGCGCTCGGTGTCGGACTTTCTCTACTCCGAGTGGCAATCCGGGCGATTGATGGGTGACAAACCGGAACAAGCCTTCTTCGTGCGCTGCGACCGTTCCACGATGACCCAGAACGATCTCGATAACGGACGGCTCGTGTGCCTGATTGGTGTTGCACCGATTACGCCCGCCGAATTCGTCATCTTCCGGATCGGCCAGTGGGTGGGCCAACAGCAACCGTGATTTGAATGTGGATGATTAAAGGGAGGAAGAAAACGCGATGCCAACACAACGCGATCGTCCGTACAGTCAATTCAATTTTCAGGTCTTGATCGGCAGCGACAACGGCACGGGCCCAAATGCCGGCTTTCAGGAAGTCAGCGGCCTGGGAACGGAAATCCATGCGGCCGAATACCGCGCCGGCAATTGGAAAGACAATTCGCCGATCAAAGTGACCGGCTCCTACAAAGTGCCCGACGTCACGCTCAAGCGCGGAATCATCGGCGAACTGGCGCTCCTGCACCAGTGGCTAAAGGAAGTCCGGGACGGAGCAGGAAACGGGAACAACGACTCCGACCGCAAGCTCGTGACCATCAACCTGATGGCGGAAGACGGCGTTACCGTGGCACAGACATGGACGCTGACGAACGCACGCCCTATCAAATACACCGGGCCATCTCTGACTGGCAAGGGCACTGACGTGGCCATCGAAGAACTTGTCCTTGCTTCCGAGCATATTGAAGTCACTTAACGGGTGATCATGAGTTCGAGCCGTTTACCTGGCGTTTATTTCGAAACGGTAGTGCCTCCAGTTCCGGAGCCGCTCCCGCGGCTCGATATCGCCGCGTTCGTCGGCTTTGCGCCTTCAGGGCCGCTCGACATTCCTGTGGCTATCGAAGATGCATCGCGATTCCAGGAAATCTTCGGAAAGGACCAGCCGCTCGCGTGGGATCCGGTGGCCGGCGAAACCGTGTACGCGCAGCTTCCACCGGCTGTGCGGGCGTTTTTTCGCAACGGCGGACAGAGATGCTGGGTGGTGCGTGTCGCCGATAACCTAGGCGCGAAATCCAACTCGTTTCTGATTCCTGGAATGCTCCAGGCAAGTCCCGATGTGCCGTACCAGGCCGGCGCCATGGTCGCGCGCTCCGAAGGCAGCTGGTCTGATGAGCTGATGGTCAACGCTACGCTGAGCTTCGAGCCACTGGATACAAAATCGCCACAGAGAACATCAGAAGGGATCGCCATCCCCCTCAATTCGAATTCAGCCTCGATCGTGTCCTCGGGGGATTTGTTGCAAGTCTCGTTTGGCAGTGTGGCGGGAAGTCCCCCGTCCTCGGAGATGCCGATTCTTTTTGTCGCAGTGGACGAAGTGGCGAAGCCCGGTACAAAGGTGGATGGCAAGACTCTGACGTCATCCACAGCGCTCGCCAAAGTAAGCCATTGGTTTCGACCAGCTGCGTTGGGAGATTTCTCTCATCCTCTTAGCAGTCCACCGATGGGCGATACGGACTCGACCATTACCTGGTTGGCGTATCCGGCGAACGTCTCTTGGCTGACTCGGCCGGACAACGTTGACCTGTGGATTGGCGGCTGGGGAATCGCGGCGGGAGCGGAGTCTCTCCAATTCGTCATTGTAGGTCTGCGCTCCCAAGCCGAAGAGATAACAACGGGTTCCTGGTTGCGAGTGCGATTGAACACGGGAGATTTGCCGGCGGGCGCGCGGGACCTCCTGCTTCTTGTGGACAGTGTCAGGGGATCCGTAGCCACGGCAACTGGCGTTCCGACTTCTCCCGCCACCGGCGAAACGGAAACAGTTGAAATCGTGACAAAAGTAGCGTGGTGGGCACTCGACAATTCGGCCGGGTGGAATTATGACCTCTCTTCCCCGCGCACGGATGTGGTGACCCTGGAATTGTGGGTTCGAGATGGCAGCGGAAAAATAACCACTTTGGAAAATCTGGGGCTATCACCGCGCCACTCCTTTTATTTGGGGTATTTGCCAACAGATACGCAGCTCTACGCGCAGACCGACAATCCTGCGCCGCCTCCCGGGAGTTCCCTCCGGGCCAAAGTCGAGCACCCGCGTTTTCCATTGGCGATGTCCGTGGGGCTAACAACTGCTACGGATCTGAGTACACTGCCCGTTTTTCTACCACTTGGGATTCCTGGACTGGTGGACCCGGATTTTTATCAACCAGCGGCACCGCAATCCTCCTCTGCACTCGAACGGGACGGATTGGCGCTTCCCGGCGGCGAGCTTGTCGCAAGTCTCTTTCTGGACCCGGACCTGGCAGATTCCAGCCTCAATACGTTGCTCACCGAAGCCTTCCATAAACAGTATCAACTGCGCGGCAATGGTGGATCGGGGCCCGCGGGAAAACCGCTCCAGAAGCTTCATGCCGTCCTGCCGCTCGATGAGGTGAGCTTGCTTGCGGTGCCCGACGCCATGCATTTGGGTTGGAAGAAGGATTCGTTCGATGCGCAGCAGGCGATGAAGGGGCCTCAACTACTTGGCATCTCGCCAGCCGATTCGATGGGAAATATCTCGCTCACCTGGACAGCCGTCGATTCCGCGACGTCGTATTCGCTTCAGCAATCCGGGGACCCACGATTCGAATCGGCAATCACCGTCTGGCACGGCGCTGGTGTTCCAGACAATTACAGCGCCTCGATCGTTCATTCAGATTTGTTCTCCCAACCAACTGGCTGCCCGAACCCGGTTTATTTCAGAGTTTGTGCGGCCAATGGCGACAGTACCGGGCCCTGGTCGAACACGCTCACACAAACACTACCGTCAGAAGCATTTCTTCGATGCATTCCCATTACTCTTGATCCGCCGGAAATGAATGCTGCGACGCCAAGCCACGGGCGCATCCTCCTGGATTGGTCTGACGCCGATGCAAATTTGGATGCGTTCGAATTGCAGATCGCGTATGAACCGGCCTTTGCGCTGCCGTTCACTCTCTATAAAGGGACAGATTCGCACTTCGAAGTCTGGAGTAGTCCCACGCGGACGGCCTATTTCCGGGTTGGTGCAACGCGCGGGGCTCAGCTCAGCCCGTGGTCAAACACAACCGCTGTGGATGCCGTGCAAACGGATTTGCCATATCTGATGAAGACGCCCTCCAATTCACCGAATGCCTCGGATGCTTCTCAGACAGAGCCTTTAAAGAAAATCCATCAGGCGATGATCCGGCTGTGTGCCGCGCGCGGCGATGTGTTCACCGTTCTAAGCGTTCCTCGCCAATTCGACGCACAATTGTGCGCCACTTACAAAAATTCACTGGTGTCTGCGCTGGCGCCGGAAAACGGCGACACCACTCTGAGTTTTGCTGGCCTTTATTTTCCCTGGTTGATTGCAAGAGACACCGTGGATGATCAGCCAGGCTCGGTTCGGAGCGTCTCGCCTGAAGGGACAATCCTGGGCAGCGTAGCGGCGTTGACAATCGCTTCCGGAGCGTGGTTCGCACCTGGAAACCAATTGCTACGAGGAGTGGTCGACCTCGATCCCCCGACCACGGACCAGGCGCCCTACATTTTCTTCGACAATCAACTAAACCTCGTCGTTCAAGATTCTCGAGGGTTTCTCGCCATGAGCTCGTTCACATTGAGCTCGTCTCGGCGACTAGAGGACATCAATGTGCGCCGGCTGTTAATTCTGCTCCGCCGGCTGGCTCTGCGCGAAGGCGTCGACTACGTCTTCCAACCCAACGATTCGTCTTTCTGGCGCATTGTCCAGCGGCGATTCGAGGAAGTGCTCGGCGATCTCTTCCTGAAGGGCGCGTTTGCAGGCAGCACCCAGGCTGAAAGCTTTCTGGTCAGGACCGACAGCTCGGTCAATCCCCCGGAGTCCGTGGAGCAGGGCTTGTTCGTCGTGGAGATGAGAATTGCGCCGTCGCTTCCTCTGGAGTTTCTCACAGTGAGGCTACTGCAATCGGGCGGGGATCTTACGCTCAGCGAGGAAACTTAGTATGGCGAGTCCGGTGAATGCACTGAATGCGAAGAATGTGCGCCCCTTTACTTCATTCAATTTTGTAGTGCTCATCGAAGTGAAGGACGTCACCAACAATGGCGCTCAGCTTTGTTCAGCGGCATTTGCCGAATGCGACGGACTCGAAATGACGATGGAACCGAAGACAATTCGTGAGGGCGGGCGAAATACGGGGCCCGTTCATCTCGCGGGACCACTTAGTTACGGACAACTTACGCTTAAGCGCGGGATGACGAACAGCTTCGACCTCTGGAGTTGGTTCGAGAAGATGTACGAGAAAGATCAGACCGGTTACCGGACTTCAGCAACCGTGGTCATGCGTGGAGCGGACCAATCGGATCAGGTGGTATTCCAATTGACCGGATGCCTCCCGATCAAGCTAAAAGCTCCTTCGCTGAATGCGAAAGATGGAATTGTGGCGATCGAAGAAATTCAGATCGCATACGAGACCTTGCTTTTGGAGCAAAACAAGAAGTAGCGACCAGGTCATTTACGTTCGTCATTTGTTGGAGAAGATTCGATGCCGAAGCCAATCAAATTGCAACCGGCCGTTCTGCAAGAGGTCTGGCTGGACGCGAAAGGCACGAAGATCAGTCCCCCTACTGGCAAGACAGCGAAGAGATTCGAGGTGCAGTTCAATCCTCAAACTCTCAAGCTGAACTATGCAAATCAAAAAGCAGGTGGCGAACAACCAAAGGGTTCATCGACACAGTTTGTGGGCCGGGGAGTTACAAAGCTCAGTCTTGAGTTGTGGTTCGACATTGCGTTAGCTCTGAAAGCTGGCTCAGATGGCAAAAGAGATGTTCGTGGGCTGACACAAGAAGTTCAGTATTTCATGACGCCCCAGAAAGTACCTGGGAAAGGAACAGACAAATTTCTTCCGCCGGGTCTGCAATTCCAATGGGGCTCGTTTACGTTCGTCGGGGTAATGGATTCAATGGACGAGACGTTGGATTTCTTCTCCCCCGACGGCATGCCCCTTCGCGCCAATGTCGCCATCAGCATATCCAAGCAGGAAATTCAATATGACGCGGCCAACGCGGCCACCGTGCAGAACCGGCAATCTTCCGGACTCCAGCCTTACAAGCCAGTGAACGCCAACTCGTCCGTACAGGATGCCGCGGCTAATTCTGCGAGCGCCGGAGCGGGCGGCGGCCCCCCGGATTGGAAAGGTTTGGCGCTAGCCAACGGCATTGAAAATCCGCGCATGTTGGCGGCCGGCGTACTACTCAATCTGTCCGCAAGCGTTTCCGTGAATGCGCAACTGGGAGTTACAGCGCAAACGAGTGGAGCTCTAAATCTGGGAGCGACGCTAGGCGTCCAAGGAGGCGCGAGCGCAGGCGGTGGCGCGTCCCTGGGATTTGTCGGCAACGCGCAAGCAGGCGCGGGAGTTGGAGTGGGAGCCCAGACCAACGCCGGCGCGAGCTTCGGTGCTGGTGCGAGTTTTGGCGCAGGAGCAAGTTTAGGCGCTGGCGGCGGGTTCTGAACCATGGGTAACCCTGCACAAGTGCGGAATGGGAGACGGTAATGGCCATCATTATCAATGAGCTCGAAGTAGTGATTGAAGCTCCATCCGCCCCAACTGGCGGCACTGCTGCGGCGCCTGGCCCTCCGGCTACCCAGCAGATGCAGCCGATCGACGTCAGAGATATTTCCGAGCGCGAGGCTCGTGCCGAGTGGCGATTGATGGCCCATTGAGGAAAGGGACATGCCAGACATAGGAGTAGCCCCGGGTACATATACAGCGAGACCTGCCATTGAGCTGGGCGGAACTCTTCTGCCTGCACTCAGCGATGGACTACAGGAATTGCTCGTGGAAGAAACGGTTGCGGGAATGTCCCGGTGCGAAGCGACATTTGCGAACTGGGGTCCAAAATCCGGCAGCGTTGATTTTCTCTATTTCGACCGGCAAGTCTTTGACTTCGGGAAGACCATCAACGTCACTATCGGCGGCGGACCGGCTTCAGGCGTCATCTTCTCGGGAAGAGTTATGGGAATGGAAGGCCGCTATCAACGCTCGCGGCCGCCCGAACTACTCGTGCTGGCGGAAGACCGCTTGCAGGATATGCGGCTCACCCGGCGGACTCGCACATTTGAAAACGCAAGCGACTCCGACGTTTTTCAGCAAGTGGCATCGCAATATGGACTTCAAACGAACATCGATGCGACCGGACCGACCTATCGCGTGCTTGCGCAGGTCAATGAGAGCGACCTGTCATTTCTGCGAGAGCGCGCTCGCGCCATCGATGCCGAACTCTGGATTGATGGCAAGACGCTGAATGTTCAATCGAGAAATCACCGGAAGACGGACGACGTGACCCTTACGTTCGGGCAGGGTTTGCTGGAGTTTTCGGCGCTCGCCGACATCGCCGGCCAGATCAGCGGATTTGTGGTCAGCGGCTGGGACGTTTCCGGAAAACAGGCCCTCACGCATCGCGCCACCGACTCCGTTCTTTCCAGTGAAATGAACGGAGACTTGGGCGGAAGCAAGGTCCTGGCAACGGCGATCGGTCTGCACGACCAACAAATCGTCCACGACTTGCCCCTAACCGCGCAGGAGACACAAGCACTTTCCGAAAGTGAGTACCGGCGCGCAGCAAGACGGTTCGTAACAGGGACTGGAATTGCCGAGGGGGACGCGCGGCTTCGGGTGGGAACCAAATTGAAGTTGCAGTCCTTGGGAACGATGTTCGACGGAACGTACTACGTCACCCGGGTGCGGCATATTTTCGACGCAGCTCACGGCTACCGCACTCAGTTCTCCGTGGAAAGGCCCGGATTCTCAACATCATGACCGCAGTCGCAGAGTGGGTAGAAGAGATTAGGGACGCACGGGCGCCGCGCGGATACGGCGGCCGTTTCTACGGCGCTTATCCGGCGCTCGTGAGCAACATCAAAGATCCCGACGGACAGGGCCGCGTCAAAGTCCAGTTGCCGTGGTCTCCCGATGGGCAGGGCGCTTCTTACGAGGCGTGGGCTCGGCTGGCCACCACTATGGGAGGCAATAATCGCGGAACATGGTTCATTCCCGACATGAACGATGAAGTGCTCGTGATTTTCATGGGTGGGGATCCGCGCCAGCCGTGCGTAGTAGGTGGCTTCTGGAATGGTCAGGATAAGCCGCCGCAATCCATGGACGGCGCTGGAAAAAACTTCATCAAAACGATTCGTTCGCGCAATGGCGTGCAAATCACCCTCGACGATACCGACGGTCAAGAGACGATGACACTCCAGACTCCGGCTGGACAGAGCATCACGCTGAAGGACGGCCCCGGTTCGATCACCTTACAGGACAGCAATGGAAATTCCGCAAAGATGGAAGCAGCTGGAATCACGGTGACGGCTTCGGCAAAAGTGACTGTCAACGCCAGCACGGTGGAAATTTCAGCGGGCATGGTGACGGTCAATGCGGGGATGTCCACGTTTAGCGGCGTGGTGCAGGCAGACACGGTGATCACCAACAGTGTGATCAGTGCCAGCTACACACCCGGCGCCGGGAATATTTGGTAGGAGAGCAATGGCAACACAAGTCCAATGGCTGGCACCGTCTCCGCTCTGGAATAGATTCGCTCCAGACTCGGACAAAACGGCGTTCCGTAGTCCTGCCCTTTTGCGGTTTTCGACGGACACCTTCATGCAGGATTTGCAATCGCTGTTGGCGCAAAATCCGGCGACTTTGGACAGCTGCATCGCGCAACCCGAAAACTGGCGCTTCCCAAACGTTGGCCTGCCTCCGTTGACTTCCCCTGGGGTAGGCGCGACCAATGCTTCAAGTGGAAAGAGTGGCTCCGCCCCGGCCGGGTCTCAACCAGCGCTCTCGACGGTATCGAATAGAGAAGTTCCACCCTCCATTTTGAAATTCTACCAACCGGCACATGCTAGATTTTATCTTGTAGCCGCTTCGCTGAACTGCCGTCTGCCGGGCTTGCCGGATCACACGGTAAAACGCAATCAGGGAGAAAGCACAACTTTTGTCCTGCGCAAATTGCAGTTGAAGTCCGGGGCTACCGCCCTCGCCGGCACGCCGCCTGATCTTCACATTTACGATGAGTGCGCGTGGCTGCCGAATGCGACACCACCAGGGTGGCTGCCGCTTACCGATCCCTTGACTTTGGCGGCCGGCGAAGAACAACTCCCGCTATTCAATTTTCAATTCGGCAGCAATGGCAGCCAGCGGCGCATGTTCGCAGGAATGATTCCCGTCGGCAAACGGCAAACGTATGTCGCCGCACGTGCGCTACAGACCAAATCGGACGGGACCCCGGCGCCAGCGACGGCCGATGATCCACGCAAGATCGAATTTCAGCGGCAAGTCTTGGATCCCTGGGGCGACCTCGTGGCGTGGATTGCAAAAGAAAGATCGCTCTCTTCGGTGCCCGCTTCCTTGGTGGACTCCGACAACATGGCGGCCGCGCAGGGATCGGCATTGGTGCTGATTGATTTCGCCATATATTTGGATAAACAACTAAATTCAGTTTGGAAAGTCGTTGCGCAAACTTCCCCGGTGTCGACACTCTCCGGCGCGCAGCTCGCGCTGTATGAGGCCTTCAGTGCAACAATGCGTGTTTTCGATGGCACGGCCCCGGTGACTCTAGCCGAAGCACTCCGCCTCGCGTACGCCCACCAGAACGATTTCGAAACTGAAGTTCTTGTTCCTGGCACGCGTCTGGGACTTCCAGCCAATTATTCCGGGCCACTTCTAACTGACAATAGTGATCCGTCTTTGGTGACACTCATCGGCCGCCCGACCGATGCGCAGCCGTTGCCACAGCGCCCCATCGAAACGTTGATCGAGAACGCATTGAGCGAGGTGACTGCGAAGCCGGCCCCTGCGATTCCTCCGCCTGCAAAAGACCCGCAAAATCCGCAGGGAGACGACTGGTTCATCGTGAGGTGCTTATACCAGCGGCCGCTGTGCGCGGTAAAGACACTTCCGGCGCCGGTTGTCTTTAGCCCGCCGAGCGAGCCGTTTCAACTAGCTTCTTTCTTTGATCCGGATGCGCCGGCGCGACGCATTCAGGTGGCGCTCCCTGTGGACACAACTCCCGCCGCCCTGCGCAAGTACGACAAGGGCGTCGCCTTCATGATTTCGGATCAACTGAACCAGCAGATGCAGCGCGTGAAAGGCCTGAAAGACTTGATGGATGGAAACGTGGCAGATCCCAGCGGATTCGGCCTGGGCATGATCTGTTCGTTTTCCATTCCAATCATCACCATTTGCGCATTCATCGTCCTGATGATTTTTGTGATCTTGCTGAACATCATTTTCTTCTGGATGCCATTTCTCAAGATTTGTTTTCCGATACCGACATTCAAGTCGAAGGGAAGTTAGAAGATATGAACGCTGCAGATCTTTTCGGACAAGGAATCAGTTTTCCACCTCGGCTCGGCTCGGATGGGCGTATCGCCTGGTCCAGCGGCCCGGATAACATCCGCGAAATGATCCAGGTCATTCTCCTGACCCAGCCGGGAGAAAGGCTCATGCTCAGCGGATTCGGCGGAAAGCTGCGGAGTTTCTTGTTCGAGCCCAACACTGTCGCGACTCGCCAGCTCATTCAGGAAGAGATCCAGACGACTTTGTCGCTATGGGAGCCGCGCATTACCGTGCAATCCGTAAGCGTGGATCCAGACAGCGACGATCCGCATTCCGCTGTTGCCACCGTGCAGTATGAATTGGTGGCCAGCCAGACCGTGGAGCAAGTTCAGTTGACCGTACAACTCGGAGGATAGAGGTTCGGAACATCAATGCCGCTGCTTATCCCAACGCTGGACGACCGTAGCTACTCCGACATCTTGCAGGAAGCGATGGCGCGGATTTCCGTCCACAATCCCGAGTGGACGAATTTCAACGATAGCGATCCGGGAATCACGCTGCTGCAATTGTTCTCTTTCATGACGGAGAATTTGCAATATCGCGCCAATCTGATTCCCGAGAGAAACCGGCTTAAGTTCCTGACCCTCCTGGGCCAGACGCTGAGGCCTGCGAGCGCCGCGCATGGCGTCGTGACAATCACAAATGTGCGAGGTCCCTTGCAGACCGTCACTTTGCAAGCCGGTCTCCCGGTCATGGCCGGCAAGGTCGGTTTTGTGACGCAGAATGGGTTGGACATCCTGCCAGTCGA
Organism: Candidatus Acidiferrum sp.; assembly: GCA_041485085.1. Taxonomy (GTDB): domain Bacteria; phylum Acidobacteriota; class Terriglobia; order Acidiferrales; family UBA7541; genus Acidiferrum. The sequence continues at coordinate 11,654 of JBGPIX010000012.1, forward strand.
AATGCTCGCCTACTACCGCAAACCTCTGCCCCCTGCTCAGCAGCAATCGGCGCAGACGACGTATGGCCAGCTCTACAGCACGTTTACGGACAATCCCGCCGATCTCGAATTCTACGAAGTCGTTCCATTTCTCCCGCCCGCCAATTCCGCGTCAATTCCTTCCGTCAGTCTGTCTAACGGCATAGATACCGTGGATGGCAGTTTGTGGATGGCGTTACTCACTCGCGTCGGGGAAAGTGCGCAGAACGCGGATGTGTTGAATGGAATCCGCGGCAGGACGATCACTCTGGGAATCATGCCCTCGATTGAGGATGCTTCTCGAATCCTGTTCCCGGGCGGGGCGAGCGCGGGAACAGGACAGGCTGCCCTTCAATTTTCAATTGCTACCGGCACTCTGCAATCCAATCAACCCTTCTACCAGGACCTTGTAAGCATCGCGGACGGCAACCCTCTGCAGGACTTGACTCTCGTGCAACTGACCATCCCATCGACGGGAAGTATTGGTGTTTGGGATCAACTCGCCCCAATCGAGGGCGGTGTGGGAGATTTTCCGCCAACGCTGGAGGATCCCGCGATCCTCAGCCGATTGCTGACCTGGATTCGCGTCCGTCTGAAGCCGAATACGGATGGATCGGTGCCGTCCACAACGAATGCGAATTTGAGTTGGGTGGGAATCAACGCAACCTGCGTTACGCAACAGATTCAAGTGATCGCAGAGCCTCTGGGCAACGGGACGGGCGAGCCCGATCAAACTGTTCAGTTGGCGAATACTCCAGTCATCCTCTCGTCTGTGCAGCTCGCCGTGAACGGTGAAATTTGGAGACAGATTGACGACCTGCTGGTCGCCCCCGCGGAAGTTCCTGTCAGGGATCCTTCTCTTCCTCCAGGGACAACGATGCCGACTTCGGCGATTCCGACGTCAAAAGTGTACGTGGCCGAAGGCGAGTCAGGCCTGATTCGATTCGGCACAGGTTTGAACGGGACTCGTCCTGCAGCGGGCGTTCCAATCCTGGCTAGCTACGCCTACGGCGGCGGGTCACCCGGCAATGTCGGTATCGCCGCCATCCAGAATAGCCCCCAGCTTCCTTCAGGATTCACCGTGGAAAATCCACTTCCCACTTGGGGCGGAGATGATGGACAAAGCGTCTCCGACGCGGAACGGAACATTCCGAATTATTTGAAGAATGGTGGCCGAGCTGTATCTAGCGCGGATTTCGAAGATATCGTCACCCAAACTCCGGGCATTGCCTTGGGCCGGGTTGAGATTCTGCCCTTATTTAGCTCCGATGATGTGAACGTCAACTCCCCGGGGGCGGTCACTGTGCTGGTTATTCCGCAAGGACCAGATGCACCGGAACCGGATTTACTTTTCCTCGATGCTGTGTGCGCCTACCTGGAACCCCGCCGGTTGGTGACGACTGAAGTGTATGTGCGCGGTCCCGTGTATGTGGGCGTATCTGTCTCTATCGGAGTGGATGTTCTAGCCGGAAGAGACATCGCCGCGGTGCTTCAAGATGTTCGTCAAGCCGTGCGTTTGTATCTTTCTCCCCTTTCACGCGGGCCAAATGATCGAGGCTGGCCGCTCTCAAAACCAGTCGATCCAACGGGCATCCTGATCCAGGCCCTTCGGGTGGACGGAGTAAGCGACATCAACGGCGTCCTCTTGTGGGATGCCACCACGGCGGCAATCACGCAACTTCCGATATCCGGCTTGCAGCTCCCGCAACTGCTTCAACTCAATGTCAGTACGGGGGCTGCACAGGATTTGAGCGTCGCGGACACACCACCGGCCAAGCAGCGTGTAGCAGTGCCGATATTGCAACCGCAGTGCTAGGAAAACGATGGACGTTAATCAAACTCGCTTCCACCTCGTCTACGGCAAACCGGATTGGTACCCCGCCGCCCCGGCCAATTCTCCAGCGGCCGAGCCACCGTTCGATTGGAACAACGAGGACGCCACTCTCAGCTTGCATCAGGACTTGTTCGTTTTTCCCTCGCCCAGCGGTCAGATGCCCCTGGATGTCGCGAGCCGTCGCGGCGCGGGCCGAGATCGCTACGGGAATTGGTATTGGATCGCTCCTTCACAAAATGAACTTCGATTTCTCCCCGCGAACAAGAAGAATTCGGAGCATTTCTGGTCGGCGAGCGATCAGCAGGACTCATGCCCGGTTAAGGGCCAGTTTTTCAGCACGAATATTTCTCCCGCGGTGGATCTCGTTTTCTCCGGTTTAGCCGTGACGGCGGAGCACTATCTCGTCGTGGGTGTTCGTGATCCAAAAGGATTGTTGGTGTTCGATTTATACGCTGGCGGACCACCCGAGCAATTACTGTGGCCGGAAGGTGTTCCATTCCAGCCATTCGATATGTCGGTGGCGCCGGACGGAAGCATTTCAATTCTCGATAGTAAAAACAAATCCGCATGGAAATTGGACCGGGAGCTTCGGGTCAGAAGTTTCCGCCCGATGTCTGAAGGTCAGCCCGAATCCGCGGGCGGTTTTCAACCAGTGGCGGGAGCCTCTCAACCTCCACAGCAATCTTGCGTGCAGAGCCCGATCACATCTGGCTTTGCCCTATCTCTCGCCGCCTTCTCGGATGTCGTGGCGATCGAATCTCTGCCAGATGGAAGTGTCCTGATTCTTGAAAATCCCGTTGGATTAGACTTCTCCGTTGTTCATCGTTTCCAGGCGGGGATAGAAACCGGCCCCCCGGTTGCTTTGGACCATGCGCTTGCCCTGTACGTGCCCGATCCGCACCGGCAGGCGCTGCGCGCGTACGACTTTGCTTTCCTGCAAGATTCATCGCAAGTGAGAACGAGCGGGGTCCTCTATTTCGCGGAAATTGAGGGGAATCAATCGTTCGCCTTTGACCTCCAGGCGGCAGACACTGCCTTCTCCTTGAACGCGAGACCCCAATACTTCCCCATGCGTCATTTCGGAGGAAAAGGCTTGGTCGCGACCGGGCCCGCCGTCTACTACGATTTTCAGGATACTTGGGTTCCGCTGAGCGAGCAGCCGCGGAAACAATACCAGTTGGAAGCTCAACTCCTGCTTCCCCAACAGCTCCCAGAGGCGGACACCTCGTCACCGCCGGTAGGTTTTGACGGCAAGCTGCCCGGTTGTGTTTGGCATCGACTCTTTCTCGACGCTTGCATCCCGCCCGGCTCCTCAGTCCAAATTGAGAGCCGCGCCGCGGATCAAACGGCGCTATTGCCCAGCACGCCATGGCAACCCGAGCCCACACCCTACCTGCGAACCGATGGTCCGGAGATCCCCTATTACCAGTCGCAACTGCAAGGACCACCGGATCGTGTGGGTACTTGGGAACTTCTGTTCCAGAGAGCGCGCGGAAGGTACCTGCAACTGCGATTGACTTTGCGTGGCACTGGGCGCACGACTCCTCGTCTCCACACACTCAGGGTGTACTACCCGCGCTTTTCCTATCTTCATCAGTATCTACCTCCCGTTTACAGAGATGATGCCTCTTCGGCATCCTTCCTGGATCGCTTCCTGGCAAATATCGAGGGCTTTTACACGGTTCTTGAAGGAAGAATTGCAGATGTCCAGGAGCTGTTTGATTCACGGCTGGTTCCTCCTGAGTATCTCGACTGGCTGGCGTCCTGGGTCTCGGTAGACCCGGATCCTACGTGGAGCGAACGTACCAGGCGCCTCGTGATCTCGCACGCACCACAAATGTTCCGGGAACGTGGGACGCCAAATGGAATCGTTCGCGCTATTCGCCTGATGGTGGATTCCTGTCCCGATGACTCTTTATTCGCTGAGTCGAGCTGCAAGGCAGGTGATTGCTCCTTTAATGGCACGGTCTTTTCCGTTCGCTTGGTGGAGCGATTCCTCACTCGGGTATCTCCGGGAATAAATTTCGATACCCCGGCGGATGCCAACGTGCCAGGGTCCGCTACCACGGCATCCGCATCCTTCTGGACGCCGGCGCAGGGCAGCGATCCCTTAAACTCGCGTTACCGCTGCTACCTGCAAGGTCAGTACGCGACGATCGATGCTTTGAATCAGGCCTGGGGTACGAGTTTCAACGGATTTGATGATGCTAACCTCACCTTGCCCGCCACTCAGCCAGTTCAAAACACGCAGGCGCAAGATTGGAAGCGATTCCTTCTCGACGGTATTGGTTTCACTTATGCCGCCGCAACTTCCTCGGATCTAAGCTCCTACCAGGCCTTTCTCGCTCGGCGCTATCCCACCATCGCCGAGTTGAACCGGGCCTACTCGCTGACGGGTCCCAATGCCCTTTCGGGATTTGATGCAATCGCCTTTCCTGCTTCCCTTCCGTTGGGTGGCGTGCAGCTCCAGGACTGGATCTTGTTCGTCTCCGTGGCCGTCCCCATTCAGCAAAACGCTCATCGTTTCACCGTGCTCGTTCCGGTCACGCTCAATGACACTCCCGACGCTCAACAGACCAAGCTCGCCGTCGCGCAACGTGTGACGGAAATTGAAAAGCCTTCGCACACCTCGTTTGATGTGCGGCTGTATTGGGGAATGTTCCGGGCGGGTGAAGCCCGGCTCGGCCAGGACACGCTCCTCGGACCGGGGAGCAGATTTACAGGCTTGGTCCTTGGGCAGGGATATCTTTCGGGCGGAAATCTGGCGCCTGTCGAACCAATTCAGGCGCGCGACCGCAAACGCCTCGGCAGCCGAACGCCCAATGAACGTTGCCGCGAACTCAAGCCTCAAGAGAGGTGTGTATGAGTACACTTCAGACCGCCACGCCTTGCATGAAAAAGTTGGACCCTTTAAAGCGCATGAACTACACGTTTGGGATGGTCCTAGGCGTGGACGAATTCAAGCAGGAACAAACGCATCTCGTTGAGAAGGGCCGGTCGCACTATCGCCTCGCCCATGGCTACGGAACAATTTGTGGACTCCAGGCCAAAATGGTGACGAGTCCCGACCTTGAGGTGCAAATTTCAAAAGGAGTAGCAATCAATCCGCAGGGGCAGGAAATTCACGTTCAACAGGTGATGTGCGCTCGGTTGAACGATTGGCTGGCGAGCAATAAAGCTACCCTGCAGAATCTTTACGGCAATCCCCCCTACACCTTGCCGCTCTGCGTTGTTCTTTGCTACCGCGAGTGCCCCACGGATGTTGTCCCCGTGCCCGGCGAGCCGTGCCGCACCCAACAAGACTCCATGGCCCCCTCGCACATCGCCGAATCTTTCCAGCTCAAGCTGTGCATCGACGCAGATCAATTGCTCTCGCCGCCTTCTCCGCCGTCACCACCAAATCCTTCTTCCCTGCCCGATGGACTTTGCTTCCGGCCTTCGCAAATCGAAGAAGACACCATTCGCGGCTTCGGCGCTCTGCTGAGCCGCATTCAAATCACGGATATTGCGCCGAGTTCCGTGACCGAGCAGCAGCTTGAAGATTTGGTGCGGCAGCTCAGCCCGGCTACCGCCACATCAGTCGTCACCTCTCCCCCGCAAGGAAACTCCCCCATCGACCTCTACGCGGGCGAGGCTGCCGATTTCTTGCGCGCCGCATTTCTCGTCTGGGTCACTGAAGTGCGCCCCACACTCGTAGCCCAAAACTCGCCCTGCGGTTGTGTTATCCCCAGCGAGCAGTGTGTCCTGCTGGCCGAACTCACCTTCACAGTCGGGACAGTTGGAACTGCTTTGCAAGTTGTCGGCACTGTGACTGTCGATGAAACTCGTCGTCCCTATCTGCTTGAGACTCGGCTATTGCAGGAATGCCTCCTCAATGGCGGTCTCGGCTCGGGAACCGGCAGTGGTGGCGCTCAGGCCGGCTCCGCGGTCGTCGCCGCTGGCACTTTTTCCATCTCGTCGACCGGACAGGCGACCGCACTGGGGCCGACCTTCAACGGTCTGACTGCCACTTCTCAGGGCAGTGGGGCCTACCTGCTCAAGTGGTCGGGTTTTCCGTCCTATCTGAAACCGGCCGCAAGTCCTCCTAGCTCGAACGTGTACGTGGTCAAGGGAACGGCCATGGGCGACGCAGCGCAGGGCCCTTTCATTCTGCACTTTGCCGGTTTCCAGGCGCAGGGAATCCAGATCGTTGTTCAGAAAGTGGCTGGTCTTGTCGCCCCAACAGGGTTCAGCGTCGAGATCAGCGAGATAACCGGAGTTTGAATGGAGATGGATTTGAAGTCTCGTGTCGGAACGGAGCTGTGAGGCATGGCTAACGTGAACTTGAATACGCCCGTGCTCTCGGGGGGAATTCTAAACACGAATTTCTTCAACGGCCGGATCTTGGCCGCGGAAGACTTGATCACGTTTCAGGTAGCGAACGCGCAACAGCATCGTCAGCTTGGTCGCGCTATTGGCGATGGCGTGGCTTGGGGGCTGGATATCACACTAGTCGACAACAAAAATATCGCTCAGCCCATTCTTCACATCACGCAGGGCCTCGCTCTCAATCGCAAGGGAGAAGCCGTCTCTCTTCCTGTAGATGTGGATCTAGCTCTGGTTAAGACAGCCGATGTCGTTAGCGCGAACGCAGGTCTCTTCGCAGAATGCACTCCGCCTCAAGGTCTGATCCCGACGAATCTCGATTGTTACCTGCTGACCGTCTCGCCCACATCGGGCTTTCAGGGTTCAACTCCTGCGACGTATCCGTCGGACTCCGGCTTCGCCCCGGTGTGCGCGAGCCGCGACACTGTCGAAGGTGTGAAATTCTCCATGCTTCCTCTCGGTGTCTCCAACGCGAGCGCCAGCGATCCCACAACTCTGCAGGGCCAGGCTGTCCAGCTCTACTCCCAACTCAAGCCAAAGTTCGTCAATCTTGTCGGACTTACCGGCGCGGCGGCCGCCGCGGCTCAGGCCCAGATTGCTCCGTTGCTCTCGAAGTTCCGAAACGTCGTCGCGCACCTCTGCTTCGGCACAGATACGCTTGCCACTTTCCCTGCGAACCCCTTCCCTCCCGCGAACGGCGAATCGCCCTTCGCCGAATACGGCGCTCTCGATTTGCTCCGCAGCCAGGGGATCCTAACGGACTGTGCCGTTCCGCTCGCTCTAGTCTATTGGACCGCCGCAGGAATTCAGTTCGTCGATCTGTGGTCCGTCCGCCGCCCCTTGTTCCCCGCTCCCGCCTCCGAAGCCTGGCCGGTCTTCGCCAGTCGCCGGCGATTTGCAGAAGGGTTGGCCATCTTTCTGCAGTTTCAGGAGCAGGCAAAGGATATAGCGTCGGCCCTGGATCAGCAGACGCTCTTCGGTGTCCGGGCGGTCGATTATTTCCAGTTTCTGCCGCCCGTGGGCCTGATCCCGCTCGGAGGCATTGGCTCTTCGGTGGGTTTCAATTCGAGCGGTTTCTTCAGCGGCCTCACGACGCGCCGGCTCGTGTTCGTTGAGGGGCAACGACTCGAAGTTCTCTTGAGGGAGTCGTATTCGTACGAGCCAATCGATCTCCGCCGCCGGCAGGTGATGTGGCTCTATTCGGTTCGAGAAAACATGCAAGCGGTCGGGGGCAGCGCGCCAAATCGCCCTGCAGCCTACCTGGTATTCACGAGCGGATACATCCCCTACAAGGGTGAGCCACAGTTCGATTTGTCCTACTGGAATTTCGCCAACTACGCTCTTGTTCCAAGACCGTGAGCTAAGGAGGAGCCTTATGGCACAGATACCCAAGACCGTAAATCCCGGTGACCTGATCCTTGCTGATTTCTTCAACAGCGTGGTAACGGTTCTCAACGACCACGAAACCCGGATTTCGAACTTGGAAGGCATCGCTCCGGGCTCGAAAGTGGTGATCAATGCTGTGCTTCCATCAGCGACGTTTCACCCAGGCGACCAGATCACTGTGGTAGGCAGGAATTTCGGAGTCCCTGCTCTCAACAGCGTAACTATCGCTAATGCTGTGATCACTACTTTCACGGTGGACAGCAATGACACCTCTCTCACCTTCACGGTGCCGCTCATGACCGGCATAACTGGACAGTTGAACACCATGCTGACAGTTTCGAATCCTAGCGGGTCAGCCCAGACCCCGGTCGTACTGCTGCCGGGTCAGCCCACCCTACCCCAGGGCCTGATCCAGGTGGTAGAAACCCAGGCTTCGCAGGCCACCAACGTGTTGGCGGGGCAGGATCTCTTTCTTACCTTCGCCGTCACAGGCAGCACCTCGCAGCTCGAAACTTACAATGTGCTAGCCACTGTAGATGCAGGTTGGTCTGCGGTGTTGGTTGATTCGAGCCACGTTCCCATAGTTCCGCAACAAATTTCCATCTCTCAAGGAACTCCGCCTCAGGGCGTAAATTTCCCGTTCTTGGTCAAAGTATCTGTTCCATCAGGGCTGAGTAACGGCGTAATCGGCAATGTCAACGTTTCGGTTACCTCGCAACTGAATCCAAACTTGCTCAATGCGTCGACGAATCAGCCTTACCCCATAACGGTTGGCTTTCCTCCTCCGGGCCCCCAGGACGCTGTCTTTATTCAGCTCACGAGCGTATTTTCACCGGGGGCCAAGATTCCCCTGGCACCACCCAAAACCGGAAACGCTATTTTTGCACCAGCCAACGGTCAAACCGTTGTCGTCACCTTTGATATAACCCTTAAGACCACGGACAGCTATAAGGTTTCTGTTCCTGCCTTCGCAAATCCCGCAACGGATTGGGGTGTGACGATCGTTAGCGGAGGCGCGTTCACGACCATAACCCCAGGGCAGAAACAAACTCTAAAGCTTAACCTCACGGCCGGATCTAATGCCAAGGACACCACCATGACGATCGGCGTAGTTTCAACTACTAACGCAAGTATTTCAGGTCAACTAGGGCAAGCTGTGCAAATTCATAATCCATAGAAACGGGAGGAAACAAGGAGACAAATCATGCTTACGAAGAAGAAATCAGCAAGTCTGTGGGCGAAGCAGCTCTCGAAGATATCCTTGCCACTCGCATGTTTGCTTGTGGCTTTCATGATCCCTTCAAAACTCGTTGCGCAAAACAAGAACTACAGTTTTTGTTTCTCCAACACAAGCTGGTTTGGGCTAGCTCCACCAACCATCGACGGAAACATCGATCAAGGTGCCCAAGGACCTGACATTGGGTGGCGCGGAGGTTTTCGATACGTTTTCGATAACCGGACCAACGGGACCATCATGCCCAACGTAACTGTCCAGGGGGTTCAGGACCCCAATAATTTGTATCTAGGCTTCGAATTTCACACATCTTTGTCTGATCCCAACGACGCCATCATGATTGCCTTTGACCCAACGGGCAATGCCGCGGACCAGCGGCTCTTGACCATCTACCCCTATATAGGTGGCGGGACAGCCACGAACGTTTCCCCTACAACAGCACCGGACTACTACGTTGGCGGCAACACATTCCCGGGAGCAGGCGGCACCACGGCGGCACTTCCCACCTGGTTGACGCCCGCGAACGCGATGCCGAATCTCCGCATCAGCACCTCGGCAGCCGGGATGGACTACCTATACTCAGTTGAATTAAAAATTCCGCTCGTCGGTGGTTCCTCGCCAGCGGACGCGTGGCCACGGCCCAACAACGCCAACGTTGGTGGCAGCGGAAACTTTGGCCTGTACTTGAATGTCATCCGAATCGTGGTCAGTGGAGGCTCAAGTACGGCAGCAGAAGACTCCTGGCCCGCCCCGCCGGACGCGAGTCTTGCCACCGCCAATATGGTGCCTCCACCGACAGGTCAGTGGGGATTCGGTACCACCAGTAACGGCGGAACTTGTAACGGAGTCTCCGTAGCGTCTCTTACCGCGAATGGTGGAACCACACAACTGAATCTCACTACCGACAACAATTTCACGATAGTGGTACAAAACAGTACGGTGAACGCGCAAAAAAATGCTTCGCTGGCAGTGGGTACCGCCGTGCTTGCACCTAAGATCTTTCCCACTCTCTATCTCGACAACTTTGGCATACCCAATGTAGCCGACCTGTCGGTAAAGATCCCGGCTGCTGCGGGCAATCCGGCGGCACCGCATGATGTCGCGGCAAGCGGTACTCAAACCTATAACATAGGTCCATGGAACATTCCTGCCCAAGATCCACAAGACCTATCGGGGCCGAATGGTTTTACGGCAGTTCCGCACCGCTGCGCGATAGCCATTCTCGATGCAAGACCGCCAAGCACGGACGCATCCTGCCAAATAGAAGCGCAAACTCCATGGTGTTTTCGCGCGAACATCATTAATAATGCCTTTATTACAAATATGAACTTCCCGACAACTATGGGAACGGGGAAGATGTACCGAGGCCCGATTGCCCAGATCGCCACCAAAGGGTATGCGGCGCAGGCGAACAACGAACAGATCTTCGATTTGCAAGTACGGACGAGGATCATTCCGTTTCGAGAGAACATCGCTGCGGTTGGCATGGTGAACAAAACGGACACAACGAACCCGGCCTATCTTCCTCCCGGAAGCCTGGTATGGACCGTGCACGGCTACCGTCATTGGGTGGGCCAGACCATCACTATCCATGGCAAGACGTATGAAATTGCGACTCATGCCGGTTCATTCGGCTACGGGCTGAAGTACGAGGGGACGAAGCCTGCAGATTGGCGTTTTCAGTTCTTCGGAGAAAACGGAAACAAGCTGGAGCAGCCTGTAACAAACACTTACCGCATCCACATCAAACAAGGCGATGTTGGTTATGTCAATGCGACTTTTGAAGGTGATGCCTCTGCTGGAACTGGGGGTCCTGTCGGGGGCCGCGTTCACTGTTGCGGACAGGCAAGGTCACCCGCGACTCTGTTCGGCTCGTTCCTTGGCTTGCTTGCCATTGGGTTCGTAGCGTACCGGCGAAACACGCGCGACAGCTAAGGCGGTGACGATATGCCTGCTCAAATAACCCTGCTTACCAGTTGGAACGCTTACACATTGTTCCAATTTATTTCTAGTCTGGACCCTGGGATTCTGTGGGGCACTTCCTTCCTGGCAGCGATACTCTTCTCACTGCGCAGCTCTCGGCGCGAGGGAGCCGATCCTCGCGCCATGTACTGGGCGGGCATGTTTGCCATTCTCTTCGGCCTTTGGGGCGGCTACCTACTCGGTTTCGTTTATTACGGCACTGATGGTCGCCCTTGGGCTTGGCTCCGCTTCTGGTCAGGAGGCCGCGCCGAATACGGCGGCCTCCTCGCCGGAATGCTGGCCATCGCCATCTACCTGCGCGTTCGCAGGCTTCCTTTTCTGCGCTACGCAGACGCCATCGTTCCAGCTGTCGCTCTAGGAGCCACCATTGGCAGACTGGGTTGCTTTCTCAACGGCGACGACTTCGGCACGCGCACAACACTTCCTTGGGCCGTCACTTTTCCGCCCGGCACGGAAGCCTACGCCGACCATTTCAACCGGGGGTGGATCGCCTCAAGCGATCCACTCTGCCTTCCTGTCCATCCCGTCCAGCTCTATGCTTCACTGTTTGCCCTTGCGCTCTTTGCATTCCTGACGTGGTGGCGCCCTGGCCGAACTGGACTACGCTTCGCGGCCTTCTTCGTCATCTATGGTGCAGGTCGCTTTGCTGACCAATTCTTCCGCGGTGACTTTGAGCCGATCCTCGGCCCGCTCTCCCTGACGCAACTCATCAGCCTGATTCTGATCGCCGCAGGCTCGGGAGTCGCCATTTTTGTGCGCAGTGAAAATCGCTCGGGGCAGCTCGCAATGGTTAGCTCCGATTCCGCGAGGTCTTGCACATGGCAGGAGCCGTAGCCACGGTTCCAATTCGTTCTCGTCGTCGCGACCCGGACAGCCGCCTCTCCGTGGGACTGCGCGTTTCGCATCTTTTAAACACGGTCGATCTACAGCCACCGGGATTTTCTCCCTCCGCGACATTAATCATCCGTCGGTTTCGGGATCCCATGCCGCGGCAGTTGCAGCCAGACGCCTGGGCTGTACATTCCACCACGGCTTGGGAACGCGCAGCGCAATCCGGCCTCACGGAACTTTCTCGCCGCGCCGCAAGGCCCGCCAGCGGCTTCGTGCCCTTGAATTCAAATGCTGTTCTCTTCACCGATCAAAGCGAACTTCTCGCTTGCCTCGCTCGGGACCTGCTGAGCGGTTCGGCGCGATCTCTTTGGTGGTGGAGAGCCGTTCTGCGCGCTCTGCCCTCCACCGCGGTCGACGCCATCGTCTCGGCATGGCGCCGTGACGCCCGCTACGTTCCTGCCGCTCTCGCACAACTTGTTTCGCGGGGAGAAGCACTATCCGTGATTAGCGCGTTCACGCCGGCGCAAGCGTTGGATATTTTCCAGGAGGTCGCAAGCTCCTTCGAAATCGGCAATCTTTGCTCGCTATTTCACCAGCCGCTTCAAATCAGCTTTCGCCCACGCGATTCCGGAAAAACTCTTGGGGACATCAGGTCCGTTGGGACGATCCATGAAGTGCAAGAATCAACATCGAACCCCACGCTGCCTCCCTGGGACAAGTTTTTTTCTGATTCGATCATTCCTCCCGCCTTGGGCCCAGAGAGATCCACGCTCCTGGGAGTCGGCTTGTGCCTGCAGGAAATTCCACGTATCGTGCGCGGCCGCCATTTTGCGCAAGCCTTTGCCCACTGGCGTCAATCCACGCTGCAGCCATCGAGAACGACAGAAAATGCTAGTCACTTGAGGCCCATCGAACAGCGCGCGGATTCCTTCATCACCGAGGACCGCTTAAAGATCTCCGACCCGGCGCGACCGCCGGGTGCGCAAGAAGCCCGAGTAATCGAAATCGAAGTAAAAAACGCATCCGACGGTTCTGTTGTTCTGTTGGGCAGCGGATCGTCTCATCACCCACCCGCTTTGCCGACTCACGAAGTTGCCGCGCCAACTTCCGACATCGTTCAACAAGATGCTCCCGAAACGGCCCCCGCCCGTGACGCGGCAAGCTCAACAATCAAGCTGCCCTCCACACCACCCCCGCCCATCCCCGGAGATGCCGGATCCACAACTCTCCCTAGAATCCATCCTCTTTCCGTCTCATTCTCGACCGAACCAAAAATTATAGCGCCAGACGCAATCCCTGCTGAATCCCCTTCACCTCCGAAGGACAATGCCTACATCGGCGAATCCTTCCAAACCGAACTCGGTGGAATTCTCTTTCTTATCAACGTCTTGAAGGCACTGGACCTTCCACGCTCGATCGAAACAGAATGCCGCCGCGACCTCGGCATCAGCAGTTGGGAGTTGCTTGAACTTCTAGGCCGCTGCCTGCTCGCCCCTTCGGAATCTCACCTCACCTCCGATCCAGTGTGGGAAGCCATCGCACTTCTCGATGGTCGATCTACCGCCACACCTCCCGGCACGCACTTTGCGCCCTCCAATTTCTACCGCATCCCGGAGCCGTGGATCTCCTCTGCTTCTGCGCCAATCTCTTTGGAAAAGCTGCAAATTCGCCAACGTGGCAGCCTTCTCGAACTGTGGCACCCCAACGGATTTCCAATCCTGAGTCGCAGATTTGCAAAGCAGGCGTCACTCGACACTGTCCGTAAGGAAGCCAAATATTTCACCGATGGTTCCGCCGAATTGTCTCCGTTCCAGAATTCTCCTCGCCCCCACGCCGGTTGCCATCCCGTTGGGATTCGCATCGGTAAGCCGCTGAGAAGATTCCTGGCGTTTCTTCTGCCTTACGTTCGAGTGAGGCTCGCGCAAAGCCTCGGTCTCCCCCTTGACCGTCGCCCCTTCTTCGCCAAATCACTATTGCTGCAGCGCGCAAAGATTTGGATCACGAAAACGCACGTCGACCTGATGATGGATTTAAACAACGCGAGCGGAAGGATTCGCCTGTCCGGCCTCGATGCCACTCCCGGTTGGGTTCCCAGCTTCGGGCATGTAATCACATTTCATTTTGGTAAGGGAAATTAGCGCCTATGGATCCTCTGCTCCCTTTCGCCGACGTTCCTCGCAATGCCCGCGGGCACCTCGGCCTACATTTCTACGAAGCCACGCTCCGAGTAATCCGCCACGTTCGCGCTCGGGCTATCTCAGCCGGCAAAAGCATCGACAACGTCTTCGCGGAATTTCCCTTTCTGCTTCCCTACTTCGAGGAGCTGCGCGCCCGCCTGCCCGGAGATTTCGACTGGGAAAAATCCTTCACCTGGTTTCGCGAGCATCGCGAAAAGTGGGAAGCTGAAACTCCAGCCTGGCTCCCGCTCCGCTGTCTCCGCGACGAACTCCATCTCAGCCGGCAATCCCTCTTGGCCCTCGTTCTCACCGGCCTGGCCGAAGAGGATCCGCGCTTTGCCCCACTCTTCGAAACTCTTCAACACCCTTTGGCCCAGCGCCGCCCATCCTTGAACCTGGTGCGCGACATCATCGCTGAAAACAATTCATCCGACACCGATGCCTGGACTCTCTGCAATCCTCTCGTGGAATCCGGTTTGGTCGAGGTGTTGAACCGCGACGCCCCGCGCTCCGAATGGATTCTTCGTGTTCCCTTCCTCAATTGGAGCGCCCTCCGCGGCGAGCTGAGTCCGCAGCCCATTCCTGGAACGCATTACCACGCTCCCGAATCGCTCCTTCCTCTCAATGAATTGGTTCTCCCCGCCGCCGAACATGCTCAGCTCTCTGAACTTCCTCCGCTCCTGGCCTCCGGTCGCACCCGAACGATCGTGGTTCGCGGTCTTCCCGGAACCGAACGCCTCGCAGTCGTGGGCGCTCTCGCGCACGCCCTGGGCCGCGGTCTCCTCGAACTCGAAGCATCATTGACTCCGCGCGACGACCGCATTCGCTCGTTGGGCCCTCTCTGCACTCTCGTCCACGCTCTGCCGGTTTTCTGCGTCGAGTTAGGCCCTGGCGAATCCTTCGAACTTCCCGCTCTCTCCGGCTACAACGGACCGTTCGCCGTAATCATGGGCGTCGACGGCGGCATGACCGGACATTTTACCGAGCGTTCCATCGCCATCAACCTGCGCCCGGAATCCGCCGATGAACGTTTGCGCATTCTGCAGAAGACTCTGCATCGCGGGCCCTCTGCCGAACTCACCGAGATTGCTCAAACTTTCGCGCTCCCTGGCCGCTATCTGCGTCGCGCCGCCCAACTCGCGGAATCCTACTCCGCCCTCGACCACCGCTCCTCCATCACCTGCGCCGACGTTCGCCAGGCCAGTCGCACGATCAATCGCCAGCAGTTGGATTCGCTTGCCGCTCGCCTCGATGAAGGCGGCACCTGGTCACATCTGGTCGTTCGCTCGGGGACGGAGCAATCTCTCCGCCATCTGGAACTCCGCTGCCGCCATCGCGAGCGTTTATCAATCGCCATGGGCGCCGAGCTCCCCGGCGGCCTGAATCGCGGCGTTCGCGCCCTTTTCGAAGGCCCCAGCGGAACCGGTAAGACGTTGGCCGCCCGCATCCTTGCCTCCGAACTTGGGCTCGATCTATATCGCGTCGATGTCGCCGCCATCGTCAACAAATACATCGGTGAAACGGAAAAAAATCTGAGCAAAGTCTTGAGCCGCGCCGAGGATCTCGATGTCATTCTCCTCCTCGACGAAGGCGACTCTCTGATGACTCGCAGGACGGACGTGAAATCCGCTCACGACCGCTACGCCAACCTCGAAACAAACTATCTATTGCAGCGCCTGGAAACCTACTCCGGCATTGTCATCGTCACCACTAATGTGGGTAATTCCATCGACTCTGCCTTCCGACGCCGCCTTGATGTGGTCGTCAAATTTCAGCTCCCCGATGCCGCTGAGCGCTGGCGCCTCTGGCAGGTTCATCTGCCCGCCGCGCACGCCGTGTCTCCCGCGGATCTGGAACAAATTGCTTTGCGCTACGAACTCACCGGCGGCCAAATTCGCAATGCCGCGGTACAAGCCGCGCTGCGGGCTATGAACGATTCACACGAACTGATCTCCAGCGCCGACCTTCGTAGCGCCATTCAAATCGAGTACCGCAAGGCCGGCGCTGCTGTGCCCGTCGACGAAATTCACGGCCAGCAAGGACACGATTCGCGAATCTCGGGCTTTCTGTCAGCGATTTCATAGTCCCCTGGCACTCAAGGCAGAGAATTTGTCACGGATTGAATTAGATGGGCGAAGTTCAAAGGCTCCACAAATCGCACGGCCGAGCCGAGGCGCCTCCAGCCTCCGCCCAGCAGGAATCCGCGCATGCACCCGCGAGGGCTCCGGCCGGCCCTTCTTGGGCTTCAGCCGCCCCCGCCGCACCCTTTGCACTGGGAGGTGTGCAGCGCAAGGTGGCTATCGGAGCAAGCAACGACGCTTACGAGCGCGAAGCTGACAGCGTTGCCGGCCGCGTCGCCGGCGGTCAAAAAGTTTCTCCCGGCGCAATCTCTTCGATCTCTCCTGCCTCCCTAAATCCCGTCGGGCAGCGTCAGGCCAAATCCGAGGAGAAGAAAAAAGACGAAAAACCTGCGGCCGCCCCCGTCCAACGCGAAGTCAAGCCCGAGGACAAAACCAAAGACGCAAAGTCCGCCATGCCCGTGCAGCGCGAGGCCAAGCCACCCGAAAAGAAAAAAGACGAGAAACCGGCAGCCGCGCCGGTACAGCGCGCGGACAAGCCTGCCGAGAAGAAGAAAGATGAGAAGGCTGCTGCTCCTCCTATTCAGCGCGCCGCAAAGCCAGAAGAAAAGAAGAAGGATGACAAGGCTGCGGCGCCCGTTCAGCGCAATGTCCGTCCGGAGGATAAGAAAAAACTGGAGAGGGACAGCTCCGCTCCGGTCCAGATGCAGTCCAAACCCGAAGAAAAGAAAAAGGATGACAAGGCTGCAGCTCCCGTCCAGCGCGCCGCAAAACCGGATGAAAAGAAGAAAGACGAAAAACCTGCCGCAGCCCCGGTTCAGCGCGAGAGCAAGCCCGACGACAAGAAGAAAGATGACAAAGCTCCTGCTTCACCTGTTCAACGCTCCACAAAGCCCGAAGAAAAAAAGAAAGACGACAAAGCTTCTGCCCCGGTTCAGCGGGAATCCAAACCCGATGACAAGAAAAAGGACGAAAAGCCCGCCGCCGGACCGGTCCAGCGCATGGAAGGCGAGAAAGATCCTCACAAGAGCAGCGATCATGCCGTTCAAACAAGCCGCTCAGATGCCGCTGCCGCGTCCGCGCCTTCGATGGAAAGCGCCGCCTCAAATGCCATAGCCACCAAAGGGCCGGGCGAGCCTATCAATTCCTCCACGCGCAACACTCTCGAGTCCGGTCTCGGTTCCGATCTCAGCGACGTCCGCGTTCACAACGACACCACCGCCCATAGCGCCGCAGAAGCCCTGAACGCACGCGCGTTCACTCATCAGAGCGACATCTGGCTCGGCCGCGGCGAATCTCAGCACAACGTCCCCCTCATGGCCCACGAAGCCACCCACGTCGTCCAGCAAACCGGCTCCGTCCACCGCCAATTGGTTCAGCGGGCCGGCGGGAAATCGGGAGTTGCAGCAAAGGATGCCAACGTCTCTCCAGAAAAAGCGCAGGAAGATCTGGAGACGTTTCCTCTACCGCCGGTCAAAGCGCGGCACAAACCTGTGTACGAAGCCTGGGCTAAAGCCGGGACACTCAAGCGCGTGAAGGGCTACGAGCGTGGCGAACCCGATCAGAAACACAGCGTCTGGATACCTGCCGTCAAGGACAAGATCAAGGGGCTGGAAAAACTACACTTGGATTCCAGCTTCAAAGGCAAAAAAACGATTCAAGTCACCAAAGATAAGAAAAAAACCGGCACATACCAGGAACTATTGGAAGCCTTTGCGGCTCCGGATTGGGACCAGCACGGTGCAAACAAGTCATTCGAGGTGGACCACATTGTTGAGCTTCAGGTCGGAAGCTGGGATGGCGGCGATTCCGGTCCGGCAAACACCATGGAAAACATGGAGCTCCTTGATCAGCGAAGCAACTCAAGCTCCGGCGGAAGCACACGAGCCGGAATGCGTGAGAACGTCGCCGAGTTCTTGAGGCGCTCCGGAAAGTCAGACAGCAAAGACTCGGTCACCAAGTATCTGGCCGCAAACGACGTTACATTTAAGAAAGTTCGCGCGGGAACCATTGGCACGGCAAGCCCTGGCGATTCTCGATTCTGGACACGAGCCGACATTGAGTCCGGTAAACAACTTGAAGCAGCAAAACCGGTGAAAAATCCAGGCGAGGCCGGAACCGCGACTTCCTTCGCACTTTTGGCCCCTGGCGCTTCCAGCTTGCTTGGCGAATTCCCCCACAAGGCAGGCGCACTCAAGATTCCGATCTCCAACGAAGCCGAAGCGCGCCGCGTTGCCGGTCTCAAGATCAAGTCTATCCAGCTGAACAGTGGATATGAGCTGGCAAAGGCGCCCGCCGCCATCGGCTCAATCGAGGCCGAGTGGGACCTGCCAAAATTCGATGAAATCGTGCCTCCAAAGGGTGCCTTGCAACTCCAGTTGATTAAATCCGCAGCTGGGCAGTATACGGGTGAAATCGCATCCCTGCCCGATATGAAGTTTTCACTCAAGTCGGCGAGTGACATTGCCTTTGAAAAAGTCGGCTTTGAGGACGGTCAGGTCAGCGGTACAGGACGCCTGAGACCTTCCATCCCTCTCTTGGAAAAAATTCCCATTGATGTGCGTCTCCGGGGCCGTGCCTTGGAATTTGTTTACTTCTACAAACCGGAAGACCTTGTTCTTCCCCTTCCGGGGATAACCATAGACAACACCACGCTTGGAATCTTCTTTGGCACAAATGGCCTTGGCGTCGAGGGGTCGGCTGATCTTAGCGTCAAGGGACTAGGGCGCGGAAACTTGTCCGCCCGGATTGACACTAACGAAGGATTTTCGGCTCGTGGCAACTTTGACTTTGATTCCAAACTCTTTGACAAGTTCGACGTCAGCATCTGGTACCGCAGCAAAAAGTTCGGCGGTTCGGGCGTACTCACCATTGCTAAACCGAACAAGATTCGCGGCATACGTTCGGCAACCATCAAGGCCACTTTCTCTGACGATTCATTTTCTGCTGATGGGACTTTTCAACCCTCTATCCCTGGCGTAAAAGAGGCAGGCCTATCCGTTGCCTACTCCAAAGAGGAAGGTCTGACAATCGGCGGGAACCTGCAACTTGCCGACAATATTCCCGGCATCTCTTCCGGTTCTGTGGATGCAAAGGTCACAAAACGGCCTGACGGAACCTGGAGCGTCAGCGCTCACGGGAAGGCTGTACCCAAGATCCCCGGAATCACCAGCTCGATCGATGTCACATACGACGATGGTCTGTTCGACATCACCGGAACAGTCGCATACCAGAAAGGAATGCTAGCGGGTTCCGTCACAGTCGGTGCCACCAATCGGCCAATTGGCGATGACGGAAAACCTGGCCCTCCCCCGAAGGGACATGAGGACAAAATTACCTTTTTCGGGGGAGGCTCCGTCACCCTCCGGCTCGCTCCCTGGCTCCAAGCCACCGCCGCTATCAAGTTCAAGCCCAACGGTGAAGTCGAAGTCACCGGTGAAATTGGCCTCCCCAAGACCCTCGATATTTTCGACGAAAAGAAAGTCCAAAAGAATATCTTCAGCATCGGGATAGACATCCCTATTATCGGTTTCTCCGTTCTGGGGCAGCACGTTGGCATTTTCCTGAACATCGGCGGCGGCCTTGATCTCGACGCTGGCATCGGTCCCGGCCAATTGCAAGACGTCAATCTCAGCGTCACCTACAATCCCGCTCATGAGGAAGACACCAAGGTCCATGGGCACGCCGCACTTCATATTCCGGCGCACGCCGGACTCCGCCTCGCCGTGCACGCCGCCCTTGGCGCAGGCATCCCCATCGTGGATGCAAAGGCCGGCATCGAGCTCGGCGGTTCGCTCGGCATCGAAGGCGCCGCGCACGCGGATGTGGATGTCGACTGGACCCCCAAGAAAGGATTGGTGCTGGATGCCAGCGCTTCCATCTATGCCGAACCCAAATTCAAGTTTGACATCGTGGGCTACGTCCTTGTCGAAGCTGATCTCTTTATCAAGACCATCACACTTTACGAGCATAAGTGGAATTTGGCCTCGGTCGAATATGGTTCTGGACTGCGGCTCGGACTGAAGTTGCCCATCCACTATGAGGAAGGCAAGCCATTCAATGTTTCCCTGAGTGACATTCAGTTCGAAGTTCCACACATCGATCCAATGGCCACTTTGAAAGGAATCTTCGACAAGATTATTTGAACTTTTCTGATCCACAGGAGGAAATCATGGCAGAGGCAGCAATGTTCTCACTCACAGGTTCACCAAAACCAAACGGCGACAACGAACCAAGAACCACTTCGCGCGAAGCCAGCGATCGCGGCGCTCGCAAGCATCTCGAAGGCGATTTCGACGCCGCCCGCGCGGAATACCTCTCCGCCCTGGAAATCAATCCCGACAACGCCACCGCCCACAACAATCTCGGCTTCCTCCTCGCGCAGGAAGGACTAATCGATGAAGCCGTCACTCACTACCAGCGCGCTCTCGAAATCGAGCCGCGTAAAAGCATGGCCATGGCCAATCTCGGCCTCGCTTGCGTCGCCAAAGGGGATGACGAAGCGGGCATCGAATGGTTGCGTGCTGCCGTCGCAGCCGATTCAGAAAACATTTTGGCTCACGACAACCTGAGCCGCCTCCTCCTGAAGTGCAGCCGTTTGCCCGAGGCCGAAGCCGCCGCCCGTGCCGCTCTCGAAGTCTCCCCGCACCAGGGACGCATCTACCTCACTCTCGGCCTCGCTGTCGCGGGCCAGCAGCGCATCTCGGAAGCCGCCGAACTCCTTCGCCATGCCGTGCAGCTCGAGCCGGATTCTTCCAACGCATGGGAGCAACTCGGCGTGATCCTCTTTCTGCGTCATGACCTGGGCTCGGCTACCGACGCCCTCCGCCGTTCTTTACAGCTATCCCCCGCGAACGTCTCCGCGCGTCACCAGCTTTCCACCGTGCTGATGGCAAAAGGGGACCGCGATGGTGCCGCCAAAGAACTCGAATCCATTCTCGCGCTGGAACCTGCGAATGTTCCGGCGCAATTGGACCTGGCGGTTCTCTCTCTTTCTCAAGCTCAATGGGAAGCCGCGCTTCAGAGGCTCGATATTGCGCTTCATGTCGATCCAGCCAACCAACGCGCCCTTTTTTATCGTGCCATGACGCTGGATCAACTCGGTCGAAGGGAGGAAGCCAGGGTGATCTTGGATCATCTCGCTTCGCAAACCGAGGGAAAGTACGCCGATCGCGCCCGTTCCTATAGGGACGAACGGGACGAGCCCCCTCTCAAACAATCTGGCTCTGCGCCACAATGACCGCTGATCGAAACATTTTCGCGTGCCTGGTTCATGAGAGCCAGGATTGTGTGATCGATCTGGTCCGAAATCTCCGGACCCTCGATCCCGATTCCCTGGTCCTCCTCTACAACGGCGGACATGACCCGCAATTGCTTCGCTCCGGTTTCCCATTCGAACGCTACGGCGCCGTCGTCCATCCCCATCCCCAGCCAGTTGCTTGGGGGCGTCTGCATCCTTTTGCGCTGGATTGCATGCAATTCGCTCTCGAACATATTCCTTTCCGCACGCTCACTATCGTCGATTCTGATCAATTAGCTTTGCGCTCCGGCTATTCCGCGTATCTCAACTCTTTCCTGAGTTCCAAAACAAATGTCGGCATGCTGGGCAACTGCTCGACGGTCCAGCCGCACCACACTCGCGTGCCTCCCGCCCAGACGGCGCACCAGGAAATTGAACTCTGGCGCCCTTTTTTGCGGCGCTTTCCTCAAGGCGAAAACAAATTTGTCCACTGGTCCTTCTGGCCCTCTACTGTTTTCACGGCCAGCGCCGCAAGGGATATGGTCAGCATCTTTGCCAATGATCCCATGCTGCAAAGCATCATGAGCCGTTCCAAAATCTGGGCTTCCGAAGAAGTCATCTTGCCGACGCTGGTCGCTTTGCTCGGATACGAAATTCTTGATAGTCCTTGCAGCTACCACTGCGTTCAATACAGACAGCGATATTCAGTCCAGAAAATCAAGGATGCCGCAAGTCGCCGGGACGTCTTTTGGGTTCATCCCGTCCCTCGTGTCTACGACGACCCATTGCGCACTTTTATCCGCCAGAATCACCAGCAATACAGTTCCGCTTTCAAACAGGAGGTCTCTGTGTCCGCTCAAAACAATCAGTCCGGCCCCGGCTTGCTTCTTACTTGGCCGATCTTGACGCGCATGCGCCAGATCGAAGGCTGGCTCGCCGATGACGAAGCCGATCTTCTCATCGCCGCCTCTTCCTTGGCGCTTGCCGATCTTCCCGAGCCTCACAACCTTGTCGAGGTAGGAAGCTATTGCGGACGCTCCACGGTCGTGCTCGGCAGCGTCCTCAAGTCCGCTCGCCGCGACGCAAAACTCTTCGCCATCGATCCGCACGACGGAAAAGTCGGCGCCGTTGGCCAGGGTATTCAGGTGATGCCGCCGACCCTCGAAAAACTTAAGCAGAATCTTGCCGCGGCAAATCTCACGGACTTCGTCACCATTATTACTCAGCGCTCCTGGGAAGTTGCTTGGGACAAGCCCATCAGCTTCCTCTTCATCGATGGCCTTCACGACTACGCCAACGTCGCTCGGGACTTCTTCCATTTCGAACGCTGGCTCGTCCCCGGCGCTTACATCGCATTCCACGACTACGCTAACTACTACCAGGGGGTACAAACTTTCGTCGACGAACTTCTTCGGACGGCTCGTTACGAAAAAGTCCACTGCTCGAGCAGCATGCTGGTCATGCGGAGAGCTGTCGGTATGGAGCAAGCCGTGCCGGCCGGAGCCGATCATTCCGTTCGAATCGATCCCCCGCAGCCTGCGGCCGAACCTGCCGTCCAAGTCGAATCGCAGATTCGCGAAATCAATTCCGAACCCCTCGTTTCCTGCATTATGCCAACCGCCGATCGCCCCGGCTTGGTGCCGCAAGCGATCACCTATTTTCTACGCCAGACCTACGCGAATCGTGAGCTGATTATTTTGGACGACGGCGCACAGAGCGTTCAGGATCTAATTCCACCGGATCCTCGTATTCGTTACGTTCGCATGCCGGAGCGGCGCACCATGGGTGAGAAGCACAACATGGCTTGCGAAATGGCCAAGGGTGAAATTATCGCTCATTGGGACGACGACGATTGGATGGCCGATCGGCGTCTGTCGTATCAGGTTCGCGAACTCTTGCGTCATCCCCCCATGACCTTGATTGGCCTTTCTCGCTTGATGTACTACGATCCGCGCGCGGAGCGTGCCTGGGAATATGTTTATCCTGCCGGCCAGCGCCCCTGGGTTTGCGGCAATACTTTTTGCTATCGCAAGCCATTTTGGGAGAAATTTCCTTTTCCCTCCCGGAACGAAGGCGCGGACACC
>JBGPIX010000013.1:0-33429 GCA_041485085.1 Candidatus Acidiferrum sp.
TACCGCCGGCGCCCACGCGACCACGGCAACTGTAAGTAACCTTGGTTTCCTGGGGCCGCCGTTGATGCTCGCCTTCTTCGGCGAACGTGGAGCAGGCCCGCTCGCGATGGCGATCCTAGCGGAGGTCATGGTTCTTCTCTCCGTTGGCAGCGTGCTGATGGGCGCGAAAGGCGGGCCAAAAAGGGGCATAGGTTCTTTGATCCTGCGCGGCACCATGTTCAACCCTATCGTCGTGGCAATCGTCTTGGGGGCAGCTCTTGCGGGCACTGGTCTCGCACTGCCCGAGGCAATTACGCGCTTCCTCGGCTTTCTCGGCGGTGCGGCCGGCCCGGCGGCACTCTTCGCGCTCGGCGGGGCCCTCGCTTTGCAGCGTCTCGACCGCCGAACCGCCGTTGCCGCGTGCTTGATTACCGTCGCAAAACTCGCTGTTTACCCAATGCTCGTATGGCTCATTCTCGGACGGATGATGCAGCTCGATGCCTTCTGGGTGAATGTTGGCGTTCTGATTGCGTGCCTGCCGTCGGCCGGGAATATCTATGTTCTCGCCCAGCGGTATGATGCCGACCCCCAGCAGGTCTCCGCCGCGATTCTTCTGTCCACGATTGTCAGCGTGGTGAGCTTTCCGTGCGTGGCTTGGCTCGCACTCAACTAAAGCGCGTCGCTATCCGTACCAAAGTCAATGACGGCTTCAACGAATTTGATCGCCCAGTTACTCTTCGAAACCTAGACCTTTCTGGGCCGGACCACACCGACCGGTAGGCGCTCAAATTCTCTGCATTTCGAAATCACGGAACTCGTCGGGGTCGCTTAAATAGTCGATTACCATGTCGAGGCGTCGTGACCCCAGAAATTTTCTTAGGATTTCGATCTCCAGTGATTTTCGGCCAAGGGTCCGCTCCGGTTGCCGGATGCCGGATGCCGTGATTCTTCTCGGTTTCGGCCGCGGCAGCGCTTCTCCCCCCAAGCGCTGCCTTCGCTCCTTGCTCGGCTTCATCTCGGACATCGATCCTGGCAGCCTTCCTCCGTTTTGCGAATGCGCGTTCAGGGCAGCCCCGGGCGTTTCATCCCCGATTTCGGAAGTTGCAATGATCGAGGCATTTGTTGCGTAGACGCCGGTTTTCCAAACCGCCGCCACCACCCAAAGAACCCCATAATTTACGTATTTGTATTACCGCCGCGGTTAGCATATCCTTCGCCACGTAGAATACCGGCTATGAGGTATCTATGGCGCCTAAACCCCCGAAATTCAGTTTCACATCCATCCTCGGCAAACTCGCCATGCTTGTCGTAGGCGCTATACTGGCCGGAATCGGGAGCTATATTTTCACGGAGTACATCAAGCCGAAACCCATCTTCGTTAACATCCAGGTTTTCGACAACTCGAATTCCCCAAAGCCCCTCAAGAGTGTCGCAGTGTGGCTTGGCCTCAATGATGTGGACTCAAAACAGACAGGCGATTTTGGATTGGTTAGGTTCGAAGTACCTCGGAAACACCGCAAGGAAGAAGTCACCCCACGAATTGAAATAGCTGGGTACTCCAGAGTCCCCGGCAAAGGAGAGGACAAACTGGTCTTGGACCGCAGCGAGATGAACGTTACCTACATTCTCAGAAAAGACATGCCTCCCACGCCAGAATACGAAAGGAAGTCCTACAGTTCCGGCTCAAAACCAAGCGGCCCCGGTGCCGCTTTCAGCCAATGGTATGAGCTTTGTAACGATCCGCAACCACCAGGCTGGGAGGTGTCGGAATCATCATTCACCCTGACGGGTGATCGACAATGCAACGCCTGGTCCGAATGCCGACAAACCGCCAATGAACCCGCCAAAGTTTGCTGGCAATTCCGTATGCAAGGACACAGCGAGCAGACCGGTGGCTTCTTCAATCAGGGAAATACCGGGATTCAATTCAGCACCGGAATTCTGAGCGTGCTCTGGAAGAGACAGCCGTAGATTAGTCTTCCCCGGTAGTCACTTAGACTTCTCTTGACATACATATATATGCTGATTCAGAATCCGCCCAGTTATTCTGCAGTCGGGCCCACTCCACAACTCCTCTCGCAGTTAGTCGTGAGGTGCATGATGCGGCAAGATGAAAGAGCACACGGCGTATTTGTTCGCGCTTACGCCGGAGTGACCGGCGTACTACTCGCGATGAACATGGAGGAACAAAGCTGCAAAGGGCTTCTTGGATTTGCCATAGAACGCGAAGCCCCCACCTACAAACCGGACAAGCGGCACAAGTGGTTGTCTGGGCTCCTTGCATTCCCCGGCCAAAAACACAAGGCCGGCGATCCGATCCTGTCGAACGAAGGGCCTATTCAAAAGTTTCGTTGGTCCGATTACACAGTGTACCCGGGCACCGAATACCTCTACACAATCCATCCTGTTTATGGTTCGCCGGACCACCTCGACATCCGTCCCGGCCCGATCGTCAAGGTAAAAACAGGAAGCATCGACTCTGGGGAATTTCGCGTCATCTTCAACCGGGCGGTCGTGAGCAGCCAGGCGTTCTCGCGGGAATTCCCCGCCGCCGCGGATAAATTACAGAAAGATATGGATGAAGCCAAACGCGCGAAAAAAGGTGCAAAAAAGGACGTGGGCTTGACGCCGGACGCCTACAATTGGCTCAGTCGAGGCTTACTGGAACAAATCCAGTCGTTTGTCGCTCGCGCTGTCGATAATACTTGGGCTATCGACATGTGCATTTACGAGTACGAACTACAGGCAATCTGCGATGCGCTCGACGCCGCGAATACTCGAAAAGTCAATATTCGCGTTGTTTACCATGCGAAGCCTTCGGATTCCCGAACCAAAAAGAATGCGAAGTGTCTCGCTCCGCTTGGGAAGGCCGCGTTACGACCGCGTGTCACCAGCAAGATTTGCCACGATAAATACATCATCCTCAGCAAAATGGATGGCAAGAAGCGTACGCCCGTTTCCGTACTCTGCGGTTCGACAAACTACACCGAAAACGGCGTGTACCGGCAATTCAATGTTGTGCAGGTCGTGGAGGACGTTGACACTGCAACACAGTATTTGAAGATGTTCGAATTCCTGTTCGCCGGCAACAATCCAGCGAAAACTAAAAAATTCATCACTCAGCAAAACCCGATGAATCCTGAAGCCCCCCTGTTTGTAGGGTTCTCCCCGCGAGCCGGCAACACCGACTTGAAAGAGTTTATCGCCGAAGTGAGCAAATCGCGACGGGACGTCCTGTTTTGCGTGGTATTCAGCATGGACAAGGGCGTTCGGAATTCTATTCTCGGGAAACCGAACGACCCCATACTCAGGTACGGGATTTCCAACGCTCCCGGAAATATAAAAGGCTACGAAGCAGACAAAACACGAGCGTTCACTACACCGGCGTTGCTTCCAAAGGGAATCGAGGGCTGGCTTTCTGAAGACTATCGAAAACAGAAGGGGTCCATTCATATCCATGCGAAGGTCATCGTCGTCGACCTCACCACCGACTCGCCGGTCGTGATCAGTGGATCGCACAACTTTTCTGAGCCAGCTTCCAGCGGAAACGATGAAAATTATCTGATCATCAGGGGCAATCGGGACGTAGCGGACTACTTCGGCTGCGAACTTCTTCGAATATACGACCACTATAGATTCCGGTTCGTTGCAAAGGACGTTTACAAATCCCAACAATCTAAAACCACAGGTCCGCACCTGGCACCTGACGACTCGTGGACAAAGCCGTACTTCGACGCAAAAGAACTCAAGATGACAGACCGACTACGGTTTACTGGCTCATGAGCCGGTCTAGAAACTTCGCAGCTGCTTGTTTCCTTTCGGCGTTCGTCTCTGGCGGATGCCACAAGCAACCGATTGCTGCCACACCCCCCACTGCGATAACCCCAGCTCCGAATTCCGCCAATCCAGATAGTCGACCATCCGAACGAGCCGCCAGCGATCAGCCGAAACCGAAACCTTCGCAGCCCCCCTTGATTCCGAAGGGTCCCCTAGGAGACGTTGATAAGAGTTTCCTGGATGCGTATGAAGCTCGGCGCACTTCCGTTCTTGCACATCAAAAGCCTTACGTGGTCGTTTCTGGAAGCCGCTTGATTTTGCATGTCCCGGGTCAAACCATTCCGCCCGTCGTGGTCATTCCTGACTCGTACCACGCCCTCAAAGACATCGCGCACATTCCTTTCGCGCTCTATCTCTTGCTGTCCCCCGTCGAAACAGGCATTGTAGACTTGAAATCCCAAACCGACGCTGTGAACATGCTGTTCAATCGAATTGAAAATGCCAAGACCGAAATCAACTCCAAATGGTTCTCCAACGATGAAATCGAACGGCAGCACCAGATTCTTGATCAATCTGCAGCCTTAATCCGTCAAGTTCTTCAGGCTCAAACAGTCTCACACGACTCGCTGAGGGATTTTGCGAAGCGAATGGGGCCATTGATGCTCGCGAACGCTTGGGATGCCGGTTGCGCGCAGATCAAGGCGACACACAATCAAATGATGATTTGGAAAGAGTCTTTGTCTTCCGAAGATTGGCAACAGCTGATCGCTGTCAACAGAGCCCGGCACCAAGCGCGCTACAGAAATGCGGCGACTCAGTACTTCAGCTGGCTTTTCGGGGACAAAGGAACGTCCTGGTCATACCCCGGTGAGAGCATGAAGGTCATCTTTGTCGAGGCCCTGGGGCCCGGGGAAGATGCAAGCGACGAACTCGCCACGGTCGTGATTGACGCCGATGCAAGTCAGGCCTTTTTCGCAGATCCTTGGAGACTCAGTGAAGATATCCTGAGCAATGGAGCGGCCGCTTGCATCGAGAAGTTGCCACCGGCAAGCCGATATAAGAATTAGATCGCGGCGCTTACGTCGAGTTGGTATTCACCAGCTATACGCTTTCCGATTCCATGATTCAGATTCATTCTCGTCTCTACTGCGATGAAGTTCCCTGAGCCACCTTGATTCTTGTTCGCAGAGTGGACAGCTTCCAAGTCGGCGCATACTATCGAAAAAGAGAGGTCCGAACTTCTTGGCAGCCCGCCCGAATCGACAAAAGCCGGTATCAAAAACAATTTCCGCCGCGGGAATCACCGGACAGCGAGGCATCAACGCGATCGAGCGTATCGTACTGGATTCTGGCTCTCGATGGACACCGAGCGGTCCAAATGAGATCGGGATTGACGGTTATATTGAACTCTTCGATCCCAGTTCACATCGTCCGCTCGGGTTGACTCTGGCCGTTCAGAGCAAAGTCGTCTCTGACCTAGCGAACGAAAAGGGTCAGACCTTCGACTACTGGTGCAATCCGGCAGACATCTCTTACTGGTTGGAAGGAAATATTCCAGTAATCCTGATTGTTTCGAGTGGGGATGCAAAAGACGTCTATTGGGCTTCTGTCCGGGATCACTTTAAGGATTGGAAGCCTGGTGATTCGACCACCGTTACTTTCGTCAGAGCTGATCACAAGCTTGATCACGATACGTTTTCCAAGTTCGCGACCATTGCATCGCCTAAGGCTGGCCTCTATCTGGCACCCGCTCGGAAGAGCGAGACCCTTCACACAAACCTGCTGCCGCTTGAGCTGTGCCCTCCTACCATTTCAGTTGCCCAATCCCAGTGCAACAACGCTCATGAAGTGTGGGCTGCACTCCGTTCTACCGGTGGTGAGATCGACGCCGGATGGATGCTCTGGGAGAAGAAGATTCTGAGCTTTCACGATCTCGGCAAAGCTCCATGGTCCAGCATCTGTGATCTAGGTACGCTGGAGGAATTCTCGACTGCCGAATGGTCGGAATCGGGCGATCCCCAGCCTCAGCGTATTTTCGTTCAACTTCTGAATCAAACCTTGAGAGCCCAACTTTCGCCGGAAGTGCGTTATTGGCCGCAAGAAGACTGCTATGCAATTCAGGGTCGACCACACAAGGAGTCCTACCGATCCATAAGTCGGTCCAGCAAGATAACGGTCGTCTCTCATCGGACCTCGACCAGCAAGGACGGACGCAGTTTTGACAGATTTAGACACCTCGCATTTCGCGGTCAGTTTAGGAGATTCGAAGGGAACTGGTGCCTTGAAATTACGCCGACATATCGATTTACCAATGATGGATTCGCACTCGACCGTTTCCATGAGGAGAATCTGAAGGGAATTAAAAACCTGGAAGGTAATCGCGCCGTACTCAGCAGCGTTTTGTTCTGGGCCCACTATCTGCAGCCTCGCACCAGCCTCTTCGATCGCGACCCGCTTCCCCTACAGTTTGGAAAGCTGCTGACGTTCCGTTGTGACGTCGGCATTCCCGATGCGGATTGGCTCGCGGCCGATCCGGGTCGATCAAAGGAATTGGAAACTCTCCCCGAAGAATTCTTCCTTCTTGATCTCGATGAGGCTACTGAACTGTGATCTTAAGTTTTTTCCAAGAGCCGGAACTCGAATTCGGAAACGGTGGCACTCACGTAGATATCCGCTACGGCATCATTCGCCACGGGCCTCTCGACTTAGGCGATTCAACCTCCCCAAGTTCCTTGAAAGTGGGCATCGTCGGCACGGACGAAACCATCTCAGCGATCCGGGCGTGGTTAGAAAAATGCCGCGCTGGAATACCTGGAAAACAAAGCAGACTCACCAATCTATACCCTCCCTTTCCTGGGTTTTCTCCGGATTCGTGCTTTCGCTCCTCTCTCATCTTTCACGACCGCTGGTGCTCTCCCATCCGACAGAGAGAGATGGAAGCAGCCGTCGCGCATACCCACGGCGATGACATTGTTCGTGACGCTGCAGCCCTTTTCGTTGCGCATGCGGAGTCATTGTTGGAACAGGGTGGCCCGATGGTCCCCATCTGTGCGCCGCCCAAAGAAATTCTCGCTGCAGTCGATGAACCACCCAGCAGAAGACCGGATCCTTCCGAACAGGAACTGGACGAAGGTTCCGATTCGCCGCAAGCTGATCGTCGCCGATTGATCCCTTTTCACGACGTTCTGAAAGCCGAGGGCCTGCGCCTCGGAATTCCCATCCAGATGGTGAGGCCATATACCTATACGGGTGAACGAACGCGAAAGAAAACGAATGCCACCCAACCCTCCAACGCTCCCATGCAAGACGAGGCGACGCGAGCTTGGAATCTGCATACGGCGCTTTACTACAAGGCTGGGGGAGTTCCTTGGCGATTGCTTAGAAATTCTACCGATTTCTCGACGTGTTTCGTCGGCATTAGCTTCTACAAATCGCTCGACGGTGATCGCCTTCTCACGAGTGTGGCCCAGGTGTTCAATGAACGGGGAGAAGGCGTAATTGTGAAGGGCGCGCAAGCTCAACTGAGCAAAGATGACCGGCAGCCACATTTGGCCGAGAGCGATGCTCAAGCTTTGTTAACAAACGCCGTCTCCGTCTATCGAAAAGAACATCGTACGATGCCAGCGCGGCTCGTTGTCCACAAGACCTCCAAGATGAGCGAAGGCGAAATTCGGGGTTTTCGAGCTGCGTCCGAGGAAAGCAAAGTCGATGCCGTAGAACTCCTTAGCCTGCGACGGTCACTCACTAGGCTTTTTCGCGCAGGTACTTATCCTCCACTGCGGGGAACCTTTCTCAATCTTCAATCTGGTACTGGAATCCTGTACCTGCGAGGGAGTGTTCAGTTTTTTCAGGCCTACCCGGGAATGTACGTACCGCGTCCGCTCGAACTCACTGTGGCAAGTTCGGAAGCCCCTCTAGAGCAACTCGCCAAAGAACTCCTGTCGCTGTCCAAACTCAATTGGAACAACACGCAGTTTGACGGGGGCGAGCCGATTACTGTCCGAGCCGCACGTCGAGTCGGGGATATTCTCAAGTGCGTTGCGGAAGGCCAACGCATTCAGCCGAGTTTCAGATTCTATATGTGATCAGTAGCACTCCTGCCCCCAAGTCAGGCGTACTATCTCCTGGAAGTCCTTCCTTTTCAATCTTAGGTTTGAATACAAACGAGTTAGAAAAATATTTGGTCATACCCGACCATCAGGCTTTCGATCTAATAACGTCGAACATTGCCGTACTTGAAGAAATTGTGTTGCTGCTCGCGGACAGAATCCGAACGAGGTTGCGACGAACGACTCGTGGTGTCACTCAATGCCGCAATTTGCTTGCGTAATTGCTTATTTTCAGCTTCAAGTCGGAAGATTCGTCGCTTCAGGACAACCACGTCCTCACGATCGTCGGCACTATTCATTGCGTCATCCTTCTCCCTCTTCCCTCTTGCAGCGGACTTTCGTTTCACAACTTTAGCCTCTTGCCGCTCCGCTCTTTCCATTGCTGCCCCCTCTCATAAACAAAACGGAATTCCTTCAGGCTTACCTAACGAAGTGAGCACGCGGGCCTCTCGATTCGCTATTCATCTTGCATGGTCAGCAAGAATCTGCCTCCGACCACAGGATCGATCCTTTCGGCTTCCGCCAGTGCCCACTGGCTCCAACGCTCCAACTCTTCCTTTGAGCAAGCCGCATTGTCCGTCTGTGTCGCACGAATCGCTTCAACGTACTTCCTGATTCCTCCGGCCTGCTGGAACGCAGCAGCGCTCTTGAGCAGACGGTCGATACGGCCTTGTTCGAGCCGCTTCTGTCGTTCCCGTTCCGCCCGCTCCGCTTGGCGCTTCCTTTCCCGCTCTTCCTCTTCGAGTTCGGCTTTGCGTTGCACACGCCATTCATAACTCCGCATGGCGCCTTCGCGGTACTGCAGCTCCGCGTTCAAGATGATCTGGATCGCGATCTCCGTAATGCGCGTTTCAACCTTGCCCTGCTCATCATCCTGCCAAGCAATGCGGATGTTTTCCGAACCGGGGCTCATGAGAATCGCTAATGACAGCTTCGTTTCATCGAGATCCGCCGAATTGGCCGCATGTCCCCGGCTCTTTGCTCGCTTGAGCCGGTCTAGACGAATGCCGACCTGTCGCTGGTAGAAGCTGAAATGAATGCTCCGCGCTTCGTGATCGCTGATCGCGGGCTTGCCATTCATTATTCCCGCCGCGAGAACCAGGATGTTCAACACCCGCATCCTCCTTCGCTCGAAGGGAGTATCGAACCGCGGGGCATCCCACGACGACGGGAAGGAACTGGTTCGTTGCCGTTCTCGCCGTTGGTCATCTTCCTTCAGGAGCTTGTCGAGGGCGGGGTGCCATTTCCACACCTCTCGCGGCACAGCCAGCTTGCCAACAGTTTTGGCAATGCGTTCGCGCACGCGCTCGATGGGTTCCTCGAATTCCGGAGGCGGCGGAAGAGGGCCCAGCAGTTCCTCTTCGCTCCAACCGGAATGCCAGTAACCCAGCCCCGCGCCAATTAGGACCTCATCGTCCATACCAGGCGGACGCTCGGGGAGCGCCACTTGCGACGTACTCTTTCCAGCTGTCTTTTTTGCCCAATGCCCAAGGCCGGGCGTAGGAATTTCCGCCCGCGCGCACGCCTTCTTCAGAGCGACATCGGAAATTCCGAATCGCGGGGCCAGAATCTTCATCGGCTCCGACCAGACAAGCTCGTAGAGTCGCTTCCGGGAAAGCCGTTTGGCCATCGTAATCTCCAAAATCTGCGTTGGACTTCATCTCAACGCAGAGTAGTTTCTCGGCAGCGTACCTCTCGTTTCATTTGCCGGCACCAGCAAGGAACTTCGTTTTCGGGCGTGGTCTCGGCCTCCTCGACACCAACATCTCACAACCGCAACGAAACCGACCCGCAGGCTACTCTGGTTTATGTCGGAAGCCGGCTGTTTGTCTCAGAATCTACTTCTGATTTCCTGGATTGCGTGGCCGACAAGCCTAGGTCATCAGTGACCTCTCGAACTTCTTCGCTTGCGGTTAAGCTTCGAATTTAGAGATTTTGTCGCCATTCACTATTCTGTCGCCATTGCGCGCGACGCTAACCAATTGTTCCGACACGCATCGCACTGCGTCCGGATCCAGCCGGAATCATTCGCTTTGCCGACTTTGCCGCAATCTTCGCAGGTCACCGAAGAGAGCCGTTCCGCGAGACGTACGTATTTTCCGATCGCCTCCGTGCCGCCGCAATAGAACCGCAGCGTTCCGAATTTCTCCTTGACTTGCAGCACCGCAAAGCCCGTATGCGGCCACCGAACGAATGCCTTGAACCCGAGTCGCTGGAGCTTTGCACGCCAACTGCGATAATCGTCAGAACGGGGAGGCGGAAATAGTTTCCAGGCCAGCCTCGCCAGGCAATCACGCGGAGCTTTCTCGACGACGACCCACCGGTAAGGGTCTTCTTTCGTGCCCGAGCCTTCCTGTTTTCGCTTGTCGTCTTGAACGGGGGACAGCTTATAGACGACTCTGTTCCACCGGCGGAAAAATCCTTTCTTCACCAGGAACCATCGTTTCTGCAGCCACGAGTAGCCCAGCTCTTCTTCGATGGCCAGACTCAGCTGCCAGATGATTTCGAACCAGCCATCGCCGTGCTCGAAACCCCAACACATGCACGTCTGCGTCATGGGGGAGTGATAGTCCTGATACAGAACCGGAAAGCGCTTCACGAGCCGTTGCATCAATTCGCCGTTCATCGAATCTTATTTCGGAGAAAGTCGACGATGGACGCGGGCCGCGACCGATTGCGGGATGCGGAGAGTCACGTATCGCCTCTTGCGCCGAGGGTTGCGCTCCCCGATGGTTACAACATCAGGTTCATCCTCGAAAAGTCGTCGGATCGTATCGCGCTACTCAACCCCCACAGTTCAGCGAGTTCTGAGGGGGAATAGTGGCGCTCCGCGTGTAACCCTGGTGTGATTCTCGCGGGAGGCTCGTTCGCAGTCGAGGCAAGTTCGTCACGCATGAGTGCGTTCCTCTTGTCTATGCGCGACGAGCCTGTTTTGTATCAACCCAGAAAAGACTGGTGTGCGTGCACGCGGAAGGATCAAGCCTGCATTACTTGTCCGGGAACAGTCCTGGCATCCACCGCGAAGCCAGTTGAGCAGGAAAGACCAGCCGCAGCGGGGCACGAGGGCTCTCCGAAGCCAACACACCGTGCTCCAACAGTGCTGAGACAACCCGTCTCGCCTGGCGATCCCCTGTATTCACCACGCCAGCGGCCTCTCCGCGCGGCAACTCCCCACGGTAAAGAACTGCCTCGAGAATGTTTTCCGATTTCGCCGGCAAATTGCCGAGACGAATTTCTTCCTCGGCCCACATCCGGATTCGGGTGCGCAGGCGATCCGGCTGAACCAAACTCTCCATGAAATCCACCTGGTCGATGCAAATGCCGAGAAAGAACTCCGCGAATGCGGCCAGCGCTTCTTCGCTCAGCTGCCCGCGGCCGTCGAGGTCGTTGCGGCGCGGTTGGTCGCATGCGACCAAATGTCGTTTGTACGCCTCGACGTTTCGGGCAAGGCCTCTCGCCACGGACCATGCGGCGCCCGTGTCCAGGCTTTCCAGCAACATCGCATGCGACATCAATCGCGCCACGCGGCCGTTGCCGTCGAGAAACGGGTGAATCCAGAGCAACCGGTGATGCCCTGTCGCCGCCGCAAGAATCGAATCCGTCTTGTTCAGCGCCCCGTACACTTCTTCGAAGCGCGCAAGAAAACGGGGCACCGCGCCAGCACTCACAGCGACGTGCGTGCCAACCACAACATCGCGCTTCCGCAGTTCTCCCGCAACTACGCGGACGCGGTCTTTCTTTTCCGGATCCTCCACCCAGAGAAGATCCTCGGGCAGCAGTTCACAAAAGCGCCGGTGCGTCTCGCGGATGCCGTCACTGGTGACGACGCGCCCTTTCAAGCCTCCGCGATCGATCCATTCCTGAACCGCGATGTGTGCCTTCGCTTCAAGCTGCAGGCCGCGCTTACGGGCATCCTTGCTGTAATCGTTTTTCAGAGCGCGTTCAATGTCGATAGGATGTGTGTCGTGGCCTTCGATCAGATTGCTGTAGTAGCAGTTCATTGCGCGCACGAGGTCGGCAAGCGAAGCCAACAAGCTTTCCGGCAAACTGCGACGGAAGCCCGCCGCCTTTTGGGCCAGCTCCAGCGCCATGTCCGTCAGTTTTCCCCGGTGGCGCGAGGTTTCGCCTATCAGCAGCGGCTCCATCATAGCGATCGATTCACCGCGATCTGGGGCCGTCACAATGTCCTCTTTTGTGTCCGCATTGAAACTCATCGCAACACCAATTGTATCATAGCTTTATCTGTGGTATGTGGCCATTTGCGTCCTCCTCCATGACCGCTACCCTGTCCGTAGTCCTTAACGCAGTTTTTTTCCCAAAGCACAAACGTCAGACTATTGAGTAGCACAAGTTCCTTCCTGCTTGTCACTGACCAAACGTACGAGTGAGGTTCGCAGTGTCATTCACGCTTCCCGTTAACACGCCATGCCCGCAATCGCTCTGGGAGGACGACTTACTGTCGCTCGAATGAGCCTAGCCCCAACTGAGACAAAAGCCTCCCCCCTCTGCATAAACTCCATGAGAGCCATTTACTTGCTGCAGAGACCGTTCGATTCTCCCGCAGCCCAAGAAAAGGGGGTTCTCCAATTCCACAGGCGGAAAGGAGGAATTGGAGCTTCGCATGAGGAATGCCCTGCACCTGTCGGAAACATCCACAACCAGCCACAAAATCCAACAAAACCGCTGAGTTGGCGTCGCTCGACAGGCAACTGGCCGTTCCGATGAAATGCTCGGCGCCAGTTTCTCCTTCTTCCGTTCGTCCTTCGCCGGAGCAGTTCAGCGAGGATAGTGACGACCTCCCGTGCAATGTTTCGCGCGCCGCCCAGTTTCTCGGAGTCAGCACGCAGACCGTTTACTTTTGGGTGGAACGGAAACAAATTCCCCATCTTCGCGAACAGAGCTGGGGATCCGCTTTCGCTCAAAGCGGTCCCATGCAGACTTGGGAACATGCGGGGGCCTGAATCCCTCTAGCTTGCTTTACGACGCCCGAAACGGCTTGGGCGTTTCTTGTCCGCTCCCCACCGAGACTCATGCCTGTCAATTTTATTATTGAGTTCGACGATCACCGTCAGGTCTTTTCCCTGGATGAGTTCGCGAAATCGGTTCTCGAAGCAATCCGAACTACCATCCGCCAGGAAGTCGAACGGCTGTACTCTCCCCGCGCGACTCCCGCCACGCCGCCGGCCAAAGACTCGGAAGTAAGTCGCCCTGTAGCGCTCTCGAAAGCAAAGGCCGCCCAGGCTCTTGGCGTGAGTGTGCGCACGATCGACAACTGCATAGCTCAGCAGAAAATCCGCGTACTGCGCATCGGCCGGCGAGTCTTGGTTCCCATGAGCAGTATTGAAGCGGCTCTGAAACGCGGTGCGCTTGAGACGCATCCTGCCAATCGAAACTCTGACCCGCGACGTGAGCGACGGGCGGTTCGGTTTCTGGCCCAGCTCTAATCGCCGCCAGTACCCAAGGCCTGGTCTCGGAATATTGTGCTTCTCGCAGAGTTTCGCAAGACCAACGTCCGAATAACCGAACTCCTTCGCCAGCCAGTGCATCGGCGTCGTCCAAACGCGTTCATAGAGTTCCTCACGCAGAAACACTTTTGTTTCTTTTTCCATAGGCGTCTCCCAGGAAGATGAAAGCTCCCGCGTTCGCGGCAAGGACTTCCGCTGTTCAAGAAATCGGTTCTTCAAAAGAGAAAGGTCTCTCCGACACCTTCGGAAGTCGCGGTTGGCCATACCAATGCTTTTCTCTGCATCACAGAGCGTGGCAGTTCGCTCGATTGCGTGGACGACGGCGAGTAGCGTAGGTTCTCTCTGTAGCACAAACTGCTCGAACTCTCTGATGTACGCTTTCACAACAGGATTTTCGGCGTGCGTCTTTCGGCGACATTCTCGCGCGAATGTCTCTGAGTGCCTGAGAAGATACGCTTCGCCGATCTCGCCAACCAACTCCGGACCGTCTTCGTTTTCTTGAAGGTTGGCGATGCTCAGGTTTCGAGGATCGCAGATTGGATTGTGCCGCTGCCTCGCCAAGATCGTGCTCAGCCGGTTCGCAAGGCAGAGATTGATGAAGTTGTGAAAGCGCCCTGCGGTTGCACCATAGTGGCGAACCGGATGAAAGCACTGGATTACATCCGTGCATCCGGCCGTTCTTCCGTTCGCTCCCTTTCGGCGAAATCGGCTGTCTGGCGGCAGCGTGCAAAGATACAGGAGTAGGTCCTGCTCCAAGTCGAGGATCGCATCCTGGCCGAACCTCCGGGACAGTTGGTTTGTTACCCAGCGACGCACTCGCAACGGATACCGCTCGAAGAATTCAACAAAATCCTTGGGAACAACAAAGCCGTCTTCGCCCACGTAACGGCCGTCTGGGCCAATGGTGATTGACTCGGGCGTAGTCCCGGGACGCTCCCGCTCCTGAGCGATGGTCGTTGATGCCAGAGTTGGGCGCCCCTTGAGGTCTATGCCGTTGAACCCGATTCTGTCTCACTCCCGCAATTCATCCGCGACAGCCCTCGAGAATCCCCTCCGTTTCCTCCATTTCCTGCGCCTCCGCTCGCACACCGCTGCGCCACTCGCGGACTCGTGTCACACCGGTTGCCACCCGCTTCGGCTCTAAATGCTCTTCCTTCCGTTCTCCTGCGAACGCGGTTCTTTGGTTCCCCCGCTTCAAGTGAGGGAACCAAATCCCCACACAGGAGAACGAAAGATGAAATCAGAACAAATCAAGGAAATCACTGACAGAGCCACGGAACAGCTCGTTGCTGCTCTGAACGCAGGCCACAGTGAGGCGCTAACGGGATATCTCAAGGCCATTGGGCGCTTCCACCGCTACAGTCTTCACAACGTGATGCTTATCGTGTCGCAAAAGCCGACCGCCAGCTACGTCGCCGGCTTCCGCACGTGGAACGAACTCGGCCGATTCGTGAAGAAGGGCGAGAAGGGCATCCTGATTCTTGCTCCCATCGTTCGTCGCAGTCCTGAGAAGGACGAAGAGAATCGAGACCACGTTTCCGTTTCGATCGCGGGTTTTCGTGCTGCCTACGTGTTCGACGTCAGCCAGACCGATGGCAAGGAACTGCCTCAGATCGGCAACGTACATGGCGAGCCGCGCGAGTATGCCGAGCGCCTTCGCAGCTTCGCGCGTGCACAAGGAATTGCCGTGGAGTATTCCGAGCAGATCGCGCCCGCGCGCGGTGTGTCGAGCGGTGGAAAGATCACGCTGCTTCCGGGCCAGTCGCCGGCTGAAGAGTTCTCAACGCTTGCACACGAAATCGCGCACGAACTCTTGCATCGCGGGGATCGCCGTTCTGCCACTTCGCGGCGAATCCGGGAGACGGAGGCCGAAGCGACTGCTTTTGTCGTGTGCCATGCCATCGGGCTCCAAACCGGCTCCGCAGCGAGCGACTACATCCAATTCTGGAATGGGGATGCGCAACTCTTGACGGAAAGTCTCGCCTATATCCGGCAGGCGGCTTCGCAGATGCTCACCGCGATCGGAGATTCCTAGCACCTTAGCAGCATGGAAGAATTTTCGGTTCCCTGAAAACTATCCTAGCAAATACCTCCAAGTGCGCGGGAGCCAACGTAACGTCTGTTCGGTCGGTGGGGGCAACAACTCCTAGAGGAGTCTCGTCGGGAAGGGCACTCTTACGGTAGAGGTCCGGAAACAAAGACCGTAATCCCCTAGTCCCTTCGTAGTCGCTTATCGTTTGCGCCCAGGTATTTGCTACAAAGTCGGCCAACTGAAGTGGCCAAGCAACCCGCGAATTCTCGAACGCGATCCTTCCCGACAACATTTTGCCGAGATGCAGAGTCCATCTCTCAGCTTCCCTCTTACCATACGCGGCGAGAAACGGG
The DNA here is from genome assembly GCA_041485085.1 of Candidatus Acidiferrum sp. Classification (GTDB taxonomy): domain Bacteria; phylum Acidobacteriota; class Terriglobia; order Acidiferrales; family UBA7541; genus Acidiferrum. Next base: position 15,716 of record JBGPIX010000013.1, read on the forward strand.
TGACTCTCGTTCATCTCAGAAGGAATTCTCAGAGGTATGGTACGGGACCAGTTTGCAATCCACCCGGGAAGTGCATCGAGCAAGACGAGTTCTTCTCTGCTTCCGGGCCTTGCCGCGCGATCAAAAGTGATAGTGACTGGCTCATACTGCGAGTGAAACCTACGACAGTGATAACGGCACGCGATAGCCTCAACTCCCTTGAGAACGGCGATCGCGTAGGAGAAGAGTCTAAGAAGGACCTGTGCATTTAATCGACCGAATCGTGCTGCAAGTTCCTTCCGTTGCTTCACCGTCATCAGTGTCGACGGAGTGCGGAGATTACTTTCGATCAACGCACGAATTTTCGCCGGGAGGGAAGCGAGAAATATGGGATCGTGCACGCCTACATTCACAGAAATAGGGACTAGCATCACGCTCTCATGCGATTTCAGGATTTCCATGAGCACGCGCCTATGCTCGATTGTGAGAGCACATCCCTTGGGCTCCCCTCGTACAAACTCAGAAGGGGCCAGTTGGCCAACGAACCAGTCAAAGTCCTCCTTGAGTTTCTCTGTAGCGGACTCAGGGACTATGACCCCCACGACGAACGAGAACTTGGGTCCGCCGTTTATCGGAGGGTTGAAATCTCCCGATTCATCGAAATATAACTTCATCTTTTCTAGTTTCCTAGGACCATTGATGATGCGCCACCAGCATACGGTTACCTTCATTACATTCAGGTTTGTTTTCACAGCTCAATCGGAACCGGATCCCCTAAATCATCGTCCGAAAAGTGAGGGCATAATCTCAAGTTCAGATTCTTGAGTGTCAGGCTCTCTTTCAGGGTGTTTTCGTTACCGTCGAATACGATGTAAGCAAATCTTGGCGCACGCTTGGCCCAACCGGTGACCAGATCCACCGCCAGTCCTACAGCCGTCGATGCCAGAACACCGTTTGGCCAGACGACTTGTGGACGTCCTCCGGCCTTTCCATACTTCTCGGCTTCCTCCTTCAATTTGGCATCGGTTAGAAATCCCATGCAGCGCATGCAAATGTTGCCCGGCGAGGAAAGAATCACCTGGCCGCCAATGACTGGCGCCTTTTCACCGTGCACGTCCATTCCGATGTCGATGTAGTGCATTATGTACCGCCTGCAAGCCATCTCGAGCTCGGAACGTCCTCCATAACCGTCGACGCATCCAAACACAATTTGGCACTCACGCAGAAGTTCAGGCCTTTCCTGCCAGCGGCCCGCGAAACTCTTTATTTTGGCGCTAGGCTGTAGCCCATAGATGAGTGTCTTCGCAATGTGAAGTTTCGGCGTTTCTGCTAGAACATCCAGACTCTTTGCCCCAACCAATCGATTCAGATTGGACTCTTCGACGATGTCTCCATCAAACAGCACGTACCGCCGGAATCCGACGTGCGCCAACTGCTGCACAACATGCGATCCACCCCCACCGAGACCCGCGAGCCCCACTGTGCAGTTTGCTATGCGTTCATCGGCATCTGGTCCCAGAAACGACTGTCGGGCAAATCTCTCGTTGGTCATTACGTCGCGCTCCTCTCAAAGACTCCAAGGGGATGCCCGATTACACAGATTTTCGAAGCGATAACGAGTTCGTTTTTACCTGCAGGCCATACCCACGCGAACCCATGATTCAAACTGAAAATGAGAATTCCATGAGCCGCCTCAGTTCCCACCGCGTGGAAGCCTCGCACCATCTCGGGAATCTCACGCTGGTCCACCACGCTCATACCCGTTCTTCCGTTATGCGCATGCAAGTGAACGTGAAAAACGCCTTCTCGTGTTTTCCGCCCGCGATAGGCTTCCTGCATCCCCCAAGTAATCGCTTGGCTGCCGATTCGGGCGCCCACCGTAGAGTCCTCTATGTACTGATCGTCTGGGATGGAGTGGTAACGATGCAGAAGCACCAGGCTTCCCGAGTCGGCCAGCGAGCCGAGGCGCGCCAGCACAAAGCCTACACGCTCGCTGGCAAACGGGTGGGGCCTCGATAGATCCTTGAGGATCGTTGCGTACAAAGAACCGGTCATCTTTATCGATACCATCTTTATCTTGTAAATCCCGTCAGATGCGCCAACAAAATGTCCACGAGGGTGGGCGATGACAGGGTGATCCGCCAAGAGAGCGCAAACCAGTTCCTTTCGCAGATACGCGCATTGCTGACGTTCCAGTTTCTGGAGAACGCAGACTTGACCTGGACTGAAAAGTAGAGTTGCGACGGATAGCCATCCGCGCCGCCGAATGGGCGAAGCAATGCATCGCAGCGTTGGGGCTCGCAGCCATTCGGCAACAGCAACTGCTCCAGCAGCAAGTACATGCGGCCGCCCTCGACGAGGCCGATCACTTTTCCGCAGTACCGCCCCAGCGCCTCAATTTGTTCCGCCGGGTAGTCGGTCATGCCCAATCACGAAGACGCGCCCGACTGCACTTGCGTGAAGAAGACTTCACAGCCTTTAACCTTCACAGGCCGATCGGGCGGCAAAGGCATCGGCGGGCCATCCTTCTCCTCCAGCAGCACGTAGCCTTCGGGTGTCTTATTCACCTTGCCCAAAATCTCTGCAACTGTCCGGTCTCCCCTTTCGATCTGGTAAGCAGGCCCATCGATGAAGATTTCGACAATCTCCTTGTGAGCCGTAATGAAGCCCTTGAGCCCTTTCTTCCGAAGATCCACCTCTTCCTTCGGCTCAACCACGTCGTTTTCACGGTACGTGAACTCCTCGATGAGTTCGAACGCGCACGCACGCTTGCCGACCCTGGCGAGCAAAAACTCTCCGGTGGGCCGCGGCGTGTCGATCTCGAAATTCTGTCCATCGATTCGAACGTGGTACCTATGTGCGTGCGGAACCTCGTCGCCACGCTGCGCATATTCAAAAATATCCACTGCCGGTTCTCGATCCTGCGGAACGTCCATGTTGCTGCCTCCTTGAGGTGTACACTTCGCTTCACGAAGCTCTTCTCTTTCGCGCCGCTGCTTCATGTGTGATAATTCTCATACACGAGAATATGCAGAAATCCGATTCTCGTCAAGTAGCTTTTCTCGTAGAAGAGAAGTAGAATCCCGCCATCCCAACCCCAAGGAGGCAAATGGCTGACGGCATCGATGTTGCGCGGCTCGGACGCCTTGTCCGAAGAAAACGCGAGGAAAACGAACTTTCCCTTCGCGACCTCGCTGAAATCACTAAAATGAAAATTCCGACTCTCTCCAGGATCGAACGTGGCGCTTCGAAAGATGTCGCGGCTGGTTCTCTCGTGGCACTATCGGAGTGGCTCGGAGAAGACTGGGAGGAATTGCGTCAACAAAAACCAAAACCCGTGCTTCGAAAGAGAAAAATTCTCGAGCACACACCTGACATTGTCGAAGTTTATCTACGCGCCGACAAAAACCTCGACCGCCAAACCGCCGAGGCGTTGTCCCATCTCTTCCGCAATGCCTACAATAACTATATGAAATCCCTCAAGAAAGCGTAGTGTGCTATTGCCTTTTTCCATGCGAGCCCGGGCGTGGGAGCCCCACGGGATTGCCCTGCGCAAGCGGCTCAATCTTTCAACTCATCACCTGCTCGACCCCTTCAAACTCGCACCGTTAATCGGGCTTCGCCTCCTCGACTTGGACGACGCTTGTGCGCTACTCCCGAAAGCTGTGCGCCAACAACTCCTCATCCACGGAAAGAAACAGTGGTCCGGCGGCGTTTACGCCCAGCCGCTGCCGGACGGTTCTCGAATCTGTATCCTCAATTCCCGCCACAACCCGCGCCGCATGAAAATCACGCTGATGGAAGAAGTGGCTCACATCTACTTGAAACACTCTCCCACCGGTCTCATGCGCTCGACCGACGGATTGCGGATGAGAGGATACGACAAGAAGCAGGAGCAAGAGGCTTACGGCGTCGGAGCCGCTGCGCTACTCCCGTGGCCAGCGATTTTCCCGGCCGTCAATAAAGGCATGGCGATCGACGAGCTCGCCGAGCAATTTGAAGTCAGCTCGGAATTAATCGATTACCGCATCAAAATCACGGGAGCCCATACACTGTACAAAGCCAGACAGCGGTCCCGTAGCTAATTCTCGAACATCGACTTAGCGCTTTCAGTCGCTTGAGTCCTCGCGGATTGTCTCTTTCCCCGAAAGTAGACCTAAGAAGTTATCTCCACATCAAATTGACATCTCCTGCCCTTCCTGGCTAAACCCTGCGCCTGATCCGTCCGCTTCTTCTGTAAAGGCTCTGCGCTTCGCTCCGATGAACGCCAACCCCGCGGCCTTGACAGCGCGGACGGACAGGCGCCTTCCCCCGCCATGAAGGGCATTTGCTTTTCATGCACCGCTCCGCGTTGCGTGAAGGGCAAAAACCAAACCTTCGAAGGAGAACAAATCCATGCAAGACACGAACAGAGCAGCATTGTTTCCGCTCGGCCAGATCGTTGCCACACCCGGCGCATTGGCCGCGCTCGCAAAGGCAGGACAAACCCCGCTTGACTTCCTCACGCGGCACGTGTGCGGCGATTGGGGAGAACTCGACGCGCACGACTGCAAGGAAAACGAACTCGGCTTGAAGCGCGGCTTCCGGCTGCTCAGTAGCTACCGCACTTCTTCGGGTGACACCAAGGTGTGGGTGATTACCGAAGCCGACCGCAGCGTTACGACCGTACTTTTGCCCGAAGAGTATTGATTCAAGAAAGCAGAAAAGGAGAAAACGAAAATGAATACCGCAGTCGCAGTAAACAAGAGCAGCGCGATACCTCCCATGGTGTCCTCAGTTCAGGACATCCCCCTCAATCGCATTGAGGAATCAAAAACCAATCCAAGACGCACGTTTGATGAAACGAAGCTGGCAGAACTCGCCAGCAACATCCGCCAGCACGGCGTCTTGCAGCCCGTACTCGTCCGGCCATTACCGGGCGGAGCGAACGGCTTCTTTGAACTCGTAGCGGGGGCGCGGCGCTACCGCGCTTCGAAACTCGCCAAACGGGAAACCATCTCTGCCACCATCCGCGAACTCACGGACACGCAATGCCTCGAATTACAACTCATCGAGTTATCTGTAGTTCGCAAGGGCTTTCTATGTTCGGTAGCGGCTAGGCACGTGGTTTACATGTGAACGACGTGCTGAGATTTTGGCTTTTATGATCGACTCTAGGGCTCAATTTCCGCATTGCCGACGATACGCTCGGAATGTGGTGGGCGCCAACGGTCGCAGTAAAGACGGCGCTATTGTTTCTGGGCGAGTTATGGCGCTGCGGAGTTCAGCGTTAATGTTGTGCCCAGTCCAGCGTAAAGATAGTGATCGCCGAAGGCTTTTTTCAGCGCCGTGAAGGCGGGCTCGCCGGTGCAGTGGCCAGGGGCGACATACTCGACTTTGAACCGATCATGTAGCGCGGTTGCAATCTTCTCGATGTCAGGGTCGCTAGCTGTAACGAGGTGAAAGCCGCCAACGATGAAATGGATGCGCGGGTTGATCGCGCTGGCCGATTCGACGATTTTGTCGATACCGGGATGGGAGCAGCCGACCACAATGACCATGCCGTCGGGCGTGCTGAAGGCTAGTGACAGTTCGCGCAGTTCGAGCGTACCCGGCTTATCGGAGACCAGTGTAATTAGATGGATGCTAGGTGCGATCTCCGTGTTCTTGTCGATGAGTTGAAAATTAGCGCCAGGCCAAGCCGAGCCAAACCGCATGACTTCTGGTGGTGCACCGTTGTAGTAGCGTTGCTCCGGTGTGAGAGACGGGTCTTTGCGATAGAAGCCGCTTGGCAAATCCGCGCCATAGACGCCGAAACCTTCCTTCGGGGCGTAGATCGTCACTTTGGGGTTCACCTTCAAGAGGTAGGCTAGCCCACCCATGTGATCGCCGTGCCGGTGGGACATGACGACGAAGTCCAGCTTCGAGAGGTCGACGTCTTTTGCTTTGGCGTTCTGGGCGAGAATGTCGGGATTGTTTCCCGTATCGAACAGAATGCGTTTGCCGCCATATTCGATAAAAGCGGCATAGCCCCAATCCTTCTGCATCGCTGAAGCCTGGCCGAAGGCGTCATAGAGGACGGTGATTTGGGCCTTGGCTGGATCGATGCTTGCGTCCGTGGCAGAGGTGTTCGCCGTGTATCCGAAGAAAAGCAGGAACGCCGCAGAACAGGAAGCCACCCGGGACTGAACTATCATTTTGTTGCCTCCTAAGTTTGCATACGATCCGTCGTTCGGGAACCCCCAAAAGGCTATACACCCGGGCGACTGTGCGAGTCAAAGCTTATACGTACGAGGCGTTCTTCTCGCCTGACAAGGCAAGCCTCCCGTAAGCAAGCTCCAGCAGCGCAGTCAGTTCTCGATTCCTTTCCTCAAGCGTCTTGATCCGAAGTCGCAGAGTTGCCACGACGTTTTGCTTGGACACTCGCTCGCGATCCAGCGTAGCTGGGGCCGTAGAAACTGCGCCGTGATCCGATCTCCCTCGGGAACGCATGATGCGAGCACGCAACTCCTGCTGGCCATAAAGCCACGCCGTCGATACCTTTGCTTCGGCGGCGACGGTCCGAAAGTTGATGACCTGATCGGAAGCATCCATCCGCTGCAACGCTGCTATGGCGCGATCCATTGCTTGTTCGCTGCGCAGTCGCGCGCTTTGCTTGAGACCGGTTGTATTTTTACGCATGTGTTCGCTCCAAGGACGTGATGATGTTGACGAGGCTATTTCGTTTGCGTTCGTTCATTTCGATTTGTCGCACCCATCCGTTCGCGGTTGCTTTGGCGATCACTCGATCTGTCTCTCGAAGTTCACTTTTGTGTGCCTCAAGAAAGCTGATATCAGTGCGAAAGTGAGCGCAGTTCAGACAGGCATTCGGATGAGGACATGGGCCTGCGATGATGGGTATCGCGCAGTAGCCGTTTGTGAGCGCCTGAGCGAGAACGTTTCTCGTGAACCATTGGAGATCGCCAGTGTCGAGCGGTCCGCTCTCGGGCAAAGTTTTCCCCGTCAGTTCCACTAGAGTGCCTTGGAGATACTCAGACAGTTTCTCCTTCATGGTGGCGTCATGGATGTGCGCGTAACGACTGGTCATCTCCGGCCCCAGATGGCCCAAATAGCGCTGAATGAAGTGGTGCGGCACACCCAGATTAATCATTCGCGTTCCAACAGTGTGACGGAACTGATGGGACTGAAAGCGGACAAGCTTGCCATTCGCGTCTCGTATCTCGTGTTTGTAAGCTAAATGGTTGATGCGTTGCGTGAAAGTCGATTGCTTGAACACTTTTCCTTTCGGATTCGGGAACAAGATAGTGGAAGACGGCCGGCTGCGTCGCACGATTTGTTGTTGCTCCTGTATGACTCGCGCGATCTCCTGAGACACGGGGATCGTGTGTTCTCGCTTCATCTTGCCTTGCATGAACCGAAGATAGGATGTGCCCCGCGCGTCTTGTGTCAGACAGTCGAGGGGCAGGCCCAGGAGTTCGCTCAACCGCATTCCACATTCTTGGAGGATAAGGACCATCTGCATCCAAGGAGCCTTCATGTTGCCGAGATGTCTGTTGAGTTGATCCAGCACCGCAGACGGAATGTAGCGAGGCTGCGGCTTGGGCGGCTGCGGCACTTCCTCGTCGTAAATCATCCGCTTCGATCCGATGGGCAGCCACCGTTCGCGTGCGGCCACTTCCAGGAAGGTCCGGACATTAATCACATTGCCTTTGCGCGTAGCGATATTGAGGCGTTGCGGAAGGTAGCTTAAATATTTCAAAAGCAACGTACGCGTGATGGCTTGGGCCGTCGCCTTTGGCCGTTCCTGAGAAAGGAACTCTGAGAAGCACGTGATTGATTGCAATCGCGTGCGACACGTGCCGTCCGCATAGATCGCCAGGCAATACTGTAAATATGCCTTCGCAGCTTTCCTCAGCCAGCGTTGTTGAATCGAACTGAAATTCAGGGTGGCGTCCGATAGCGACAGACTCACTGGAATGGCCATTCGTCGAAGGTCCCAGACATCTTTCTCCTGTTCCGGGCAGTCGTCGTAGGCTTTCTCAAGAATAAAGAAAATTTGGCGAAGCGTACCGATGTAGGAGCTATCTCGCGGACTCACTCGCTGGCATTGCTGCGCATCCACGCGCTTTGTGGTTCCCTGGTTGTACATGCCGCGGCTCTTCAGATAGCTCGTGTATCCGGCTCGCCAGCTTTCGAAACTTTGGCTCATGAAGGACGAGGGAGAAGAGTTCAGTGTATTGAGCCATTTGATCAGGCGGTGCACTAAAGTCGACGTTGCTGTGGTTCTCCAGCCTCCTTCCGAGAACTTCTTCCAGCAGGCGTACTTGAGCTCGTTATTGATGGCCTGAAACTTGCATTCGAAATATAGATACCGCTGTCGCGCGACTGGGGTCAGTCCAGCTTTCACTGGGCTATTGCGCATGTCCCAGATGTCTTCACGCCAGAAGCCCTGCAGTTCGGCGAACAACCGTTGCTGTTTGGCGCGTTTCCAAAGATTCGGGCTCACCTCGCACGCTCCTCTTGATAACGAGCGAACATGTCTCCCATGTCTTCAGTCGAGAGATGGCCATACGTATTTACTGTCGTTTGGATCTGAGCGTGCCCGAGCCGTCGCTGCACGTAGGCGGCGTCCCATCCGGCGCGCAGCAGTTCCGTTGCGTGTGTGTGCCGGAACATGTGCGGCGTTGCTCGTAGGCCTGTTTTGCTGCTTAACTTGCGGAACAGATCAATCACTGTGGGATATGTCATTGGAGTCCCGATCCGCCCGCCCCACCAGTTCACGAAGACGTAATCGTGATTAACCTCCCTGTGTTCGTGCACGAGATAATCGGCATAAAGTGCCATCAGCTCTTTCGAGACGTGCACCGTGTAAGGGGACCGTGACTTGGCGAGAGCGCCGTTGCTATTTGCACGCGGCACGATGTCGATCTCTCCATCGAAGGACCGGATGTCAGCATGGCGTAAGCCCAGTGCCTGGCCGATCCGCATCCCGCTCTCGTGCAAAAGGCTTAGAAGGAACCGATCCCGTCGGCGAATACATGCATTGAGCAGTGTCTGAACTTGCTGCGCAGAGAACACCAGCGGAAGGCGTCGAGTGACCCGCACATGAATGACTACGTGGCGTAGTGGGCGTCGTCTCGTGATGTGGTGCAAAAACGGCTTGTACGAGCTCTTCGCTCCGAATCGTCGCGATCGGCTGATGTACGTCTCGATGCCCAGCCTATCCTGATATTCGTAGAAGGAACCCACCGCCGCCAGGATGGTGTTGATCGTTGAATCGGAACGCAACCTGCCGTTACGCAGATGAGTTCGACGCAACCAGGCAACAAACTGAGCAAGTTGGGTCAACGTTACGGTTTTCCAGTCGTGTGCCCCGTCTGATAAGAATTTTGAAAACGCCTGGAGATGATGGGCATAGGCGCGGACCGTGTTCGGGGATCGGCCCAAACAATGCAGGTAGGAAAGATATTGATTCGGAGCAACGACTGGTTGCCGCGAGCCGTCGAACAGCACCCAACTCCGCTGCCCTGTGTCAGGCGCGATAATTCTTTGAACTCTGATCATGGGTCCTCCAGAAGTAAACGCACAGTTCTCCCTGGCGCCGTGGAGCGTAGCGGAACGGCGGCAGGGAGAACTGATTCACGTCGTAGAGTCAACTATAGATAACGATTCCATGTCGTTCAGAAGCCGACGTGGCATACGTCGTGGAGCGGTTCTTTCGGACTGAAGATAAATCGAAAACCTGCAACGCGCCGACGTGCACGAACTTGACGAGGCACGAGGCTACGCCGCCTTAATGCACCTGCAACCCGAATCCTACACGGTCGAAACACTGGCCGAGAAAATCGGACGGTCCGAGAAATACGTCTATGCACGGCTGCGTTTGATGCACCTCGTAGACGAAGTCCAACAGGCGTTCTACGCCGGAAAGCTGACGGTGGCACATGCGTTTGAGATGGCCCGATTGCAGCCCGACGACCAGCGCCGTGCCCTTGCCGAATGCTTCCCGCATCACAGGACGGCAGCGGCTCTTCTGAAAGACAAGAAGGCCGAGGCGGTCACCGTGCGGGAACTCCACGAGTGGATTCAGCGGGAAATCCATCTGGACTTGACCAACGCTCCCTTCGACACCCAGGACGAAACCTTGCTACCAGCAGCGGGAAGTTGCCTGCGCTGCCCGAAGCGCACAGGGACCAATCCGCTTCTATTCCCTGAGGCGGTAGGGCAGAAGAAGTCGATTTGCACCGACCGGGCCTGTTACCGCGCAAAAGTGGAGGCCCTTGTGCAGCTTCGCGTGAAGCCTTTCGAAGAGTCAGGCGAACAACCGCTGCGCGTGTCGCAAGCCCCGGCATGGCAAGCCAAGACCCGCAAGGCCGACGTGCTCTATGACGGGCAATACCGCGCCGTAAAGAAAGGCGAGTGCCCACAGACCAAACCCGCCGTTGTGATCGACGGACCCGAAGCCGGCAAAGTGCTTCACGTGTGCAGTGAAGAAAAGTGCGCGGTCCATGCCCGAGTCACGCATTACCAAGTGACGCCGCAGGAGCGTGCAGCGCGAGCCAAGGAACTCCTCGCCGAACGCATCGAGAAACAGACGCGTGTCCGCATTCTCGACGCCATCCGTAAGAAACTTTCAGCAACGCTCTCGCGTCCCGACCTAGAAATGGCCACGCTCGATTATTTCGAGCGTCTGGGCCACGACAATCACCGCCGCCTCTGCCGTGTTTACGGTTGGGAGGAAAAAAAGACTAAAGCCTCGTGGGGTGGCAACACCTTCGACTACAAGACGATTGCCGGGAAGGCCATCCGCGAGATGAGTACGCAGGAAGTGCAGAACTTCCTTGTAGTGTGTGCACTTGTGTCCGACCTGTACTGCCCGGGATACAACCCACGCCAGCAGCTTGCGAAGGACTCGAACCTCGCACGCACCGCCGCCCGCTACAAAATCGACGCCGCGAAACTGTCCGCAGCAGTACGCGAGGAACTCTCTAAATCAGCGAAGGGAACGACTCGCAAGAAGAACAAGACGACAAGAACGAAGTCGAAGTAGGGAACAAACCAGTGGGTGCACTCGGGCCGCGACAATGGCGCGGCCCGAATTTTTCCGGCGATGCACGCCCCTGCTTTCCATCTAATCTTACGCCGCAGCTTGAGGGCGACGATTGCGCCCTGCGACCATTTTTTGTGCCATGGCCAGTAGAAGCTTCCGGTCCGGGTCCCCTGCTTTGCTCAGGCACTTTGTCAGTCTATGAAGGTACACCGCCTGTTTCCCCGAACTCCCGCAAACGATGTCGTCCGTGGTTTTCCGTTTTAGCAGGTTCGGCAGCTTCGGTGGCTCGTCACCATCATAGAAAAGCTGGTAGAGCGGGACTTCCAGGGCTCGCGCCAACTTCTCCAGTGTCTCGATGGCAGGGACAGTGTGGCCGTTCTCAACGCGCGAAATGTAGCATCGCAGCAGCCCCGTTCTCTTCTCGATGTCTCCCTGAGAGAGTTTCTTTACTTCCCGCAACTCCCGCAAACGATCTCCAATAATCATGCGTGCCTCTCTTCCTTCCAAGGATTGAATAATTTCGGCGACGCGCCAACAGGATATATGCGCAGGCGCGTTTCTCCAAGAATGCTCGCCACGCCTGGCGCGAGGAATAAGTCTCTCTTCATCCTCATACGGCCATTTATCCTGCTTCTGTAAGGCGCATGGTCACGCCGACGACTCGGCCTACGATCTCGGCTTCTCGCGGATAGGAAAAACGGCGAACTTCGCATTTTGAATTCGGATGGGGAACTGCCGACAAGTAACCCTCGCGCATCTCGCACCAGCTGCAAATATATTCGCCTCGCAGCTCAATGAAATAGATCGGCCTTTCGTGTTCGTTCTGCCATTTGGTGGGCGCGATCTTTCGTTGCTTCTGATCAATCTGGACAATCGAGCCAGGTCGGATGATCGGGTACATGGTTCGATTGGCGAAGGATTGAGCCGAAGCTGAGGACGTCGATCGTCGAGGGCATTTCCGTTTTCCTCTCGCTCTTCGATGACAACCAGGACGTGAAGCGTACGTTCTGTCCGCTCGCGGAGTGTTACGACCCGCACGCCAATGCCGACTTCAAATTCGGCAAACCGTTGCCTTCTTTCTCTTGGTTGATTGAAACCGGAGGCCTATGCGGGCTGAACTTCCCGATCGGCATGAACCCCGGTCTGGCAAAGGCCATTGGCGTCATGATGAAACTCGACTTCGAGCGGGCCGTGCTGAACCGTGTGCCCGTGATGGAGAAGAATCCCGAGAGCTACTTCCGCCAAGTTCTTTTTCTCTGCGATGAATACCAGCACTTTGCAACAGTCGGTGAGAGTGAACCGACCGGCGATGAAAAATTCTTCAGCCTGTCCCGTCAGCCAAAATGTATCCCCATCATCGCGACGCAAAGCATCAGTTCTTTGAAATCCGCGCTGCCAGGAGAATCGTGGCGCACTCTCCTGCAAACGTTTCGAACGAAAATCTTTCTGTCGCTTTCCGATGACTTTTCCGCGCGCACGGCCAGCGAGCTTTGCGGCCGCGAGGACAGACTGAAGGCCAGCTACAACCTGTCGGAGAGCGGACACGACGCGAAGGTCAGCCTCCTGACTGGCAAGGCCATGTCGCATAAGGCAAATATCACCGCCTCCAAAAGCTACAGCCCGCACCACGATCTCCGCTTCGACATGAAGGACTCTATGGAGCTGCGCAACGCACAGTCCGTAACCATCGCCTACGACGGAACGAACCCGATGCCCCCGACGTTTTGCTACCTCAAGCCCTACTACAACGACATCAACAAATCGTATTTTCGCCAGCTAGCGGATGGAGAACTGTGATGAACGGATTTGAAACCATCCTCCCGTTTCTCAAACCGATCGAACACCTGATTCTTGATGACGCGATCAGCGAGGTCATGGTCAACGGCCCGGACCACATCTTCATTGAAAAGGCGGGATTCATCGAGCCGGTGCAGGGCATCCATCTGGGCGAGAAATCCTTGATGGTCGCGGTCAAGAATATTGCGCGGCGATTGGGCGACGACATTTCGGAATCGAAGCCCATCCTCGATTCGCGACTCCCGGATGGGAGCCGCGTGGCGGTGGTCATTCCGCCGTGCAGCGTGAACGGCGTCACTCTCACAATCCGCAAGTTCAACGCTCGGCACTTTGGTGTCGAAGACCTCGTTCAAGCAGGGACTCTGGAACGTTGGCTGGCCAATCAACTCGAAGGCTACGTTCTCGCGCGGAAGAATATCCTGATCGCCGGCTCTACCGGAAGTGGGAAAACTTCATTACTCAATGTACTCGGGAAATTCATTCCCTCCGATGAACGTGTTCTCCTGATTGAGGACACCTCTGAGATTCACATGGCCAGGACAACCTGGTCCGTTTCGAAGCGCGGCAGCCGCAAAACGGTCTCCCTGCCATCACCATTCGGGATCTCCTAAAGGCATCTCTACGACACCGGCCCGATAGGATCATCCTTGGCGAAATTCGGGGAAGCGAGGCTTTCGATCTCTTGCAGCTTCTTAACACCGGACACTCGGGGAGCCTTTCGACCCTCCACGCCACATCCGCAAGGCAGGGCTTGGCCCGATTCACGAGCTGCGTTTTGCAGAGCGGTGTGGACCTGCCCTACCGCGCCATCAAAACCAATGTCGGCGATTCCGTGAATGTTGTTGTGCACCTCGAACGCCGGCCGGGCCGGCGCTTCGTCTCCGAAGTCGTGGAAATTCACGGCTACGATCCCGATCGCGATGAGTACAACTACGGTTTCATTTTCGATTGTCACAAGGAGCTTGTATGAATCCCGCTGAAAAATCAGTTCCGTTTTCACTATCCGCTTCGGAATACATTCTCGACAATTTCGAGCCCACCGACCGCATTGCCATGCTCGTGCTCAATCGGAATTTCGGCGAAACCATCCAGCGCATCACCAGCGCACAGAAAGCCGCAAGCCCGGAGTTTCAAGCGTGGCTTCGCTACAAGAATGCCAACGGCTCGGACATATATATAGGGATGAACCCGCTCAAGAAAGACGCCTCGACCCGGACCAAGGAAGACATCGAGTCCGTCCGGCATGTCTATCTCGACCTGGACCACGGCGACCCGGAGGCCTTGGAAACTATCGAGAACTCCAGCGTCGTCCCCAAGCCGAACTACGTGCTGAATAGTTCGCCTGAGAAGCACCAGGTTGTCTGGAAAGTCGAAGGCATGCATCTCGAAGAGGCCGAAGCGCTCCTTCATGCTTTGGCGCGCGAGTTCGGCGGCGATCCCGCGGCGACCGACGCGACTCGCGTCTTGCGGGTTCCCGGTTTCGCCAACAAGAAGTACGAGGTGGATTTCCACGTGCAAGCCCGCAGGGAATCCACGGCCACCTATCACATCCGCGATTTCAAACTACACATCGATTCCCAGGACTCGCCGCGCCCCACCTACGACAACCGCGCCAAACGGGAGTCCTCGCCGCGGACCCATCTAAGCCAGTCAGAACACGACTGGGCTTTCGCCAAACGCGCTCTGGCGCGTGGCGACGACCCACAAGAAATCGTGCGCCGGATCGCCGACTACCGTTCGGACGACAAGGCCGATCCGCAGGACTACGCGCATCGCACCGTAGACAAAGCGCAGGCCCAACTAGCCAGTGCCAAGCCGCTCTCGCAGACCGATATTTCTTCCCCAAATACCCAGGCCGATACTGAACGGTCCGTCTGATTATCGGGAATTCGCTCAAATGATTTTAGGAAGAACGAACATGAATCAATCGCAAATAGAAGTGATAGACTCGACCGAGTTGGCGAAACGGCTAAACGTACCCGAAACTTGGGTACGCTCGTGGACCAATGCAAAACGGACCAGCGATCCGATCCCGCATTTGCGGCTTGGACGCTACATTCGTTTTCCTTGGGGCAGTACGGAGCTTCACGAGTGGCTGAACCGCCAGTTGGTCAGTGCGAACGGGCAGGGTCATTAAGGAGAAAAAATGACCAAATCCGTTCGTTATCAAGATGGATGTTTGTATGCAGACCATGCGGCTTGGTACGTAAAGTATCGCGTCCAAGTACGGCAGGAAAATGGATCGATCAAATTCAAGCAGCGGGCAAAAATGTTAGGACGTCTGGAACGTTATCCACGCGAATCCGACATCATGCCCCTCAAAGTCGAGTTCATGCATCGGCTCAACGCCGGCAAGTTCACGCCGGAGACCAGCATGAACCTCAAGGAATTTGTCGAGGACATCTACCTGCCCTACATCGACGAGTTGCGTGCTTCGACAAGAAAAGGGTATCGGGAAATCTGGAAGAATCACATGTCGGACCGCGTCGGACAGATTCGTTTGCGTGAGTTCAGAACGGTGGATGCGAGCAGAATGCTCAAGGCCATCGCCGAAGAACACGACCTGAGCAAAACCACTCTGCAGCACATCAAGAGTGTACTCAGCGGTGTTTTCAGCCACGCAAAGAACGAAGGCGCGTTCGATGGAGTGAACCCCGTCCAGGATGCCCGTATTCCCAGAAATGCACGCGAAGCGCGCGAAACCTTTGCGTACAGCTTGGCCCAGATAGATCGCATTCTGAATCTTCTGCCGTTGTTGCCCAAAGCAGTGATCGCCACAGCGTCCTTTGCAGGACTTCGCGAAGGCGAATTGCGAGGGCTTGAATGGACGGACTACACGGGTGACTCGTTGAGCGTTAACAGATCCATTTGGAAGAGCTTTGTGAATGGACCTAAGACGCGAGCCAGCGCCCAAGCGGTTCCCGTCATTCGGCAACTGGCGGAAATCCTGGACGCGTACCGCCTGTCCATGGGGAATCCGAAGACCGGGGTAATGTTTCACTCCGGCGGCGGCGACCACATGGACTTGAACAGAATGGGTCAGCGACTTGTCCGGCCAGCCGTGGAGTCATTGCGGCTGGTATGGTACGGCTGGCATGCGTGCAGACGCGGCATTGCATCGAACCTGTATGAACTGGGCGCGAACGAAAAAGTCGTCCAGCGCATCCTGCGTCATGCAAAACCGCACGTGACCAAAGAACGTTACATCAAAGCTTTTGACCCGGCAGTCTTGGCGGCGATGAAGACTTTGGAGACGACTTTGGACGATTTCCACAAATGTTCAGCAACTGTTCAGCAGGTGAATTGAAGTAAATGTGGTAAGCTGTTGATAACAAACCGCGGAGAGGTGGCAGAGCGGCTGAATGCGGCGGTTTGCTAAACCGTTGTAGGGGCCAAAACTCCTACCGGGGGTTCGAATCCCCCCCTCTCCGCCAGATATTTCCCGTCATATTTCAAATAGAGACGTTCCCGCTTTCCTTTCTGTGGTCAAGATGGAGATTGCAGGCTTGGGGGAATCAGGTCGGCTGGTCCCCAACCAACCGCACCGAGGCAAAACTCTAAGTTCCGAGGAAATCGTACAATAGATCCTGAGACATTTGAGTCGCGATGCACATTGATGCTCATCAACACTTTTGGATCTATGACCGGCGGGAGTACGGCTGGATCGACGAAGCGATGGCCTCGATTCGCCGCGACTTCCTGCCCGCCGATTTAAAGCCGGAACTGGAGAATGGCGGGTTCCAGGGAAGCGTTCTTGTCCAAGCTAGGCAGACGCTGGAAGAAACCCGATGGCTGCTGGAGCTGGCCGAAAACAATCCTTTCATTCTCGGAGTCGTCGGCTGGGTCGATGTGCGTTCACCGCGGTTGCGCGCAGAGTTGGAATCTTTCGCTGGAAATACGAAACTCGTCGGAATTCGTCACATTGTCCAGAGCGAGCCGGATGACTTCCTGCTTCAACCGGATTTCTTGCGCGGCATCTCTGTGCTGGAAGAATTCGACCTTGCCTACGACATTCTTATCTACACCAAGCACCTTCCGACAGCGGCAGCGTTCGTCGAACGATTTCCTCGACAGCGGTTTGTCCTCGACCATCTGGCAAAACCACCGATCAAGAGCGGCGCCGTTGACGTCTGGGCGCGTGGAATGCGCAGGCTGGCGTCATTTCCTAATGTCCATGCCAAAGTGTCAGGTCTGGTGACGGAAGCGGACTGGCAATCCTGGAAGCCGGAAGACATCCGACCGTACCTCGACGTAGCGTTCGAATGTTTTGGGCCCCGCCGGTTGATGATCGGTTCAGACTGGCCAGTATGCAAGGTCGCGGCTTCGTACACGCAGGTTGTAACTCTCGTGAAGGATTACCTCAGCGGGTACGCGGCGGAAGAGCACAAGGCGGTTCTTGGCGGTAATGCCGCGAAGTTCTGGCGCCTGAAGACCTGATCCCCTGATGGAATGATTGCGCGACGAAACGCCTGCGGTGTTCTACAATGCGGGAGAAAAACGGACCTCTACTGTAAGCGGTTGCAGAAGGGTGCACCTCGGGATTGATTCCATGCCGAATAAGGTACTCAAACTAAATTCGAACGACAACCTGCTGATCGCTCTGACCGACTTGCGCAAAGGCGAACAGATTCCTTTTGACTCTCAGACCTACATACTGGAATCTGACGTCCCTGCAAAACACAAATTCGTTACCGAAGATCTCGCCATTGGCGCAACCGTCAGGATGTACGGCGTGGTCGTGGGCAAGACGGTTGAAGCAGTCCGCCGGGGCGGGCTTCTTACGACGAGGAATCTCCATCATCAGGCCGAGGAATTTAACGAAAAGACGCAGGAGTTTCATTGGACCCCGCCGGACGTTTCACGATGGCGGCAGCGCGAGTTTCTCGGATACCAGCGAGCGGGCGGACAA
>JBGPIX010000014.1:0-32016 GCA_041485085.1 Candidatus Acidiferrum sp.
AGCCGCGGAAGCCTTTTCCCGTGCCCTCAGGTCCGGTTCCAGCATCGAAACCACCATCGACCGTGTCTTGCCGCCCATTACCGAGGCTTACCTCGATGTGATTCGGGACCAGACCATCGATGGACATACAGAGAATGCTCTTACAGTATGGAACCGGATGGCTTCCCTTCATCCCCGTATTTCCCTGTCCGATTCTTTCTCTCTTGTCAACGCGTTGAGGACGGAAAAACGCATCAGCGATGCCAGCCGCGTATGGGACCAGGCCGCCCTTTTCGCGGGCCTGGCAGATTTGCAGAGTCCGCCTGGCTCGGTCTTGTGGGACGGAGGATTCGAATCGAGCATTTCCGGCGGCGGATTTTCCTGGCTTTTTTCGCAGGGAACTCGCGGCGTGCAGGTTGGTATCGATACTCACGAGAAGCGGTCTGGCAATAGTTCTCTGCGCCTGATCTTTGACGGGAGATCCAATATCAGTTACTTGGACGGCGTCTGTCACTACGTTCCTGTTAGGCCCTCCACGGCGTATCTCTTTTCCGCGTGGATTAAGACTAGAGCGCTGACCTCCGACCAGGGCCTTCGCTTTCGGTTGAATTCTTTGGACACGCAGTACACTTCTACTGCTAACACTTCGGAAATTCATGGAACTGCTCCCTGGACGCGCATCGAAATGCTCTGGACCTCAGCGAGTGATGTTCGCGAAGCGCAAGTCTGTCTGGTCCGCTTTCCCAGTGAAGAGGCCGAGAACAAAATTCAGGGGACAGCTTGGGTGGATGACGTTGCCTTAGTTCCGGCAGCCGCGGAGCATCCCAGGCCATGAGGTTGCTGCGCTTCGGCATTTGTGCTCTGGTCGTGTTCGCCGTCGCCGCGCACGGAGGCGTCGAGGATTGGGCACGCGCCGTCTTTGAGACCGGGACAGGTTTGCTCTTTCTCGCTTGGGCTTTGTGGATCTATTTCACCCATGAAGAACAAATCGTTTTTTCTCCCCTCCTCCCGCCGCTGGCAGCATTTTCGCTAATCGTTTTCGGCCAGTGGCTTTTTCATCGCACCGCTTCTTCCTACAACACGCGGATGGAACTTCTGCTTCTCGCCTCCGACCTGATCCTCCTGTTTCTCGCGGTGCAAGCTTTCCGCACCCTTCAGGATTGGCGCGGCTTCGTTTGGTTCGGGATGGTTTTCGGGTTCTTAGTCTGCATTTTCGGCATTCTCCAGCACCTTACCTTCAACGGGAAGCTCTACTGGTTTCGCGAGATGCACTATGGCGGGATTCCATTCGGGCCCTACGTCAACCGTAATCACTTTGCCGGATTTGTGGAGTTGATTCTTCCGCTCGCTCTCGTCCCTCTCGCTCTGGGCAGAGTGCGGCGGGAGCGCTGGCCGGTCGTCGGCCTCTTCGCTGTTGTCCCGATTGGCGCGCTTTTCCTCTCTGTCTCCCGGGGAGGTATTGTGAGTTTCGGCGTGGAATTGGCCGTATTGGCGCTCGTGATGATTCAGCGGCGCACCGCCGGTAAGCAATTGTTCGCCGCTGCCGCTGTCTTGCTCATGGCCCTGCTGATGGTCTCCTGGCTCGGCGTCGGACAGCTCCTGCAGCGTTTTTCTTCCTTCCAGTCGCTCGAAGCTACCGCGGGGAAGCGGGCCTCCATGCGCCACGACACCTGGCAAATTTTCCTCCAACACCCTATCGCTGGGACGGGACTTGGCACGCTCCAGATCGTTTATCCGCCTTACGAATCACTCTACGATGGGAAAATTGTCAATCACACTCACAACGACTACCTTGAGGCCCTCGCCGAAACCGGCCTTCTCGGTGGACTGTGTTGTGCCTGGTTTCTCGGCGTTTTGTTCAACGAATCCCTTAGAAGATTGCGCCAGCTCAATAACTCTTTCGCCGGGACTTTGCAGCTCTCCGGCATGATCGCTTGCGCAGGATTCCTGGTGCATAGTCTGGTCGATTTCAATCTGCACATCCCCTCCAACGCATTCCTGTTTTTTCTCATGGCCCACCTCGCCACTTCAGAGATCCAGACTGCCGCCCTGGAGCCCACAGCCCACCGGTCGCGCCATCGAAATCCACGAAATCACTGATGGACTTGGGCGTTCTCACTGTATAATCCACTTGGGGGTCATCTATTCTCATGCAGCCAGCCAGACTGGGTGCGTTGGTGTGGTATTTCGTTCCGACTGCCCTGCTCGTATTACTGGTTCTGGCGCCGCCCAGCAGCGCTCAGCAGCAGGCCGTTCTCGAGACGCCGCAGCAAGCCAACGACCGCATACATTTGATGTCCGCCTCCGCGCGGTTGATCCCGCATGACTACGTCATTGGCAATGGCGATCTGCTGGAGATCGAAGTCTTCGACGTTAAAGAACTTAGCCGGGAAGTGCGCGTCAGTCAGAGCGGTTCCATCGGCATCCCTCTCGTACCGGTTCGCTTGCATGTCTCGGGATTGACGGAAGTCCAGGCCGAACAGAAAATCGCCGAAGTTCTGGAAGCGAATGGCCTGGTTTCTCACGCCGAAGTAAGCATCAGCGTCAAAGAGAGAAAGAGCAAGCCCATCACTGTCGTTGGGGCCGTCGGACATGCCATGGTTTACCAGGCCGACCGGCCCGTGACTCTTCTGGAAGTCTTGGCGGAGGCCGGCGGCGTCTCCAATGACGCCGGCGATACCGTGATTGTGAACCGGCCCGCACAGGAGTTGTCCTCCGATCCAACGGAGCCTCCGGCAATTGGTCCAGAAGATCCCGCTGCCTCCAAAGGATCGACCCACCCTGGCCCGACGCAGGAACCCGCCTCTTCCACGTCGGCAGCCGTGACTGCCTCCGCGAGTTCAGCTCCGCCTGTTGATCCGCCCCATTTGAACAATACGATCACCATCAATCTGAACGAACTGATGGAAAGCGGCGATGCCACGAACAACATCATCCTTCAGGCTGGCGATATCGTTACCGTTCCGCACTCGGGCATTGTCTACGTTCTGGGGGCGGTGACCCGGCCCGGCGGTTTCGTCCTGGCGAATGACCGCGGGCAAATGACCACCTTGAAAGTTTTGGCGCTTGCCGGCGGCTTGAACAACACTGCGAAGAGCGATCACGCGGTCATCGTCCGAAAGGACGCTCAGGGCCAGCAGCACCAGGTTGACGTTGATCTTAAGAAGGTAATGAAACGTGAGTCCGAGGACGTGCAGCTCCAGCCCAGCGACATTCTGTATGTCCCAAATAGCGCGGGCAGGCAGGCGATGCTCAGGGCTCTGGAATTCGGAATTGCTTTGGGATCGGGAGTCGCTCTTTACCGGGTGGCCTACCACTAAAAAATGGCTGACGATAACAAACTCGCACCTCGTGAAAATGGCTCCAACGGCGCCGTTGAGTTGGTCTCGCTCCCGGCTCGCTTTCCTGCTTTCGAACTCTCCCCCCGGGAACCCCATCTCTACGACTACCTGCTGATTTTACGCAAGCATCAATGGCTGATTCTTTCCTTCATGCTCGCGGTCGTCACCATTGTCGCCATCGCCACCTTCCGCATGCAGCCCGTTTACATCGCCACCGCTCGCGTTGAGATTGACCGCGAGAACGCCAACATCCTCCCCTTCCAGGGCACGGATTCCTTCGACGTAATGATGGATCTTGAGAACTACATCGAGACGCAATCCAAGATCCTCACCAGCGAAACGCTGGCTCTCCAAACCATTCGCAACAACGCCCTTTCGTCCCGCCCGGAATTTGCTTCGCCCAATGGGCCCTCGGAAGCCATTGCTAGCGGCAGTCTCGCAAACCAGAAACGTCCGCCCGAACTTGCTGAGTTCTTGGGAAGCCTAAGCGTGAAACGTGTCCCCAATAGCCGTCTGATGGACGTTAGTTTTGAATCCACTGACCCTCAGCTCGCCGCGCGCATCGTGAACGCGCACATTAATTCCTACATCGAGCAGAATTTTCGCAGTAAGTACGAGGCCACCAGCCAGGCTTCCACCTGGCTTACTAGCCAGCTGGACGACCTCCGCATCAAGGTACAGAAGGCTGAAGACGCCCTGATTACTTACGAACGGCAAAATCAGATCTGGACGCTTGACGACAAGCAAAACATCACCACCCAGCGGCTCGCTGACGTCAACAAGGAACTCACCGACGCGCAGAGCGAGCGCATGAAGAAGGAATCGCTTTACCAGTTTGCCAAATCCGGCAATTTGAACGCCATTCCCCAGGTTCAAAGCAACACTACAGTGATGGATTTGCTTCGGAAGCGCGAGGATCTTTCCAGCCAATACAACGACGCCTTGAGCCAGTACGGCCCCAATTTTCCTAAGGTCCAGCGCCTCCAGGCTCAACTGAAAGAGTTGGACGCCAACGTCGAAAAAGAAAAGCAGAAGATTGTCGATATTCTCGAAAGCGATTTCCGGGAAGCCCGCGAGCGCGAGTCCATGCTCACTGGCGCACTCGACCAGCAAAAGATTGCCGCCAATCAAATGGCCGAGAAGCTCGTCGAGTACAACATTCTTAAGCGCGAGGCTGAGGCCCTGAAGACTCTCTACGACGGCCTGATGACCAAGCTGAAGGAAACCGCGATTTCCGCCAGCTTGCGCTCTTCCAACATTCGCGTCGTGGACCCCGCCATGATTCCTTCCACGCCCGCGCGTCCCGCCAAGACCCGCAACGTGGCGCTCGCCTTTCTCGTGGGTTTGGTCGGCGGTATCGGTTTGGCTCTGATGCGCGAGTATCTCGATAACACCGTGAAGACCCCGGACGACGTCGAAACTCTTTCGCGGCTGCCCTCTCTTGCCGTCGTGCCTCAGTTTGCCGGTTCCAACGGAAACGGCAAGCGCCATGGCCTTTTGAAGGGTTTCTCGTCCAACGGTCACGACAAACGCATCGAGCTGGTCGCCCAGCACTTGCCCAAGTCGCAGATGTCAGAAGCGTTTCGCGCCTTGCGGACTTCTATTCTCCTTTCGCAGGCCGATCATCCGCCGCAAGTCATCCTGGTCACCAGCGCTCTCCCGCGGGAAGGCAAGACCACCGCTGCCGCGAATCTTGCTGTTACCCTCGCGCAACTCGGCGATAAGACCGCGCTGGTCGATGCTGACCTTCGCAAACCCGGCGTCGGCCGCCTCCTCAATTTAACCGGCGGCAAATATGCCGGTTTGAGTTCTTATCTGGCCGGCGTTTCCAGTCTCGATTTGGTGTCCATCCCGCACCCCACGATCCCTAATCTGGTTGCCATTCCTACCGGACCTCTTCCGCCGAATCCCGCGGATTTGCTCTCTTCCCACAAGCTCGTCGAAGCCATCGCCGAGCTGCGCACCAAGTTCAAGTTTATCGTCATTGATTCGCCGCCCATCATGGCCGCCACCGATGCCGTAATTCTTTCCGTGCAGGCCGACGGCGTGCTCCTCGTCGTTCGCAGCGGCGAAACACCAAAGGAGGCCTTCACCCGCACGCGCGACTTGCTCAACAGCGTGAAGTGCCGCATCCTCGGCGTCGTCCTCAATGCCGTGGATGCCAGCGCTCCCGACTACTACTACTCGTATCGGTATTATCCGTACTCCTATGGATACGGTCCCCAGGAAGCGGCTGAAGGTCAGCACGGAGAAGAAGATTCCGAAGCCGTCACCGAGCGCGTCTCCCGCGATCGCGACGATGACGACTCCCAGGCCCTATAAGGAGGCCCTTTGCGCTATCTGATCACCGGCGGCGCCGGCTTTATTGGTTCACACCTCGCGGAGCGCCTTCTTGACCGCGGCGACCGGGTCGTTTTGCTGGACAACCTCTCGACCGGCAGCGTCGAAAATATCCGCCATCTCAAGTCTTCGGACCGCATGCAATATCATCTGGACAACATCGAAAATCGTCAGTTGCTCGCCGAACTGGTCGATGATGCCGATGTCATCGTCCACTTGGCCGCTGCCGTCGGCGTTAAGCTCATCGTCGAAAGCCCGGTCAAAACTATCGAGACCAACGTCAACGGCACTCAACTAATTCTTGAAGCCGCTTGCAAGAAAAAGAAACTTGTTCTCACCGCTTCCACGTCCGAAGTCTACGGCAAAAACACCAACGTTCCCTTCCATGAAGACGCCGATCTCGTCCTTGGCCCCACCACCAAAGGCCGCTGGAGCTACGCCGCCTCCAAGGCCCTCGATGAATTTCTCGCACTCTCTTATTGGAAGGAAAAGAAGCTGCCCGTCATCGTGGCTCGCTTTTTTAACACCGTTGGTCCCCGGCAAACCGGCCGCTACGGAATGGTGCTTCCCAATTTCGTCAAATCCGCCTTGGACAACACCACCATCAGCATCTACGGCAGCGGAAAGCAGTCTCGCTGCTTCTGCGATGTGCGGGACACCGTCGAAGGCCTCATCCGCCTCATGGACCTGGAGCGCGCCATCGGCGAAGTCGTCAACATCGGCAACACCGAGGAGATCACCATCGAGGGATTAGCGCAGCGCGTTAAGGAACGCACCGGCAGTTCCTCACCCATTGAATACGTTCCGTATGATCAGGCCTACGAGCCCGGCTTCGAGGACATGATGCGCCGTGTGCCCTGCGTCGATAAGCTCCATGCCCTCACTGGCTTCCGTCCTCGTACTCCTTTGAATGAAATCATCGATCGCGTCGCCGCCTTTTTTCAACAAAAGGCCGACGCCCTGGACAACCGCAAAGTAGCCACCACCAGCGCCGACTAAGTTTGGCCATCGCCGTACCGCGCCGTATTCCATGGCATAGCTTCGCCTGTCGTTCGCCAAAAATGCCCCTAAGGAATTTACGAATCTCTTCGTATTTTCATCAAACTTTTGCCAAAATTCTTCGTCTTTACCACTAGCTATCCGGAGGTGTCACTTTGACCCAAGCCGCTAATCGAGCCACCCGCCGCATGACTGCCATCGGCTGGCTCGACACCGTCCTTCGCGACCTCAAATACACCTTCCGCATGCTCGCCCGTACTCCCGGCTTCACTGCCATAGCGGTCCTCACGCTGGCTCTCGGCATCGGCGCGAACACCGCCATCTTCACTCTCCTCGACCAGGTCCTGCTGCGCCTCCTTCCTGTCAAAGATCCTCAGCAACTCGTTCTTCTCAGCATGAAGGGCCGCCACTACGGCAGCAACTGGGGCGGCAACGCCATCTCCCATCCCATGTTCCGCGATTTTCGCGAGCACAACGAAGTCTTCTCGGATATGTTCTGCCGTTTCGCCAACTCCGCCAGTCTTTCCTTCGGCCAGCAAGCCGAGCGCGTTTCTGTAGAACTCGTTTCCGGTTCTTACTTCTCCACCCTCGGCGTTGTTCCCGCCATGGGTCGCATTCTCACGCCCGAGGACGACGTCGTTCCCAGCGGCCATCCTTATGTCGTTCTCAACTACAATTTTTGGAAAACACGTTTCGCCGGCGATCCCCAAATCGTTGGCAAATCGCTGATGCTCAACAATTACAAAATGACCGTTGTCGGCGTTTCCCAGCAAGGATTTGACGGTGTTGAGCTCGGTTTCTCTCCCAAAATTTTCGTTCCCGTCATGATGATGGCGCAGATTAGTGTCGGTAATCCCACGGACATGCTCAAAGAGCGCCGCAATCGTTGGGTGAACGCCTTTGGCCGCCTGAAGCCCGGCATCTCTCAAGAGCAAGCCAAGGCCGCCCTCCAGCCCTTCATGCACTCCATGCTTGAACAGGAAGTTCAGGAACCCGCTTTTGCTCACGCCTCAAAGTTTGATCGCGGCGAATTTCTGAAATGTTGGATCGACGTGCTGCCCGGCTCCCAAGGCCGTTCCTACACGCGCCGCCAGCTTTCCACTCCGCTCTGGGTTTTGATGGCCATCACCGGCGCCGTCCTGCTCATCGCTTGCGCCAATCTTGCCAATCTCATGCTTGTGCGCGGTTCCGGCCGCGTCAAGGAAATCGCCGTTCGCCTGGCCATGGGCGCCACTCGTCCGCGCATCATTGGCCAGCTTTTGATCGAGAGTCTCACCCTCTCCGCCCTTGGAGGAATCACCGGTCTCGCCGTCGCGTTTTGGGCCGACCGCGCCCTCATGAAAATCTATCTTCCATCCGATTCTGGCGGCATGAATATTTCCAGCGCGCCCGATCTTCGTATTCTCCTTTTCAACCTCGCCGTCACCGTCCTCACCGGAATCATTTTCGGCCTCATGCCTGCTCTTCAGACGACTAAGCCCAATCTCGCCGGAACGTTGAAGGATCAAGCCGGAGCCGTCGTGGGTGGCGGCGGCCACCATCTCTTGCGCAAATGCCTCGTTGTCGCCCAAGTGACTCTATCTCTCTTGCTTCTGGTAGGTGCCGGTCTCTTCGTCCGCAGTCTCGCCAACCTCCGCAACCTTGGCCCCGGCTTTTCCCCGGAAAAGCTCGTAGGTCTCCAGATCGACCCTTCGCTCAACGGCTACACTCCCGAGCGCCTGAAGGTCTTCTATCCCCAGCTGTCGGACGCTCTTGCTTCCATTCCCGGAGTTCGCTCCGTCGGCCTCGCCTCCATGCGCATTCTCGCGGACAACGAATGGGATAGCAGCATGACCGTCGAAGGCTACACTCCCCCCAAGCCCGAGGAGAATCCCGAACCTTACATGAATTCCATCAGCCCCAACTATTTTGCCACTCTCGGCGTGCCCATCGTTGCCGGCCGCGACTTCACCATCAACGACAACCACACCATCAAACACGGTCCCGAGGTCTGGAATTGGGTCCCCACCACCGTCATGATCAACGAAAAGTTTGCCAAGAAATATTTTGCCGGGCGAAATCCTATCGGCCTTCACCTCGGTTTCGGCACCGATCCCGGCACGCCCACCGACATGGAAGTAATCGGCGTGGTCAAGGATTTCAAATACACCAATCTTCGCGACGAAATTCCCGAGCAAGCCTACGTTCCTTATCTTGGCGACCGCTTTCTCACTGGAATGACCATCTACGTCCGCACCAGCGCCGATCCCAATCAATTGATGTCTGCCGTGCGCTCCAAAGTCCGCGACATGGATTCCAACGTTCCCGTCTACGACATGCGCACCACCGAAGTCCAGATCGACAACTCTCTTTCCACCGAGCGCATGATCGCCAGCCTCTCCGCCGTCTTCGGTTTCCTGGCCACTCTGCTCGCCATCATCGGCCTCTACGGCGTCATGGCCTACACCGTCGCCCAGCGCACTCGCGAAGTCGGCATTCGTATAGCCCTCGGAGCCGCCCGCGGCAACGTCATCTGGCTGGTCATGCGCGAAGTCCTCCTGCTGGTCGCCATCGGTGTCGTCGCCGGCGTTATCTTTTCCCTCATGCTAACCCGCGTCGTCCAAAGCCAGCTCTTCGGCCTCACTCCTCACGATCCATTAACGCTCGGCCTCGCCACCGCAGCCCTAGCCTTCGTCGCCTGCGCCGCCGGCTACATCCCCGCCCTCCGCGCCAGCCGCCTCGACCCCATGGCTGCCCTGCGCTACGAGTGAGCCCTGGTTTTTACGGACGCAGAACGAAAAACTGAATCAGCCGCGTGCCTTGCAGAGCTGCGTTGATTGCTTCTTGCCGGCATTCCCGGTGAAAGCATATCCGCTGCCCCCGATTCTTGACGCCGCGATTCGTCCAAATTCACTCATATTTTATTCGGATTAAGTCGATTTGACTTAACGATACGAAGTGTATTGAATTATGGTTCCCCAACTGGCGACCGGTCAGTATGGGGTGGCTTGGCGGCCTGCAGGCCTGCCTTCTTTACTACGGGGATTCCAAAATGAGCGGGAATGGTCTCTCGGCAATTGTTCAAGACTCTCTTGCGACCCCTGGTCGCCGCGCCCGCCGGCTTCATTCGACACGCCATCGTCTCGCGTCGCTGGCTCTCTTCCTGATGTTGGCTTGCTTGCCTTCGGTCCGCGCTCAAGTTTCGGCGAGCATCAAAGGCACGGTCACCGACCCCTCGGGCGCGCCAGTCCCTTCCGCAGCCGTAAAAACGAAGAACCTCGAGACCGGAGCAATTCGAAGCAGCATCACAGACGACGCAGGCCGCTATCTCGTCCTGTCCCTTCCGGTCGGCGAATATGAAATAAGAATTACCAAATCAGGCTTTCAAGATGCCATCCGAAGCGGGATCCACCTGGTTGTCGGCGAGGAGGCCAACGTCGATCTCCGCTTGCAAGTTGGCATCGATATTTCACAAATCACCGTCACCGCCGACGCTCCCATCGTAACCACTACTACTAGAGACACTAGTGGCTTGGTTGGAGAGCTGGCCGTGAAAGAGCTCCCATTAAACGGACGGAGCTATGACCTGCTTCTTCCTCTCAATCCGGGCATCGTCAATTTCACTTCGCAAAAAACCGGCGGCACCGGCATCTCCAACTCCACGACCGCGAACAATTTCGCCGTCTCCGGCAATCGCCCGCAGCAAAATCTGTTCCTCCTGAACGGCATCGAATACAGCGGCGCTGCGGAAAACAACATGCAGCCAGGCGGAACGAGCGGCATGCTTCTCGGCGTCGATGCCGTCCGCGAATTCAACGTGCAACGCGATTCCTACAGCGCGGAACTCGGCAAGCGCCCCGGTGGCCAGGTCATTATTGCCACCCGATCGGGTAGCAACCAATTACACGGCTCTGCCTTCGAGTTTCTGCGCAACAACGCCCTCGATGCGCCCAATTTTTTTGACCAAGGCTCCGCACCGCCATTTCAGCGCAACCAGTTTGGCGCTTCCCTTGGCGGCCCGATCCGCTCCGACAAGACTTTCGTTTTCGGCAACCACGAGGGTTTCCGCCAGAATCTGCACCAGACCTCGGCCGCGTTCGTTCTGGACCCGCAATCGCGGGCCGATGCGGTTGCCAGCGTTCAGCCGTTGTTGAATCTTTGGCCCACCCCGTCTGCCAGCGGCAAAGATTTCAAGAGCGGAACGAACCCCGATGGCATCGCCGAAGTCTTCAGCAGCCCGCTCCAAACGATTCGCGAGGACTTTGGAACAGCCCGGCTCGACCATATCTTTTCCGAAAAAGACTCCCTCGCGGCGATCTACACCGTCGACGACGGCCGTGACGTGACCGCCACGCCCCTGGATCCCTTCAGTTCAGACATCATGACCCTGCGCGCGCAAGTCTTCAGTCTTGAGGAGACACACATCTTCTCTCCTTCGTTCTTAAACACCGCACGCTTCGGTTTTTCGCGCGCTGGTTATTTCTTTACCGGAGAGGCCACTCCTGGCACACCCGCGGCTTCCGTTCCCGGATTTCTGATCGGCCTTCCTGTGGGCGCGGTTGTGGTTGGCGGCGCCGCGACGTCGAACCCGCAAGCCTCCATTGGCTTGGCGGGAAGCAACAACGGCAGCAACCTCCGCATTCATAGGAATCTTTACACCGCTGAAGACCGCGTCACCCTCACCCGCGGTCGCCATCAGTTGAGCTTCGGCGCGTGGTTCCAGCGCTTTCAGTCCAACGAAATCATTGCTCTCAGTCAATACGGCCAAGCCACGTTTGCGAGTCTCACGACCTTCCTTCAGGGCAATATCGGCAGTTTCCTATTCGATCCCGCTCCCACGGAAATGAACTGGCGTTCCTTTTTTGGCGCGCTTTACGCCGAAGATGTCATCCGCCTTAGTCCCAAGCTGACTCTGTCCCTCGGTTTCCGTGACGAATTCTCGACTGGGTGGAACGAAGCGCATGGCCGTGCCGCCAACTACACTTTCGCCAACGGAGTTATTTCATCGCAGCCGCATATCGGAAGTTCTCTCTTCACCATCAACAATGCAAAGTTTTTGCCGCAACCTCGAATCGGCGTAGCCTGGAGCCCGCTCGGAACGAAAACCGTCCTTCGCGCCGGTTTCGGGATGTACAACGATCTTCAAGACGCGCTTGGGTATCGCGCGGATCAAAATGCTCCTTTCAATCCGACATACACCCTCGCCAACACAACGGTATCGAAGCTCCCCATAGACCCCACCGCGCCGGTGCCGGCCGCTGCGAAGTTAGTGCCCGGCGGAGTCCAGCCGGACATGCAAACGCCCACGCTCATTTCCTGGTCCCTTCGCCTCCAGCGCGAACTTACTCCCGATACCGCACTCACCGTCGGTTACGTCGGCTCCCACGGCTATCACGAACTGATTGGCATTGACGCGAACGAGCCCTTTCCCGTGATTTGCCCCGCGTCACCCTGCCCTGCGAGCTATCCCACCAGCTTTCCCGCCGGTTTAGCCGGCACTCCCATCCCTGCGGGAACCTACTTCGTCCCCACAGTGACGAAAGCCAATCCCGCCTTGGCGAATACTTGGAGCTGGTTTTCAGAGGGAGACAGCCTCTACAACTCCCTTCAAGTAGACGTAAATCATCGCTTCAGCGGAGGGCTGTCGCTCCGCGGCGTCTACACGTTCTCCAAAACCCTCGACGACGGAGATTCTCTCAACGCCACCACCTCGGGTGGCGGGCCGGCGCTCGCTTCCAACCCTTTCAATCTGCGCGCCGATTGGGGGCTCGCCACGTTCGATGTCCGGCATATTGCCGTGA
Source organism: Candidatus Acidiferrum sp. (assembly GCA_041485085.1). GTDB lineage: Bacteria > Acidobacteriota > Terriglobia > Acidiferrales > UBA7541 > Acidiferrum. The sequence goes on from JBGPIX010000014.1 coordinate 12,440, forward strand.
TCGATGGAACCTATGAGCTGCCCATCGGCCATGGAAAGCGTTTCCTCCGAGATCTGGGCGGCTTCGGCAACGCTGCCGCGAGTGGCTGGACCGTCAATTCCATCGTTACTTTGCAGGGCGGTTTCCCCTTCACTCCGCAGCTTAGCTATAACCCCTCGAACAACGGCGACACTCGGAATCCCGTGCGCCCGTTTGCAAACCCTGCGTTCACCGGTCCAGTGATTCTTGGCAAGCCGGCTCAGTGGTTTGACCCCAGCGCCTTTTTGGCACCGTCGAACACCGCCGCAAATGCCGGTTTCTATGGCAACCTCGGAAGAAATACTTTGATCGGTCCCGGCCTCGCCACGTGGGATTTTTCCGTTCTCAAAGTCACGCGCATTCGCGAGCAGCTGAATCTCCAGTTCCGCGCGGAAATTTTCAATCTTCTGAACCGCGCCAATTTCAACCAGCCCAACGCCATTGTCTTCACTCCCTCCGGCGTTTCCCCCACCGCCGGCGTCATCACCAGCACCTCCACCACCTCGCGCCAGGTCCAATTCGGCCTCAAGCTTCTCTGGTGAAAGCCGGCGCGTTACGCCCGCTTTCCGATGGACACGCCCTCCTCGCCTGCGCTACGAATAGGCCGTGGCACCCAGCGCCCCATCCGCTGTAAAAAAAATCTTGACAGCCAGTCGCGTAGCTTATATATACGTGCCTAGTTGTCTAGACAACTGGGGTCTCCCTTGGATTCTCTCAACCTCGACCGCCAAAGTGTCGTTCCTCTCTATTACCAGATCCAACAGCATCTGCTAGGGCACATCCGTTCCGGCGGATTCAAACCGGGTACGCCTCTTCCCTCCGAAGAGGTTATTTCCAAGCGCTTGCGCGTCAGCCGCATGACCGCCAGACAAGCCCTCAAGTCCCTCTGCAGTTTGGGCGTCGCTTATAGTCAGCGCGGCAAAGGCACCTTTGTCTCAGCCGTCAAACTGGAGAAGAACATCCGGCAAGTTCTCTCCTTTAGCGAGGAAATGGAGGCTTGTGGTTCCCGCCCTCATTCTGAGCTCATTGCCCTCGAGGCCGTGCTCCCTGGCGAGGACGTGGCCGACGCTCTCTGCCTCCAGCCCGCCGACAAGGTAATCCGGCTGCGCCGCGTTCGGATCGCGGACTCCTTGCCGATGGGGGTGGAATGTTCGTGCGTGCCGCTGCGGTTGTTTCCAGACCTGCTTGAGAAATTTGATCCGCGCGCCTCTCTTTACCGCACTCTCTCGGAAGTTTACTCGGTCCATATCGTTCATGCGGACGAAGTCGTGGAGGCGGGCTTGGCCAATTCGGAGGAAGCCCGGTTGCTGCGCGTCGCCAAGGGAAGTCCCGTGTTTCTATTTACACGTACCGCGTATGCCGAGAGCGGCCAAGCAATTGAATACGTCAAGTCCACCTTTCGGGGTGACCGCTACAAGATCAAAAACCGGCTGGGGCGGCAAAGCAATGGTGGTTGGGTCGGAGGGAGCGCATAAAACACAGAGGCATCGAAATTTACTGGCGACAACCGAAGTCCAAGTCTTGTGAAGTTCGTGACCGTGGGGGAACTAAGGAGGATTTGCATGAGAGGCATGACCATTAAGTGTTTGTGCGCGTTTTTACTCGTGTTTGGCCTGAGCCGCGCCTGTTTCGGTCAAAACGTTACAGGCACGATTGCCGGCACGGTTTCTGACTCGAAAGGGGGAGTCGTTCCGAATGGCAAAGTCTCCGTGACCAACTCGGACCAGCAGGTCGTGGTCCGCACGTTGACCACCGACGACCACGGCCTGTACGTGGCCGCGCTTTTGCCCGTCGGCCGCTACAGCGTCACCGTGGAAGCTGCGGGCTTCAAGAAGGCTGTGCGCACTAGCATCGTTCTAAACGTCGACGACAAGCTCGCCGCCAATTTCACTCTCGAACTGGGCTCCGTCAACGAGACCATTTCCGTCGAAGCGGACCTTCTCTCTGTCGACACCCAGAGCGCAACCGCCACCGGCGTGATTTCCGGCACGCAACTGAAAGAGCTCTCCCTTAACAGTCGCAATTACGCTCAGCTTGTCCTCTTGGTCCCCGGCGCTTCAGACTCCGGCAACGCTGACCAGATTTTTCCCGGCGCCACCGCTCCCATCGGCACGAATGTCATGTCCTTCCAAATCAACGGCGGCCGCCGCGAGGAGAACAATTGGCAAGTCGACGGCGCCGACAATGTGGATCGTGGCTCAAATCTTACGCTGCTCTCTTTTCCCAGCATCGATGCGATCAGTGAATTCCGCGTCGTTCGTGGCGCGTACGACGCGGAGTCCGGCCGCTCTGCGGGCGCGCAGGTCAACGTGATTACGCGCTCCGGAACCAGCAACTTACACGGCGGCATCTACGAATTTTTCCGCAACAACATTCTCAACGCCAACAGCTTTTTCAACAACGCCACTAACCCTGTTACCAAGCGGCCCACCCTGCGCTATAACGACTTCGGGGGCACCATCGGCGGTCCTGTTTGGATTCCCAAAATCTACCAGCAACGCAACAAGACTTTCTTCTTCTTCTCCGACGAAGCGCGCCGCATCGTCACGTACTCCAATCCCACGGCCACGGTACCCTATTCGGGGATGATCAATGGGCAGTTCGACCACGTGGTCTGCACCCAATGGGCCAACAGCAACGGGGCACCCGGCGCTTGCACCGCGTATGGCACGAGCATTCCGTCCACTTCCGTCGATCCTATCGCTGCGGCTTACGTCAAAGACCTCTTCTCCAAATTCCCGCTGCCTAATGCCGCCACTGCCAGCAGTCCATTCACTGATATAACCACTCTCGGGAATATCTTCAACTTCCGCGAAGACATGATAAAGATCGATCATGTGTTTGGGCCAAAGCTGACCGTCAATGGTAAATTCCTTCATGACACCAACCCGACGATCGAGGCCGGCGGTCTCTTCACCAGCATGCCCGTCAACGGCATTGCCACGACGTCCACGCACTCCCCCGGACACCAGTACAACCTCGCGGCAACGTACACCCCCAGCGCAAAATTGGTGATCGAGGCGGGCTATCGCTATTCCTACGGCGCCATCCTCAGCAGCGTGGTCGGCGCAGAGAATTTCTCGCAATCGCCGGACGTTAAGACGGCGCTGGCAAGCACGCTGCCTTTCCAGAATTTGCTCGGACGAGTGCCGACTATCACGCTCACCGGCGGCACGGGCATATCGGACTTCGGCCCGTACAGCGACTACAACGTCAACCACACGACCTATGGCAATGTCACCAGGGTTTTCGGCAAACATACCTTAAAGTTCGGCGCCATCTACTACCACTACAACAAACATGAGAACCAGCTTACCGGCAGCAACAATGGCTCGTTCTCTTTTGATGCTCAGAACGCTCCCACCGCGGCTACCCTTTTTGGCGGCAATCCGGTTTGCACCGGGACCGCTGCCGCCGGAGGCACTTGTCCGTTTTCGTTTGAGCAGTCATTCGCCAACTTTCTGCTAGGACAGAACAGCACATTCGCGCAAGCCTCCCTCGATGTCACGGCCAATATCTTTGACAATCAGTTTGAATATTTCGGTCAGGACACCTGGCATGTCAGAAAGAACATCACCGTCACCTACGGCATCCGCCACTCGTTCTTCCGCCAGCCGACCGATGCCAGCGGCGCCGGCGGCACGAGCCGCCTCGTCAATTTTGATCCTGCCCTCTATAATCCCGCGGAAGCCCCATGCATCACCGCTTCCGGAGCCATGGACGTGAAACTCGTTAACGGTGTGCCCACGAGCAGCGCCTGCAACCCCAACTACAGCCCTTTGAACGGACTCATCTTCGCCAATCCGCCGACATTCAACGGCTTCGTTGGTACCAAGTCCCCCTTTGGCAGCAAAGTTGGCAAGGAGTTTAATCGGGCTGTTGCTCCCCGCCTCGGCATTGCTTGGGACCCCAAAGGCGACGGCCATACCTCCGTCCGCGCTGGGTATGGCATGTACTTTGACAACGGCCTCGAATTTGGCAACCCTGAACTTAACGTCGGCCTGAGCCAGGGTTTCCTTACCAACCTGAACATTAACCGCAGCACTCTCTCGAATCCCACAGGTGCCACCACTACGGTGGCTACCACGACCCCGTTCACGATCCAGTCGCGTATGCCGATTGACTACAAGTCGCCTTATTCCCAGCAATGGAGTCTGGATATTCAGCACCAATTCGGCGCAACCTGGCTCGCCGATATCGGCTATTACGGAAGCAACGGCATCCATCTTCCAGGTTTCGAGGATTTCAACCAGGCCCCCGTCGCGTCCTATTTGAATTGCACCGTGGCAACTCCTTGCACCGCGGGTCCTGCTCCCACGGCCGCGGACAATGTTGTCATCACTGGTGCCATCAATGGCACGACAAATTCGAACAAGCTGGCGGTACTCAGGCCTTATACCGGCTACGGCCCCGGGCTCTTCTTCGTTGACACCTTCACCTCAAACTACCACTCGCTGCAAGCGCAGTTGCAGAAACGCTTCTCCGGCAACTCCATGGTCAACATTTCCTACACCTGGTCGCATGGTTTAACTACCGATCCCGCCGACCGCAGCACGGGTGGCGCGGCGCTTCCACAGGTCACGGGGGACCTTCGCAGCAATTACGGACCTACGATTGCCGACCGCCGTCACGTTCTTACCGCAAACTTCGTTTGGGAAATCCCGTGGGCACGCAACCTTCACGGTGTAGAGGGACACGTCCTTGGCGGCTGGCAGTTCTCCGGCATCCAAACTTTCCAGACTGGTCTTCCGCTCACCGCAATCCTGGGCAACGGCGGTTGCGCGTCCGGAACTGGCGCAACCTGCATCGATCCCACGGGCTCTGGCTGTCTTCTTGGCGCTTCGCCTTTGGGTTGCCGTCCCAATCAGATTGGTGACCCGAATTCGGGCCCGCATACCTACGCCCAGTGGTTCAACCCGACAGCCTTCGCTGTCCCGGGTGCGACCCAGACCACGCAAACCACCGAACGCCCGGGCGCCATCCGCGGCCCCGGCTTCTGGCGTACCGATCTATCGCTGTTCAAGAACATGAAGTTCACCGAGCGTTTTACCGGCCAATTGCGCTGGGAGACCTTCAACACTTTCAACCACACCAACCCGATCTGCTGCGCTTCGACCAGCTTCACCTCTACGCTGTTCGACCGGGTGACCTCGACGCGTGACCCACGCATTATGCAACTCGGGCTAAAGCTCAATTTCTGAGTCGCCACCTTCTGTTGAAGAACATCGCGCCGGCGGACCTCTCCGCCGGCGCTTCTTCTTTGCGCCGCTCTTTTTTGCGCTTGTCAGGACAGGTCAACTGAATTTCGGTGCTCGGGAATTCCAAGGGATCAGCTTTTCGTCCGCTGCATGAAAATTAGCGCCGGATTGGGGCACATCTCCTTGGTACTTTCATCTTTCTTCCCCGGAGCTGATGACAATCGTGTCCAGGCCGGTTGGCTCAAAACTTTCTCTTTCGATCTTGTACGTGTTGAGACCAGTTCAAGGAGCCATACACAATAGGACAAGGTAGTTTGTTTTGAGTTTGACGTCACTCGAACAGCGCTGTGGCTCTATAGTATTTTGGTGGCAGAAACAGGACGAGCAGTCTATCCTCAGTCTTTTCAGACAGGGCAAACACGGATGGAATACGCACAGACTTTCTGGCCACGCGGGAGTTATCTAAGTAGATGTGCGGCTACATTCGCGGCGATCTTTCTCATGGCCTCGGCTTGTGCGGCTCAGGTCGCGCCTGCTGGCCAAGCGCCTGAATCGCCATGGACTCAGGAGTTGAAAAAGCACCCCGAATTGATGGCGGAGTTTGGACAGTTGACGGAGAGGCTCCTGAAGAATCTCCAGTTCCCACCGCCGTGGGCAGAAAGCCGTCTATTGCCCCTGTTGCCGGAATCGTCGACGATCTATGCCGCTTTTCCCAACTATGGTGACGTCGCAAAGCAGACGCTGACGATTTTCCGGCAGGAACTTCAACAGAGTTCGGTCCTCCGCGATTGGTGGCAGCATGGCGAACTGGCCACGACCGCGCCTAAGGTGGAAGATTCTCTGGAGAAGTTCTCCCAACTCGGGCAATACCTCGGAGAGGAAATTGTGGTGTCGGCCACAACGGAAGGCCGGGAACCCAGCCTGCTGATCGTTGCGCAAATCCGGAAGCCGGGCTTGAAAAATTTCCTTCAGCAGATCGTAAGTGAACTTGCAGGAAAATCGAAGCCGCGTGTTCGCGTTTTCGACCCTCAAGAACTCGCCGCTACCAAGGTTGGAGGCTCCGCCGACGAGCTCTTAATTCTGGTGCGCCCGGACTTTGTAGTCGCCGCGTCCGATCTGGCTACCCTGCGTACTTTTAATACCCGCCTGGATCGCAGTAGCCGGGAGTTTGCGTCTACTCCATTTGGCCAGCGAGTCGTTCAGTCCTATCAAGGCGGCGCGACCATTGTAGCCGCCGCTGATCTGCACCAGATCCTGAAGCAAGTCCCACCCGGGTCTCCCGAGAGCCAGAAGATTTTCCAGCGCAGCGGATTTGCCGACATGAAGTATCTGGTTTGGGATCACCGGAATGTGGCCGGCCAAGCCGTCAACGAGGCGGAATTGAGCTTCATCGCTCCGAGGCATGGAATAGCATCCTGGCTGGCGAAGCCTGCGCCTTTGGGCAGCCTGGATTTTGTCTCCCCTAAACCGATGTTGGCGGGCACCGTGGTACTCACCAACCCGGCCCAGATATTTGATGATGTGAAGGAACTCGCAACTGCCTCGAATCCCAACGCCTTTGCGGCCCTTGCGCAATTTGAACAGGTATTGAAACTAAGTTTAAAGGACGATCTCCTCAGCTGCCTGGGAGGAGAAATCACGCTGGAGCTGGACAGTCTCAATCCACCGAAGCCGGAATGGAAGGCGATATTCAAGGTCAACGACCCCAGCCGTTTGCAGCAAACGTTGAGTACGTTGCTGGCGGCAGCTCATATCGAGGCTGAGGAACGCAACGATGGCGGCATCACTTTTTATACTTTTGGAATTCCTTCCTCGCAAACAAAGTTTGAAATCGGATACGCATTTGTGGCGGGGTACCTGATCATCGCTTCGGGCCAGGACACTGTTGCCGAAGCAGTCCGGCTGCGAAGCAGTGGTGAATCGCTCGGAAAGTCCAGGAAACTCCTGGCGTCACTTCCACCAGGCCACTCGCCGGAAGCTTCCGCATCGTTATACGAGGACCCCATCGCCATGGCGGCGATCCAGTTGCGGCAGGTAGCGCCGGAAATGGCGGAATCTCTTTCGCAGTTGCCGAGAGAAAGTGCGCCGGAGGTGATTAGCGTTTATGGTGAGCAAACCGCAATTCGCGAAACGAGTACCAGCGGCGCCCTTGACCTCGGTGCGGTCTTGGTGGTCGCGGCCATTGCCATTCCCAACCTGTTGCGGTCGCGAGTAGCTGCCAATGAAGCGAGCGCGGTCGGTGCCGTACGCACGGTGAACACTGCGCAGATTACCTATGCAACTGTTTATCCAAAGAGAGGCTTTGCCCCCAATCTGGCGACGCTTGGCATAGATCCCCGTGGACCTAGCGCCGGATCGGAGGCCCACGCAGGCCTCGTTGATGATACTTTGGCAAATGAAAGCTGCACCGCTGACGCTTGGTGTACGAAGTCCGGATTCCATTTCCGAGTTACAGCTGTCTGCAAACAACTCCTGTGCCAGGAATATGTGGTAGTTGCCACGCCCGTCGATAGCAACTCTGGCGGAAGAAGCTTCTGCTCGACCTCCGACGCCGTGATTCGCTCCAAAACGGGCCCTCCGCTAACCTCGCCAGTCACCGCGTTGGAATGCCTGGCCTGGCCGCCGCTGTAATAGCGCAGTTCAATGAAAAGGACCGTGCTCAGTCGTCTTGCTTCTAACCTTGCTCCGAATTGAGCAACCCCGTCTCAACCCGCGGATATCTAACTCCCAAGTAAAATCCTGCGGTACAATGCTGCCACGATAATTTGCTGTTACCAGGTCCCTTCCTCGGTCTTGGGAGATCGGCTCCACATCACGATGCTGCCCTGCAATAATGGGTGCCGGGGATAGGAGAGTTTTTCGGCAGGTACCTCATTGGCGGACCAACCAGACCTAAGCGCATCCTCCGCGCGCCGCTCACGCAAATCGGAGCGGCTGCTTCTCCTTTTCTGGCTTTTCTCGCTTCCTTTTCTTAATCCCTGGGTGCGCGGTGACGGCGTCGGCTATTATGCTTTTGCCCGTGCTCCGCTGATTGAGCACAGTCTCGATTTCACCAGGGACTACCAATTCGCCAACGAAAGCTTTCGCGGGCCGCGCCTCGACGAAAATAACCAGCCCAGGTCCGGCTTTCGCACGCCCACCGGCCACCTCGACAATCATTTCACCGTCGGCCCTGCAATTCTCTGGACACCTTTTCTTCTCCTCGCCCACATCGGCGTTCTTCTCGCGCGCGCCCTCGGTTCCTCCGTTGCCGCCGACGGTTTTTCCGCCCCTTACCGCATCATCATGGCCCTCGCCACCGCCTTCTACGGATTTCTCGGCTTGCTCCTCGCCTTCCGCCTCGCGCGCCAATATGTCGAAGAGCGCTGGGCGCTCCTTGCCACGCTCGCCATCTGGTGGGCCAGTTCGCTGCCCGTTTACATGTACTTCAATCCCTCCTGGTCCCACGCACATTCCGCTTTCGCCGTCGCTCTTTTTCTTTGGTATTGGCACGAGACACTCCCCTCGCGCTCCCTCGCGCAGTGGCTGATTCTCGCCCTGATCACCGGTCTCATGCTCAACGTTTACTACCCCAACGCCATGGTCCTCGCCGTTCTCGCCATCGAAGTCGCGCGCCGCTATTACTTGGTGTTTCGTCCTGACCCTTCCGCCGCGCCTGGTTCCGCCCTCCAGCTCCCTGAACTTCTCCTCCGCCACTCCCTCTTCGCTGCCGTTCTCTTTGTTTGCCTGCTTCCCACTCTCATCACTCGCTACATCATCTATGGAAGTCCGTTCGAATCCGGCTACATCCCGCTCAGCCACTGGCTCTGGTCTTCCCCCGTTTTTTTCAGCGTGCTCTTCTCCTCCAACCACGGTCTGCTCGCCTGGACGCCCATCCTCCTCCTCTCCATCGCCGGCCTTTTTATCTTCTGGCGCTGGCAACGCCGCCCCGGCACTCCCTTTCTCGCCGCCTTTCTCGCTTTTTATCTTTTCATTTCCTGCTACCCAGACTGGGCCGGCATCTCCTCCTACGGCAACCGCTTTTTCGTTTCGCTCACTCCGCTTTTCATTCTCGGCCTCGCCGTATTTTTCGATCGCGCAGCGCAACCCTTCCGCTCCCAACGCGCCGCTCTCGCCACCGCAATCATCCTTCTCGCCGTCGCCACTCTCTGGAACGTCGGCCTCATCTTCCAATGGGGCTCTCACCTTATCCCCGCGCGCGGCCCCGTCTCTTTCTCCGAAATCGCTCACAACCAATTTCTCGTCGTCCCCCGCCAGCTCTCCTCTGACCTCCACCGCTACCTCTTCAAGCGCAAAGCCCTCATGCAGCAAATCGAAGACCGCGACCTCCAGCAACTCGAAAAAAATCCACCGCCTCCCTGATTTCCGTTCTCCAATTTCTGCCTTCCCTTCCTTTCTTTGGTACTCTAATCAACGCATGGCATCCGTCTCGCAATCCACCGCCGCTCTCCCGCTTCATTCCGGCGCTTCCCCCGTCATTCGCATCGAGCCTCCCCGCGGCTTCTTCGAGCTTCGCCTCCGCGAAGTCTGGGCCTACCGCGAACTCCTCTACTTTTTCGTCTGGCGCGACGTCAAAATCCGCTACAAACAAACCGCCATCGGCGTCCTCTGGGTCGTTCTCCAACCCGTCCTCAACATGCTCGTCTTCACTCTCTTTTTCGGCCGCCTCGCCAAGCTCCCCTCCGACGGCCTCCCTTATCCCGTCTTCTATTTCGCCGCTCTCGTCCCCTGGTCCTATTTCGCCTACGCTCTTCAGATGACCACCAACGTCGTCGTTGACAACCAGCGCCTCATCACCAAAGTTTATTTCCCGCGCCTCATTCTTCCCATTTCTTCCGCTCTCTCCGGCCTGGTGGACTTCTCCATCGGCTTCGTGGTCCTCGCCCTTTTCACCGCGGCTTACGGCATCCGTCCCACTCTTGCCGCTCTCTGGCTTCCCGCCCTTTTAGCTCTCGCCGTCTTCACCGCTCTCGGCGTCGGCCTCTGGCTCTCCGCGCTCAACGCCCTTTATCGCGACGTCAAATACATCATTCCTTTCCTCATCAACTTTTGGATGTTCGCCTCTCCCGTCGCCTATCCTTCTTCTCTCGTTCCTCCGCGCTGGCGCTGGCTCTACGGCCTCAATCCCATGGCCGGCGTCATTGACGGTTTTCGCTGGGCCATCACCGGTCGCGGCCACGCTCCCAGCCTCGTCCTTCTCGCATCTTCCGCCGTCGTCGCTCTCATCGTCCTCGGCGGCCTCTTCTTCTTCAATCGCATGGAGTCCTCCGTTGCCGATCGCGTCTAATTCGCGTCCAAATGTTCGAACGTCTGAACGTTGAAATGTTGGGGGAACTGGGATGGGAACGATTCGTCGATTTGAGGAGATTGAGGCGTGGCAAACGGCCCGGCAGCTCACTAAGACCGTCTACGATCTCACGGCCGGGGGCGATTTCTCGCGCGATTTCGGATTGAAGGACCAAATGCGCCGCGCCGCCGTCTCGATCATGTCCAACATTGCCGAAGGCTTCGAAAGCCGCACGAGCGGGCTGTTCCTCGAATTGCTTGGCCGGGCGAAGGGTTCGGCGGGCGAGCTTCGCGCGCAGTTCTATGTTGCGCAAGATGCTGGCTATGTAACGCCGGCGCAGTTTCAAGCTTTGCAGGACCAGTGCGAAAAGTGCAGTAGCCAGATCAGCCGATTCATGGCTTATCTGGAATCGCACGCTCCTTCTCCCAAACGTTCAAACGTTCAACGTTCAAACGTTCCAACTCTTAAGCCATGACCCTTCGCTCCTCCTACGACGCCTGGCACCAGCGCATCTTTGACGCCGATCCCTCCTACGACGATTCCCTGTCTCCTTGGTATCGCCTGGTTCTCGAATACCTGGGCGACGTGGCCGGCCAGCGCATCCTCGAAGTCGCCTGCGGACGCGGCGGCTTCGTCCGTCTCCTCGCCAACGCCGGCGCCCACGTCACCGGCTGCGATTTCTCCTCCGCCGCGCTCCACGCCACGCGCTCCAAGCTTTGCAACAACGGCCATCCTCCCCCGGTTACGCTCGTTCAGGGTGACGCCCAGTGCCTCCCCTTTCCCGACAACACGTTCGACATCGTCGTTTCCTGCGAGACCATCGAGCATCTTCCCGACGTCCAGGCCGCCCTCCGCGAAATGTTTCGCGTCGCTCGCCCCGGCGGCCGCCTCTTCCTCACCACTCCCAACTATTTCAATTTCATGGGTCTCTACGAACTCTACGCCCGCTTCCGCCATCCCGCCCGGCGGGACGACCAGCCCTTTGACCGCCGCCAGTGGTTCCCGCAAGTTCATCGCTGGATTCGCCGCGCCGGCTGGACCATTCTCCGCACCGATGGCACCGTCCACCAATTCCCGTTCTTCCCCGGCCGCAACCCCGTCCGCTGGCATGCCCTCGAATCCTCTCGCGCCCTCCGCAAACTCCTCAGCCCCTTCGCGTATACTTACTTCGTCGCCGCCTCCAAACCCGAGCGCGCCAATCGAGGATGACAACGGCCGTCATATCTGCCCAAAAAACTCCCGCGCCCAATCTCTCCGGCCGCATCCCCGAACTCGACGGCCTCCGCGGCATCGCCATCGGCAGCGTGTTGCTTTGGCATTACTTTGTCGCCCCGGCCGTCGTCACTCCTGCCACGCCGTTGTCATATATGCTCGTTCTCGGCCGCCTGACCTGGAGCGGCGTGGACCTTTTTTTTGTTTTGTCCGGATTCCTCATCGGCGGGATTCTGCTCGATGCTCGCAAAGCGACTAACTACTTCCAAATCTTCTACATCCGTCGCTTTTTCCGCATCGTCCCCATCTACGCGGCCGTTCTTCTCGTCTTTCCACTGACAATGTTCAGCATGGGGCGACTGCACCTCGGCAATTTCACTTGGCTCACACAGGACGCCCTGCCTTGGTACCCCTTCTGGACTTTCACGCAGAATTTCTGGATGGCCCATGCGGTGAGCTTTGGCGGCAGCGCTTTGGCAGCAACATGGTCGCTTGCCATCGAGGAGCAGTTTTATCTAACGCTTCCGCTCGTCGTCCGATTTTTTTCCGGTCGCAAGCTTTTAACTTGTATTCTGGCTGGGATTTGCCTGGCCCCGCTGGCGCGGATCGCTATTCTGCTCATTTGGCCCCGTAACTGGATGGCTGGCTTTGTCTTGATGCCCTGCCGAGCGGACGCTCTATTGCTGGGAGTACTGTCGGCAATTCTGATTCGCGATGAAGGTTGGAGGGCTCGGATTCAGCGGAACAACTTCTTTTTTGCAATCTCCACACCCGTGTTTTTGCTGGGTGTTGCATTCCTGGCATTGAAATCACCCAACAGCGCAAGCCCTCTGATGCAGCGCTTCGGTTACACTTGGCTCGCTCTGTTTTATGCCAGCATACTTCTTTACTCCGTGACCAGGCCAAACAGCCTCGTCAGCCGTGCGTTGCGATTCAAGTGGCTCGGCTGGCTGGGCGGCATCGCTTATGGCACTTACCTTCTTCACCAGTTCGTGCAAGGAATTCTTTTCGGCTACTTTCTACGACACTACCCGGAAATAAAGGACGGCCGCAGCTTCCTAATCGCTCTCGTCGCACTCGCATTGACACTGGTAGTTGCGCGCCTTTCGTGGCGCTATTTCGAGAATCCGCTCATACGCTACGGCCACCGTTCGAGTTATGCGTTCGCGGGTGCCCCACCCCCGGTTTTGGAGGGTGGGGGTTTTTCTTCTCCCGAGGCCACATGCCCATGACCGCTGTCATTCACGGGGAAGGACTCGGCAAAGAATATCGACGCGGCTTGCAGGCCGAAGGCGGCCTTCGCCACGCTCTCGAAGATTTCGTGCGCTCGCCGCTCGCCTCCCTTCGCAGAAAGAAAAACGAAACATTTTGGGCTTTGAAAGATGTCTCCCTCGAAGTCCGCGAGGGGGAAGTCCTCGGCCTCATCGGCCGCAACGGCGCCGGCAAGACCACTTTGCTGAAAATTTTGTCTCGCATCACCCGCCCCACCACCGGCTGGGCGGAGATTCACGGCCACGTCGGCTCCCTCCTCGAAGTCGGCACCGGCTTCCATCCCGAGCTCACCGGCCGCGAAAACACCTACCTCTCCGGCGCTATCCTCGGCATGGGCAAAGCGGAAATCGACCGCAAGTTCGATGAGATCGTGGCCTTCGCCGAGCTTGAAAAATTTATCGACACCGCGGTCAAGCACTACTCTTCCGGCATGTACGTCCGCCTGGCCTTTGCCGTCGCCGCCCATCTCGAACCGGAAATTCTTCTCGTCGATGAAGTCCTCGCCGTCGGCGACATCAAGTTCCAGAAGAAATGCCTCGGCAAAATGGGGGACATCGCTCGCGCCGGTCGCACCGTTGTCCTCGTCAGCCATAACATGGCAGCGATCAATGCGCTATCTTCTCGAGTTGTTCTTATGAAAGATGGTGAAATTGAATGCGACGGATCAGCTCTGGAGGTCACTGCCCGTTATTACTCCGAATCGCTAAACTTGGTGGGGAACGGCGCGAACCTTCTTGACCGTTCAAGACAAGGAAACGGCAAAGCACGTTTCAGTTCGATTGCCATCCAACCGCTGAGCCTTGCGGGGCAACCGCTGGAGTTTGCTCACCCCGGATGCAACCTAAGCGTCGAAATCGAAGTCGAATGTCGCACGAATATTAGCGAGTGCATTTTAGCCGCAATTTTTTATGATGCGAACGGAGTTAGAGTGATCGACACTAATACGGGCCAGAAGGGAGACTACGTCAGCCTGAATGCAGGGCAGAAGGCGAGAGCCCGTTTTCTGGTTCGCGAAGTTCTACTGAAGCCGGGGCGGTATTTTGTAGGTCTCTGGCTGGGAAGACATGGGATGGAAGTTGTTGATGACATCGAACATGCCGTAACTTTTGATGTGGTCGAAAACGAGGAAACGAATCAGCACGTCGTTATTTATCCGGGCATTTACCTCTGCCGCTTTGAGCACGAGGTGCACGTTTCTTGAATTCGTCAAAGGCCGAGGCGATGAGCACACCATTGATTACGCGAGTCGGATTAAAGATAAAAAAGATCGCTCGCGAATGGAAGGAAACTCCTGCGGAGCGCGAGTGGCGCCAGATTTGGGCGTTGGTCGATTCTATTGAAGGCTGGCTGTATCCCAGCGAAGGGAAATGGCTATTCGATGCCGCGCGATCGCTACCCAAAGATTCCACGATTGTCGAAATCGGAAGTTTCAAAGGGCGTTCAACCTGCTGCCTTGCCTTCGGCTCCCGCGAAGGCAATAAACGGATATTCGCGATAGACTCCTTTGACGGCGGCCCAGGATTGCCAAGGGCCCACTCGTTTCCTGATTTTTCCCAGAATCTACAGCGTTGTGGCTTATCCAAATATGTCGAGCCCATTGTGGGCATGAGCGGTGATGTGGCGAAAACATGGGGGAAGCCGATCCACTTCTTATTTATTGACGGATCTCATGCTTACGAAGATGTCTTGGCCGACTTTGCCGGCTTCTTTCCCTATGTTGTGCCAGGAGGCGTTGTGGCTTTCCACGACGTAAATGAGAACTGGCCCGGCGTGCTCAAGGCGTGGAACGAAGACATCGAACACCAACTGATCGAGACCGGCAACTGCGAGGGGCTAGGGTACGGGCGCAAGCCCGGATTAGGAGACTCTAAATCTCTGTGAACCTGCCGCGGAAGCGTTGAGGCCGCCATGGATTCTCCACCCATCTCTGTCGTAATGAGCGTGTTCAACGGGCAAGCCTTCTTGGCCATAGCCATCGAAAGCATCCTCGGGCAGACCTTCCGCGAATTTGAACTCTTCGTTATAGACGACGGCTCCACGGACAAAACACCGGAAATCCTTGCGGAGTACGCGAACCGGGACGCGCGCATACGCGTGCTGCGACACGACAATAAGGGCCGGGCCGAATCGCTGAACATCGGTATCGGATTTGCCAAAGGCAAATTCATTGCGCGGATGGACGCCGACGACGTGGCCATGCCCTGCCGCCTTGCCGAGCAAATGGAATTTATGGAGCGGCATCCGGAAGTGAGCCTGCTGGGTGGAGCGGCGGAGCTGATCAGCCCGACAGGACGGGTAATCAAAACTGTCCGGCCTCCGCTGGAGGACGCGGAAATCAAATCCTTGATGCTGCGGTACAACCCGATGTTCCACGCAACGGTAGTGATGAGAAAAGAGGTCGCGCTTGCCGCCGGGGGATACCGCAAGGCGCTGCTCGACGCGGACGACTACGATCTGTGGCTGAGAATGAGCGAACGCAGCCAACTAGCGAATCTCAGCAAGACGATGGTGCAGTACCGCATTCATTCCGGCCAGGTGTCGATTCGGAATCTGGAACACCAGACGCAATGCGTTCTGGCGGGGCGGGCGGCGGCCGCGCTCCGGAAGCGCGGCATGGCCGATCCGCTGTCGGACGTGGAAAAAATAACGCCGCAACTGCTGGAGACACTTGGTGTGGAGGCGGCGGAAACGCAGGAGGCTCTGCTAGGCGCTTACGGATATTGGGCGGATGTCCTGGGGTTCACAGACCCGGAAGCGGCGCTGCGAATGTTTGAAGGGCTGCTGCAGTTGCCGGGGGCCGAAAACTTTCCCAGAGCTACGCTGGCTAATGCTTGGCTGAAGGCGGCAGGCATCCACCACGGACGAGGCCGGACCGGGAAAGCGCTGGCTTGCGCCGGGCGCGCGATTTTGATTCGACCGCTGGTGTTGGGCCGGCCGGTCAAGCTAGCGCTTACGCGGATTGCATCCGCGCTCAAGGGTTGACCGCGCCTTCTTAAACCGTCATCTTAATTGCCTTGAAGATTCTGCACATCAGCACGGCGGACAACGGCGGGGGAGCATCGCGCTCCGCGTACCGCCTGCACGACGGCCTGCTCCGCTCCGGGCAAGACTCGGGGATGTACGTCCTCGATAAATACACCAGCGATCAGCGGGTCACACAATTTCACTCTTCCGCGGGCCGTATCGAGTGGTTGGCGCGAAACGTGCGGCGATTGCGGCTCACTCTCGCGCAGCGCCGCTATGCCAAGACCGCTCCTCCCGACCGCACTTTTTTCAGCGAGGATCGCACGCCATTTTATGTGGACGCTTGTCGTCAAATGCCCGAAGCGGAGCTGATCAATCTGCATTGGGTGGCCGGATTTCTGGATTTGGGAGCATTCTTCGGCTGCCTGCCGGAGGCCAAGCCATTGGTGTGGACGCTTCACGACATGGCCAGCTTCACCGGGGGATGCTGCCACGCCATGAGCTGCGACCGCTTCACACAGCAATGCGGCGCTTGTCCGCAACTGGGCTCAACGGATGAAGGTGATTTGACGCGCGATGTGTGGCGGCGCAAACAGAAGTATTACGGCGAGCTCGATCCCGACCGATTTCATATCGTCACGCCCAGCCGCTGGCTCGGAGAGGAAGTAAAGCGCAGCCCGCTGTTGTCGCGTTTTCCGCGCTCGGTCATTCCTTATGGCCTGGATACGGATGTGTTCCAGCCGCGCGACCGCCATTTCAGCCGCGAGGTTCTGGGAATACCGCAGGACGCCAGGGTCATGCTGTTTGTCTCCAACGGGCTGCACGTGCACTTGAAGGGATTCCGGCACCTCATCGGCGCGCTGGAAGGCATGGATGCTGCGAGCGGAATATTCTTGTTGTGCCTGGGATTTGGTGCGCCCCCGGCGCTGGACCGCTTTCCTCACTCGCATATCACTTCTCTAAACGATGATCGGGCGCTGTCCATGGTCTATAGCGCCGCGGATGTATTCGTGCTGCCTTCGCTCGCGGATAATCTGCCCAATACCATGCTGGAGTCCATCGCTTGCGGCACTCCGGTGGTGGCCTTTGCCGCAGGCGGAATTCCCGACGCGGTGCGCCCAGGAGTAACCGGCTTGCTGGCGAAGACCGGGGATGCCGCCGACCTGCGCGCCGCCATACTGGAAGTGCTCGGCAACGACGCCAAACGCGCCGAAATGTCCGCCAACTGCCGCCGCATCGCCCTCCAGGAATACTCTTTGGACCTCCAGACCCAGCGTTACCTCCACCTCTATTCCGCCCTTGGCTTGACTCCAGTTTGACCTGGACACCTGAAGGTGTAGCATATTCTCCCCACCCCGAGGAGTTCCCCATGGACGAACCCACGCATAGGCATCAATTTCTCGCTTGCCCGGATTGCGGTAGTGCCGATATTTACCGATCAAAACGAAGGGGCCCCAAAGACTGGCTTCTTTACCACGTGCTATTGCAAAGTCCCTATCGCTGCCGGGCCTGCGATCACCGCTTCTTCCACCATCGTCTCGCCCATCATCGCAGGAAAGAACTCCACCACCACCCGGTGTGAGTCGCCGCCTGGAAGTTGTAGCGGCGAGTTTATCTCGCCATCTTGGGTTCTGTTCGACCTTGTAGTGGCCGGTCTTCCGCGTTTTTGGCGTCCCGACCCTGTCGGGAAGACCGGCGCGTATCAATCTCACGCTATCTTCGCAAACGGTGTAAAATGGGTTCCTCCAAGCAAGGATGTCCCCATGCCCGAAGACAATATCAAAAAACAATCTCCCCTTTGCCCGAATTGCGGAAGTGACAGAACCCACCGCTCACGAAGGAATGGCCCGCTCGAGTGGATCCGCCACTACTTGCTCTTCACGAGTCCCTATCGCTGCCCAGCGTGCTACGAACGCTTCTTCCACAGCCGCCTCTCCCACCATCCCAAAAAAGAGCTAAACCACCACTCCGTTTAATCTTCTGCCCGGGAACGCCAATTTCCACATTGGCGCCTCCCTCCCATCCCTTGCCCTCTCTCGTAGCGCCGGCATCTTGCCGGCTTCTCTTTTGGTGACGCAGCCCTTGCCGATGTCATCCCGAACGCAGTGAGGGATCTGCTTTCTAGTTTCTGCCTTCTAGTTTCCAGTTTCTGGGGGTGCCCCACACGCCGGTGTCGCGTGTGGGGATTTTTCTTTCTTCTCCCCGTCCTCAATCTACCTGCGCCCGTACCACACTTGTCATTCCGAGCGGAGCAGGCCGACGGTTTTTCCTGCCGTTCGCTCCCGCGAACGGTCGGCCTGCGTAGTCGAGGAACCTCTCTTATCCTCCCGGTGCGAGGTTTGAATTAGCTTTTCCCTTTTCTACTTTCTGCCTTCTAGTTTCTAGTTTCAGCTTTCTAGTTTCTAGTTTGCGTCATTGCGCAACCTCTGTTGCTTTCAGTGTCTTAGGCAACATTTATAAATGGTTCTTGACACTACGTAACTGATATGCTATGTTAGTTCGTGTATCTCGAATCAAATCCCGCCCACACTTCTCTCTCGCGATCACTCCCTGCCGCTGCGGCTCCAACCTCTTTAGAATCAACACCCGCGAAAGCGCTTACAAAAACCGCGCTAACCACCTTTAGAATGAACACTTCCAAAAGTGCATCAAAACAAAGCACTTTATCTATCTTTAGAATGAACACTTTTGAAAAAGGGGGGAGAGGGTCCTCGTTTTCCCAACGTTCCAACGTTCCAACGTTTCAACGTTCCAACGATCTTCCGCCATGCTAACCATCTTCACCACCGCCAAACCCTTCCGTGGCCACACCCGCATCATCCAGCGCAACGCGCTGCAATCCTGGAAGTTCTTGCATCCCGAGATCGAAATCATCCTCTTTGGTACCGACGAAGGCGCCCCCGAAGCTGCCGATGAATTGGGACTCCGCCACGAGCCGCACGTCGAACTCAACAAGCACGGCACCAAGCGCCTGGACTACATGTTCGCTCGCGCCCAGGTCATCGCCAGGCACGAGATCCTGTGCTACATCAATTGCGACATTATATTGATGCAGGATTTCTCACGCGCCCTCGCGCGTGTCCGCGCCGCCCACCGTGAATTCCTCATGGTCGGCCGCCGCTGCGACACCGACGTCACCGAACCCCTGCACTTCTCCCCGGAACGCCACTCTCCAGAGTGGCGGTTGACCGACTGGCAAGACGACCTCCGCCATCTCGCCCTCACCCGCGGGCGAAAGTGCACCGCCGAATGGATCGACTACTTCGCCTTTACCCGCGGCCTCTACGGCCCGGACATGCCCCCGTTCGTCCTCCGCGTCTTCTGGGACAACTGGCTGGTTTGGAGAGCGTTGGACTCCGGCAAGCCCGTGATTGATGCCTCCCCCGCCGTGCTCGCCGTGCACCAAAATCACGACTACAGCTACCATCCGCAAGGTAAGGCCGGCGTCTGGAGCGGCGAAGAAGCCGGCCTCAACGGCCAGCTTGCGGGAGGATGGCGCCACCTACGCACCATCGCCGACGCCACCGAAGTCCTCCCGCCCGAAAAACTCAAACCAAATCCGCTGCGCCACTGGTCCGCCGCCAAGCGCTATTTGCGTCAAATCGGCCGTGTATTGTTCTACGATG
>JBGPIX010000015.1:0-30838 GCA_041485085.1 Candidatus Acidiferrum sp.
ATATTTAGCATGGTCAGTGCTTTCCTCCTTCGACGTCCGCCTGGTCGCGAACCTGACCGTGTGGCAGTGGTTTCTTCTATCAACCCAGCAGCCAGTTTCCTGGCCGACGAAAATCCTGTCTCCGCGCCCAACTATCTCGCTTGGCGCGAAGCAAACCACGTGTTCGCGGATGCGGCCGCTGCCGATGAATTTCGCACCGTCAACTTGACCTCGCAGGGCCTCACCGGGACGGCGAGTCAGCCGGAGGCTCTCCGGTCCGCGGCTGTGTCTCCTAACTATTTCAGCGTTCTGGGCGTCTCCCCGCAGCTTGGCCGTACCTTCGCCGACGGCGAAGACCAACCCGGGCGCGACCACGTCGTTATTCTCGGCCAGGAACTCTGGGAGCGCCACTTTGGTTCCGACACTTCCATCCTTGGCCGCACCATCCGGCTGAACCGGGAAGACTACACCGTTATCGGTGTAATGCCCTCGAGTTTCCGTTTGATGGGCTTCACCCCGCAAATCTGGACTCCGCTCGTCTTGACCGCCGCGGATCAAACCGCGGCCGCTCGTAAGGACCGTTCCTTGTACATGTTCACCCGGCTGAAACCCGGCGTGACCCTTGAGCAAGCTCGTGCTGAGATGATCGCCTTGGGGCGCCGCGCCGAGGAAAATTTTCCCGAGACCGAAAAAAGCTGGGGTGTTGCCGTACGCACGCTGCCCGAGTTCCTGATCCATGGTTTCGGTATTCGCAACGGCTTAGCCGTCATGATGACCACCGTCGGTTTCGTCCTGATGATTGCCTGCGCCAACGTAGCCGGGTTGCTCTTGGCGCGCTCCGCGGGACGCCGGAAGGAGTTGGCCATTCGTCTCGCTCTCGGGGCTGGCCGCCTGCGCACGATCCGCCAATTGCTGACGGAAAACCTGGTGATTGCCCTTCTCGGCGGCGGCATGGGTCTTCTGCTTGCCTATTGGGGCATTCATTTTATTCGCTCCAGAATGACCTTCAATGAAGCCATCAGCGCCGTGCCCTTGAGCCTCGACTGGAACGTCGTGCTGTTCACTGCGTCTGTCTCGCTGGCTTGTGCACTGCTGTGCGGTTTTGCGCCCGCGCTGAACGCCTCGCGAACCGACGTCAACACGAACCTGAAGGACGAGAGCCGCGCGGCCTCGCCGAGCCGTTCGCAGAGCCGTCTCCGCTCCGTGATGGTCACGGGGGAAATCGCCCTGGCTTTGGTTCTCCTCATCGGCACCGGCCTGCTGATCCGCGGAATCTTCCTTATAGGTCATCAAAATCTCGGATTCCAGGCAGATCATCTCCTCACCGCCAGCGTGACCCTGGATAGCGCGCGCTATAAGGACGCCTCTCAGCGAGCCTTGTTTGTCCGCGATATCATTCTTCGCCTCCAGCACATTCCGGGCGCGCAGGTCGTGGCAGTTGCGTCCGATCTGCCGGCAACCGGACCCGGCACTGTGCCGCTGCGAATCAAAGGTCAGCCGGATTCGACGGCCAACCAGAGCCTGACCGCTCTCGACGTTGTCGTGACCGTCGATTACTTCCGGGCGGCGGGCATTCCGCTCCTTCATGGCCGCTCTTTCACGGAGATGGATAACGCCACTTCGCCGCGGGTGGTCCTCGTAAACCAGGAGTTTGTGCATCGTCTTTTGCATGACCAGGAGCCGCTCGGAAAACAGATTCGCTTGGACGCGAGCGGCGCTACTCCAGAGTGGAGCGAGATCGTCGGTGTCGTCGGGAACGTGAAAACCTACTCGGAAGGAACGAATGAGGACCCAGAAGCTTACGAGCTCTTCCTGCAGCGGCCCGTGCCTTCCTTTTCTCTCATGGTGCGAGCAAGTGCCGATCCGAATAGCTTGGCGTCGGCCATGCGCAACGCCGTCGCGCAAGCGGATGCCGAACTTCCGCTGGATCGGCTGATGAGCATGCCCGCTTTGATCGACCGCCAGAAGGGCGGGGATGAATTTTTCTCGCGCGTTTTGGGCGGCTTCGCCATCCTTGCCCTGATCCTCGCGGCCATCGGGATTTACGGGCTGATTTCCTATTCCGTGGGCCAGCGAACTCATGAAATCGGAATACGCCTGGCACTGGGAGCCAAAAACGCCGACGTGCTCCGTATGATCTTGCGGGAAGGTTTGAAAATGAGTGCTATAGGAGGGACCATCGGACTCGCTCTGGCGTTGCCGTTGCCGAAAATTTTCGACGCCCTGTTCCCCGGCCTTCACCTTCGGGAGCCGTGGCTCTACTTCATCGTGCCAATCGCCATCCTCGCGGTGGCGATGTTAGCGACATACATTCCCGCGCGGCGCGCCATGCGCGTTGATCCCATGGTCGCGCTCCGTTACGAATAGCCTGGTTAGGAGACTCCTATGAGACGTGTTCGCGCCTTCTTGCTGCGACTTGCCAACCTCTTCAGAAGGCAAGAGCACGACCATGAGTTTTCCGCCGAGATGCAAAGCCATCTCCAAATGCATATCGAGGACAATCTCCGCGCAGGCATGAGCGCCGTAGACGCGCGACGGGAGGCGATTATGAAACTCGGTGGCGTTGAACAAACGAAAGAAATCTACCGTGAGCGGCGCGGCCTTCCATTGTTGGAAACACTCCTCCAGGACTTGCGCTTCGGCGCGCGGATGCTTCGGAAATCTCCCGGCTTCACGGCCGTCGCTGTTCTCACCCTGGCCCTTGGCATCGGCGCCAACACGGCAATTTTTAGCGCAGTCAATGCGATTGTGCTCCGGCCGCTCCCATTTTCAGAGCCGGGACGGCTCATGGTCGTGTGGCACACCCCTCCGCAAAAGAGTTTTCCTGGGGTTTCCACTTTTCTTGTTTCACCCGCAAATTATATCGACTGGCGCAACCAAACCGATGTCTTCGAACAAATGGCCGCCATCGGATTCGGCAGCTCCAACTTAACAGGAATGGGACAGCCGGAATCGGTGGCAAGGGTAAATGTATCGTCCGGCTTCTTCTCCCTGTTGCGCCTCCAGCCGGCGCTCGGGCGTGCTTTTCTTGCCGAAGAGGATCAGCCGGGCCATGACCATGTCGTGGTGATCAGCCACGCATTTTGGCAGAACCATTTTGGCGGCAGCCCAAGTGTGCTGGGCAAGACGATCAATTTGGATGACCAGAACTATGTGGTCATTGGCGTGATGCCTCCGAAATTTGACTTCCCTTTCCAAGCGCAGCTTTGGAAGCCTCTCGCCTGGACGGATAAGGAAAGCGCCGTGCGCGGAATTCACAACTTCCTGGTGATCGCGCGCCTCAAACCCGAACTGAACATCGCGAAGGCACAGGCGGAGATGGACACGATCTCCAGCCGCTTGGCGCAGCAATATCCTGCCGACGATGCAGGATGGGGAGCCTCCGTCCTGCCGCTCGGCGACCAGTTGATTGGCCCGGTGCGCCCGGCACTCCTCGTCCTGCTCGGCGCTGTCGGTTTCGTATTACTGATCGCTTGCACAAATGTTGCGAATCTTACGCTGGCAAAAGCCGTTGGACGCCGAAAGGAAATCGCTATCCGCACGGTACTGGGGGCCAGCCGCTGGCGCGTAATGACACAAGTGCTCTCGGAAACCGTGCTGCTTTCGGTGCTCGGTGGTGCGCTCGCGCTTCTGCTCGCCCATTTTGTCACCGCTGCAATCGCGGATTTCATTGTTCCTCAGTTGGCGCTCTCGGTGGATATTGGTCTGGATGGTTGGGTGCTCGGTTTTACCCTTGGCATTTCGGTCCTGACCGGGATCGTCGCTGGCTTGGCGCCATCTTGGCATTTGACGAAAACGAACTTGAATGCGTCCCTCAAGCAAGGCTTGGGTAAAACGGATTCGGACTCCAGCGGCGGTCGCATGCGAAGTGTTCTTGTGGTCGTCGAGGTGGCCTTATCACTGGTGCTCTTGGTGGGAGCGGGGCTAATGATTCGAACGGTTCACTTCTTACGAAGCGTCAACCCCGGTATCGATGCTCACAATGTGCTGACCGTCCCGCTATTCATTTCGAAAGTGAAGTATGCCACCGTCACGCAGCAGAACAATTTCTTTGAAAACGTCCTCGATCGCGTTCGTGCCTTGCCTGGCGTCGAGTGTGCCGGCGCAGTCGATAATCTGCCGCTTACCGGCGGATCAACTGAACCTGTCGCTGTGGAAGGCCAGCCCGTCGTCCCCATGGCGGACCAGCCTGAGGTAGCCGTCCGGCTCATCAGTCCAGGCTATCTTGCCGCGATGCGCATTCGGCTTGAGCGTGGCCGTGATTTTACGAATGCGGATGTAGCGGACTCACGCCACGTAATTCTGGTGAGCGATTCCTTCGCCAAGCGTTTCTGGCCGCACGAAGATCCCATCGGAAAGCATGTGACCCTTACCTTTCTTCCCGGAGGGAGCAGCGAAGTCGTTGGCGTAGTTGGCAACGTAAAGCTGGCTAGACTGGCTGCTACCAAGCCGGTGGAGGCGGTGTACCACGTCCTGGCCCAGAATCCGGAAACCACTGGGATGGTGTTGGCCGTACGCACCAGCTCGCCACCGTCCAGTCTGATTTCCGCCGTGACCGAAGCCGTACACCAGGTGGAACCCGCTGAACCGGTCGTCGGTACACAAACAATGGAGACGGTCGTAGATCAATCAATCGTACAGCCCCGATTGAGCGTGATTCTGCTCTCCGTCTTCGCGGCCCTCGCACTTCTCCTGGCAGCCATTGGGATTTACGGCGTTCAAGCTTATGCCGTTAGGCAGCAGGCGCGCGAACTCGGGATACGTATCGCCCTGGGTGCGCAGCGCTCGGACGTCTTTCGTCTCGTCATTGGGCAAGGATTGAAGCTTGCCGTTATCGGGATTTGTTTCGGACTCGCGGCGGCTTTTGCGCTGACGCGCCTGATGGCGAGCCAACTCTATGGGCTGGGCGCGACCGATCCGCTCACGTTTATCGGCGTTTCTCTTCTGCTGGGATTCACGGCTCTTGCGGCTTGCTTCATTCCCACTCGGCGCGCGACACGCGTCGACCCGATGGTGGCACTGCGTTACGAATGATTCTCCGAAGTCTGAAGTAAGAAGTGCGAGATTGAACTTGCGGATGTCCGAGGGCGTTATGAATTGGCTGCGCGGATGGCTGTTGCGGCTGGGCGAACTCTTTCGAAAAAAACGGCGCGACCGCGATCTCGCCGCCGAGATGGAAAGCCATCTCCAGATGCATATCGAGGACAATCTCCGTGCAGGCATGTGCGCCGCAGACGCGCGACGGGAGGCGATTATGAAACTCGGTGGCATTGAACAAACAAAAGAAATCTATCGCGAGCGACGCGGTCTTCCGCTACTGGAAACACTCTGGCAGGACCTGCGATATGCGGCGCGCATGTTGCGAAACAATCCCGGCTTTACCGCTGTAGCGACGCTCACCCTGGCCCTGGGTATTGGCGCGAACACCGCCATTTTCAGCATCGTGAACGCCACGGTGCTGCGGCCGCTGCCGTACAAAGATTCGTCGCGCATCGTGACTTTCCATACCAGAACTTCAATGTTTCCCGCGTTCACGCTCCCTCTGACGTGGCCCGTGTTCCAGGAAGTGCGCTCGCAGGCCACTCCCCTGGAAGAAGCGACAGCGTACTGGCAAACGGATAGGACGCTCACCGGACGCAACCAACCCGAAATTCTCCCGGTAACGGCCGTCTCCAGCGGATTTTTTGAAGAGCTCGGGGGAATTGCGGAGCAAGGCCGCCTGCTAACCGAACAAGATCACCAACCCGGGCAGGACCGCGTTGCGGTGATCAGCAATTCGCTCTGGCGCACCCGTTTTGTAAATGATCCCGCGGTCATTGGACGGCAGCTGATTCTGGACAAGGAGAGCTACACCATCATCGGCGTCGCAGCGAAAGGATTTGCATTCCCCGAACGATCCCAAGTTTGGTTGCCACTTTCTCTGACGCCGCAAATCCAGCGCAATCAAATGTTTTTCCGGTTTGACGTGCTTGGCAAATTGCGAAAAGGAGAAAGACTCGAAACGCTGCAAGCGCGGCTCGGCCCCATCGCGGAGCGCATCGCCAAGGAAAATCCCCGTCTTGGCAAGGACTATACAATCTCAGCGGAGCCGCTTCTCCAGAGCCGCGTGCAAGATGCGCGCCAAGGTTATCTGGTCTTATTGGCGGCAGCCACTTTCGTGCTGCTCATCGCTTGCGCGAACCTGACAAGCTTGCTGCTTGCCCGCGGCTGGGGACGGCAGCGCGAGATGGCGCTGCGCGCGGCGCTCGGCGCATCGCCTGCAAGACTTCAGCGCCAGGGTCTGGTGGAAAGCTGCCTGTTAGGATTGCTGGGCGGCGCCGTAGGAATTGCGCTGGCTACCGGGCTTGTCCAAGTTTTTCTCGCGATCGCGCCCGCCGGCACACCTCGGCTGAGCGAAATTTCAGCGGATTGGACGTTGTTGTGGTTCGCGCTCGCGAGTTCGCTTGTCTCGGGCGTAGTCTTCGGCCTGGCTCCGGCGCGCCGAGCCGCACGCATGGATCCCAACGACGCTCTGAAAGAAGGAACCGGAGGGAGCGTCCGAGGCACGTCGCGATTCGGCAATGCGCTTGTGGTTGTCGAAGTGGCGCTGGCGTTCATTCTGCTGATTGGCTCGACCCTCATGATGCGGACGCTTTCGCATTTGCTGCACCAGAATCCCGGCTTCCGCACCGACCATCTGCTCACCTTTCATATGCCCCAGCCGCCAGACCGTGGCAAAAAAGATTCCGAGGGAAACACCGCCGCCCAGATCGCGCGAGTGAAAGATATGGTCGCGCAGGTGCGCCATCTGCCGGGAGTTGAAGAGGTTGTGGCCTCCGATCACGGCCTCTTGAACGGAATGATGTATGAGCATTCGGGCTTGCGTCTGGAAGGCGCGCTACCGGAAAACTCGACAGTGACCGAAGGGGTCATCGCGCGCTACATTTCGCCTGGATACTTTCGAATGTTGGGCATGCCCTTGGTGCGAGGCCGCGAGTTCGAAGACCAGGACGCGCGCGGCGCGCACAAGGTGGCTGTCGTAAATGAAACGATGGCCCGAAGATTCTGGGGCACGCTGGACGTCGTGGGAAAGCGGCTCAGCGAATCCAGCGACGGCAAGGATTCCCCGGAGTGGAGTGAAATCGTCGGCGTGGTGGCAAATGCGCGCGATGTGGGCATCCAGGATGACGCCGGTCCGGAATATTTTCTCGCCTTGTATCAGTGGGGCGTGAGTTCCCAGCACCTGATCGTTCGCACGAAAGCAAATCCCGACGCCCTGGCTAGCACGATTTCGCGACAAATTTGGGCGAGTTATCCCGACCAGCCCTTGACGCATGTGATGACCCTGACGAAAACGATCGCTGAATCCGTCGGCGACCAGCGCATGCACACGGTGCTGCTCGGAGTATTTGCTGGTGTTGGGCTGGCGCTCGCCCTGCTGGGAGTTTATGGCGTCGTCTCGTATTCCGTGGCACGCCGCACTCAGGAAATCGGCGTGCGCATGGCGTTGGGTGCCGGGCAAGCAACTGTGTTGCGCATGGTCATGCGGCAAGGATTGTCGCTCGTGACCTGCGGAGCTGCGATCGGTGGCGTCGGAGCGCTCGCAGCAGCTCGCGTGCTCGCCAGCGAATTGTACGGCGTAAAGCCCAGCGATCCCTGGACATTTTGCGGAGGGGCGGCACTCATTCTGCTCGTGGGCTGCCTGGCATGCTGGGTGCCCGCGCGGCGCGCTATGCGCGTCGATCCCATGGTCGCGCTGCGCTATGAATAGTCAGGAGCTGACGCGATGAGATCAATCCGCGCTTGGATGCTTCGGTTGGGCAATTTATTCGGTAGAAAGCGCCACGATCTCGAGTTTGCCGCCGAGATGGAATCCCATCTCCGGATGCACATCGAAGACAATCTTCGCGCGGGTATGAGCGCCGCGGAGGCGCGGCGGGAGGCGCTTATGAAACTCGGTGGCGTCGAACAAACCAAGAGCAACTATCGCGACCGGCGCGGACTTCCGTTTCTCGAAACGCTTTTCCAGGATTTGCGATTTGCCGTTCGGATGCTTCTAAAAAATCCCAGCTTCACCGCGGTGGCGGTGTTGACGCTGGCGATCGGCATCGGCGCCAACACTGCAATCTTCAGTCTGGTGAATGGAGTTCTCCTGCGCCCTCTGCCCTTTCATGATCCGGGCCGGCTCACGATCGTTTGGCAAAAAGACGATCGGGGGACACCAGACAACGTAGGGTTTGCAACCTATGTGGACTGGAAGGCGCAGAGCAAGAGTTTTGAAGAATTGGCTCTATACCGCTCCTGGTCGCCGGCGCTGCAGACCAGCGAATCGGAACAGTTGAGCGGATTGCGTGTGACAAACAATTACTTCCGCACGCTAGGCGTCCATCCCCAGCTCGGCCGGGATTTTCGGCCGGAAGAAGACATCCCGGCTTCCAGTCACGTCGTCATTCTTAGCCACAATCTCTGGCAACGGCGCTTCAACTCGGATCCCAACATCATCGGCAGAGCCATTAATTTGAATGCGACAACCTACACTGTCGTCGGTTTGCTCCCGGCCGATTTTCAATCGTTAATCTCATTGAATCCCCACGGCGGCCCCGTGGACATCTGGGGTGCGCTGGGATACGACACCTCGATGCCGTGGGCCTGCCGCACCTGCCAGCATCTGGTAGCGATTGGGCGTCTGCGGCCCAATGTGACCTTCTCACAAGCCAACGCGGAGATGGACACGGTTTCCTCCGCGCTTTGGAAAGCCTACCCAAAGGAATATTCCGCGGCCGGTGTAATTCTCACGCCGCTCCGCGAACATTTGGTCGGGCCCGTCAGCACCACGCTCTACATTCTTCTTGGCGCCGTGTCGTTTGTGCTGCTGATCGCCTGCGCAAACCTTGCAAATCTGCTCTTGGCGCGGGCCACTCAGCGCGAAAGGGAGATGGCCGTGCGCACGGCCCTCGGCGCGGCGCGCGGCAGAATCGTGCGCCAATTGCTCGTCGAGAATTGCTCGCTTGCGGCATTGGGCGCCGCCGCTGGCTTGCTCCTCGCATATTGGACGCCGCATCTCTTGCGCGTTCTGGGGGCCGGCGAATTGCCGCGCTTGAGTGAAGTGACTCTCGATTCGCATGTGTTGTTGTTCACGCTTGGCGTGGCATTGATGACGGGAATTCTCTCCGGCCTGGCGCCCGCTCTTCGTTTGTCGAAAACCAACTTACACGACTCTCTGAAAGAAGGCGCGCGCGGAACATCGACTGGCACCGGCCGGCGGGTGCGCGGTCTGCTCGTGGTTTCAGAGATTGCTCTTTCCCTGACGCTACTTGTCGGAGCTGGATTGCTGTTACGCAGCCTGTCGCAAGTGCTCGGCGTTTCGGCTGGCTTCGATCCCAATCACGTTCTGACCATGAAGATCTCCGTTCTTGGTGAACGGTACAACGACAACAACAACCTGCGCCAGTTCTTTACCAATGCACTGACCGTTGTGCGCGGATTGCCCGGCGTGCAATCCGCCGCCGTGACCAGCCAAATCCCGCTTGGCGGCAATTTCGATCGTTACGGATTCCACGTCGAAGGCAAGATTCACGCGAACCCGGAACTCGACGAAAGTGCGGACCGTTTCTGCATTTCTCCGGGTTATCTCAACGCCATGAGTATCCGTCTCTTGCGCGGCAGGGATATTTCTGAGAGCGATTCCCCGGCTTCCCAACAGACTTTGTTGATAAACGAAACCACCGCTCGCCGCATGTGGCCCGGCGAAGATCCCATCGGAAAACGTGTAAAGCTCGGCGGTCTCGACCGTCCCTGGTGGACGGTGAACGGAGTCGTGGCGGACGTTCATCATTCCGGCCTCGACATCGCTCCCGCCATGCAATTTTACGTCCCGCATGCGCAATGGCCCTTCCCCGATTCCGACATGACTTTTGCAATTCGTACCGCTGGGCCGCCGAACACTCTGGCGTCCGCCGCGCAACAGGCAATTCACTCGCTTGATCCAACACAGCCGCTTTCGCGCGTAATGCCACTCGCGGACTACGTCGAGCTCTCTGTGCAGGGCAGGCGGTTCTCTTCGATTTTGCTGGGGGCCTTCGCCGCCATCGCGCTCTTGCTCTCCGTCCTCGGAATCTATGGAGTCACGGCCTACAGTGTCGCGCAGAGAACGCGCGAAATCGGCATCCGAATAGCGCTCGGGGCGCAACGGAAAGAAGTTTTTGCGCTTCTCTTGCGGCAATCGTTGGCTTTGGTCGTATTCGGCATCGTTCTCGGTATTGCTGCCTCGGCCGCGCTCACTCGATTCCTTACGAGCATGCTGTTCAACGTGCGACCGACCGATCCGGCGACGTTTGTAAGCGTGGTGTTTCTCTTGATCGGAATCGCGGCACTGGCGTGTTACGTCCCGGCGCGCCGCGCCATGCGTGTCGATCCCATCGTCGCGTTACGCTACGAATGAAGAATCAGTTTTCAGTTTTCAGTTTTCAGTTTTCAGTTTTCAGTTTTCAGTTTTCAGTTTTCAGCTTTTAGTTTTTAGCTTTTAGTTTTTAGCTTTTACTTTCTAATTTTGAGTTTCTAATTTCCAGCTACGGCTTTTTCTTCTTGAAGAGGCCGCCAAGAGCATTGATCGCGTCGGCGGGATTTTGTCCTGGCGTCTTGGTGGCGCCGGGGGCAGCCTTTCCGCCGAGGTTACCTAGCTGTGCCTTGAATAGATCTTTTGCCAGCCCGCCGATATCGGGAATAAATTTCGGGTCAGAGGTCGTGCCTTGAATTTGGAACGGAATTTTCATGCCTCCGCTGCTGCCGCCACTTCCCCCGCCGCCAGTCACGCTGCCAAGAAGTCCGCCGAGTGCACCAGCCGCACCACCGGCACCGCCGAGTGCGGCACCGCCTGCACCGCCGACTGAGCTCACCATGCTGCTTGCCTCTTTGGTGAGCGTGGCGAGCATTTTGAAATCGAGATTGTTCTTGGAGTCCACCGTGCCCGCGCCGGCGAGATTCCCAATGGTTGGAAGGACCGCAAGAACGTTGTCGGCTTTGATGCCGTCGGGGGCCACGCGCAGATTCGAGGTGAACCTCTCGATGTTCAGGTCTTTGCCCGATTTGATTCCCGCGAGCGAGGCCACCGAAGACATTTTGGAACCAAGATCGAATCCCGCCAGCACTCCGTTGAAGAGGCCCACGGCGCCAGCAATGACAAGCTTGTTCGTAGGGCCCGTCACATTCAGATCGGCATTGAGAGTCCCGGCCGAGAGCGAAGCGCCCTTGGGAAGATTGATCCCCAGCGCCGGAAGGAAGGATTGGAGGTCCTTGGCGGGCATGTCCTTGGCCCCTAGTTTGATATTGACGACCGTGGCCTCCCCAGCGGCTTCATAGGTGCCGTTGAGATTTGCCGCGGCGTTTCCGATTTTCACCGTCGAAGGATTGAGGACGCCGGAGTTCTTGCGCAGATTGTATTTTGTATCGAAGTTCACGGTGACAGGGACACTCGCGGGTGAACCGCCGGCGACCAGGAGCGCATTGGAAAGCTTGGCTGTGCCTTTGGTCTGCGCCTCCCCACCTTTTGAGGAAACATTGGCGTCGAGATCCGCGATGCCGCCGAGTCCCATGGAAGGATCGAGCAAGCCGGTGGAAGCAAGATTCAAGGCTGTGATATTGAGCTTGGCATCCAGCGGGGTGAACTCGGAGTTCGCTTGATCCACCGGGCCCATCGTGCCGTCCAGCTTGAACTTGCCGCCAGCAGGCAGATCGGCGGAGACGCTAACGGGGAATTTCGAGGTGATGGATACGTCGGAAGCGGTGACGGTTAGATTCTTGTAGGTGCTTCGGCTCTGCGAACTCGTGGAGCCGACGATGATGCTACCGTCGCTCAGCGTCAGCTTCTTGATGGAAATGTCCGCGACGTTTGCCGCACCCGAGGGTTTCTCGGCAGGCGCCTTTTTCGCCTCGGCCTTTGCAGCAGCGCCGCCGAGCGAAGAGTAATTCCACACCCCGGCAGCGTTGTGCAGCAAAGTCACTTGGGGACTGGCAATCGTGACGCCCGTGATGTTCAGAGTTTTCGAGAAAATCAGCGGCATGATTTCCACGCCCACGTTCAGCGACTTGGCAGTCAGAAATGGAGCCGAGCTGAATTTCGGGTCGTCGCCGATGGATAGGTTGTCAGCCGAAACCGAGCCGCTGAGCAGCGACAGGCTCAGATTTCCTAGCTCCACTTTGCGGCCCAGCGCCGCCGAAGCTTTCTCCTCGATCGTGGGCCGGAACTGATTCACCGGGATCAAAAACGGGATGACGAGGACAAGAACGATCAACACACCCACAACGATGAGCACAATCTTCAATGTTTTATTCATGACAACCTCCGATCCGGAAGGAACGAGCGCAGATTGAGTGCGGCGGGTTGATGGTAGCACGGAGACTGGGGATAGTGGGACAGGGGGTTGGGGAGGCAGGGGGACAGGGTGATCCCGACGGGCCGGGACACGTCGGTTGGCTGCTCCACCACGGCGGAGTGGTTTGGGAGACGAACTGCTTGTTTGATTTCTGGTTAACACTTCTGGTTAACGATAACGGGCCTCCCCTCCCCCTGTTTTTCAAAAGTGTTGATTTTAAAGGGACTTTAAGTTGTTTAGGATCAACACTTCTAGAAGTGTTGATTCTAAAAGGCTTAGAGTTCGACAGTTGTGTATAGAAGGGTAAACTTCTTGGAAGTGTGGATTCTAAAGGGGTTAGGAAGCGGAAGAGGAGCGCGCAGGGATGGCGGCCTAGTTGGGTTAGACGGACCGCGCGGCGGGTGAGCATGGGTTCGGGGGCACAGAAGAATTGTGCCGACTTAACAAAACCATTATAACACATTGGTACCGTTTGTCAATAGTTAGTTGTAAGTGGTTTGGATACTGTGGGATAGCGGAGTGTCTGTTTGAATTGGCACCGGGGAATGCGTAAGAACGCCCACCCTTGCAAAACAAAACCGCAACGGTAGGCCGCCCCGAGTGCCCGGAGCAGTAAAGGCTCGTCCACCCGCCGCTCGCGACTACCGACCCGGTTGTCATGCTCGCACGACGGCCACGTGAGAAACGCTGAGCAGAAGGGCCTCAAGATCGGACTTGGTCTTCTCAAGGATGGAACGGAAGCAGCCGTCGCAATAGCGTCGGTAATTGCTGAAGCTACCGCCAAGCTGCGGGATTTCGAAACATTCGACTCCTTTGGAAATAGGCACTTTACAGCGTTTGCAATGGCTCTTGCCCTTGACTATGCGTTTTCTTGGCGTGCCGAGCGTGCTACCGATTAGGGAGGGAGTTTTTCCCCTAGGCTTGTTGTTTTTCATATTCGCTCTTTGCCTTTCTGAGGCGGCGGACTGCGGTCTGCAATATGTCTTCGAGTGAGTCCAGAATGACCTTGAACTCCTCGGCTGAGCAATCTTCGCGATCCTTGCCGAGTCGCTTGTTTATCTCGTGGTTTATCATCATTACTGCTGCGACGAAGTTGGTCCGTCCGGTTAATCCTAGCGATTTAAGTTTGTAGGGTATTTCCCTTCCTTCCATAGTCAGCTGGCCATGGTTTAGGAGGATTTTTGCTAAGCGATTGGCGTGTTCGCTGACGCGCTTCCGTGCTTCTTCAAGGGCGCGCTGCGGTTGGATCGGAAAACTGTCGGCCGCCCGGCGCTTTCTCATTGCCCCTGGTTTTGATTTTTTGACAATCTCCTCGACCTGGCTGACGTCAAGCCCAAGCAACTTCATCCTCTCTCGAAGGTCATCGACTATCTGCTGGTCTTCAATAGAGGTGAAATCCTCTTCCCACAGACTCTCGACAATCTCGCCGTCGATGATGATTGAACTCTCGCTGGCGGATAGGCGCGTGTCGCCAGCACGAACAGCAGCCGGTAACTCGGGCTCATCGCCGCCAATTACCTTCTCCCAGAAAGTCTCGTCGTCTTTCTCGAACTGTTTGAATTCCACAAGACGTTGGTCCAGATTCATTCCGAGGTGTGTCACGACATGTCCAAGGTTGTCCGGGTGCGTCGGGTCATTTTGAACGATCACCCTCAGGATGCGCCCGACAAATTGGATATACGGGGAGAGTGATCGAAACGGCCGAAATATGGCTGCGACGCTGAGATGCGGATGGTCAAATCCTTCGCCAAGCATTTGCACTTGTATGATGCAATCAAGCGTGCCGTTCCGCAGCGCGGCCAGGACGTTTTTCTGCTCCTCCGGTTCTTGCTTGCTGTGAATGATGTCGGCTGAATAGCCACGCTCCGAATATAGGGCTCGGATGTCCCGCGCGTGGTTGATAGTACAGGCCACGGCGATGAGCTGGTGCCGGGTGCCCGTTTGCCTTAATTCTTCAAGTTTTTCCAAACTTGCATCGACGATATGTTCGTTGCACGGCGGCGCGAGCGCTACGCCTTTGCTGAACCATTCCTCTTCCTTTAACTTGAATACCTCTTCAATAGAATACTTTCGGCCGCGATCATCAGCAAAGCTAAGTTCAATCTCAGAGGGCGCGACATAGCTTGCTTTGAGCCGCTTTATGTATCCCTTGAGAGTCGCACTCCGAAATGAGTAGCGATAGACAAGCTCGCCGTCTATTTCTTGTCTGTCGCTCCGGAATGGTGTTGCGGTCATGTGGATGACCTTTGCATTTGAAAATCGCTCAAGGACCTTCTTCCAGCTATCCGCGGCGCTATGGTGTGCTTC
The DNA here is from genome assembly GCA_041485085.1 of Candidatus Acidiferrum sp. GTDB lineage: Bacteria > Acidobacteriota > Terriglobia > Acidiferrales > UBA7541 > Acidiferrum. The sequence continues at coordinate 14,637 of JBGPIX010000015.1, forward strand.
GTCGATAATGATCATGTCAAAGAAATCGTCAGGGAATTGAAGTAGCCATTTATCGATGCTTGTCGCGAGTTGCTGAATATTCGTGATGACGATATGGCATTTTGAAGCGACCGTGATGTTTCCGGTTTCAAGCGTGCAAGCCAGCGGCCCAGACACCATCTGGGCGTCGCTCACCACGCCTGCCTTTCGCCAGAAGCATTTCGGGCGATTCGTAATATCCATTGCCTCATACAGGCCATCCTTGATCGTAATGTTTGGGGCGATCACCAGGACACGACCCTTCGCAATCCCCAAGGGAAAGAGCGAAGCGAGCCCGGTCTTACCGCACCCCACTGGTATCTGGAGAATCGCCTTGTTTTTCCCGGCACGAAAGAATTCAAACGTCCGCAAGTAGCCCTCACGTTGCGGTTCTCGGAGGGAGGCATTCGAGTCTATGTTGAAATCAAGAGTTGTGAAGAAGGTCTCGATCGGCTTACTGCTTCTGACCCAGTGGTCGAGCTGAATCCTCTCGAATGCCCATTTTTTGCCGACTCTGCTCGCGGGAATACGCCCGTCGCGGGCGAGGGCGTAAAGCGCGGTCTTTCCGGAGCCGATGTAGGCTGACGCTTCTTCAAGGGAAAGCCAAGTATTCAGATCGTTTGGTGGATTCTTCGGTTTCATGACGCCATATGATATCAAATGATAGCAAAATGTCAAAGTGAGTCAGTATTTCTGACTGTCGTGGTTCCTCAGAGGCTAAAGCCGTGAAGGCAAAGACTCGACTTATGTCGGACCTGAAGGTCCGACCCCATTTCGGCCCAGGCTCTGACGAGACAGGCAAAACTGTGGCGCACATCTGGTGCTCAACGAGGCAGGAAACTGATACCCTCTTGGGCCATTGGAGCGAGGGATATGAAACTTGTGCAAGCGGCGAAGGGTGGCAAGGTGCTGGTGATCGACAGCCGGGGGCGATGAGGGGATAAGAGTAGGCCTGCGAGAGGATGGAGGTGCACTATGCAGACGGCACAACCTGCGACCAGTCCGCTGGGAATTCTACTGTTGGTCGCGGCGATTTATCTGGTGGTGACGAGTCCCAAGAAACTGCGGACACTAGGCCGGATGGCGATTGCATTGGTGGTGACCGTGCTGCTGATCATCGTGACGGGCGCCCTCCTGCGCAGGGGCGACCCGCAGGCCTTGGGAGCCATTGCAGTATTGGTTGGGATGCTCGCGGCAGTGACTGCGGGATGGTGGCACACGCGTTCGCTGAAACGCGGTAGCACAGGAACGTCAGAACGGCCGGATTCAAAGCCATAGGCTGCGTGGGCGGGGCAGAGGTTTCTCTTCGGCGCTCAAGAGAAAAAGAGTACGAGAGATTTCATCCCGCAAAGTACGCGGGATGGCGAGGAGGTCTCACTGCGCAGGCCGACCCTTCACAGGAGTGAAGGGGAAGAAAAAGTCGGCCTTCTCCGTTCGAAAAGACGGGCCGTAGAATGAGTGACAGGGCTACGGGGTGTGGCAAGCAGGAGGTTTTTGGGCGTAGAATGAAGGAAAGGAAAAAGCCATGGCGAAGGCTACCATTACGATTCCGCTAGACCCGCAAACGGCACGGGCGTATGACTCCGCCGCGCCAGAGCAGAAACGGAAGATGCAGGCGCTGCTGAGCCTTTGGCTTCGGGAACTGGCAACCGGTGAGTATCCTTCGTTGCAGCAAGTTCTCGATGACGTTGGACGTAAAGCGAAGGATCGCGGACTTACTCCCGAGATGCTGGATTCCCTGCTGAAGGGCGCGTAGTTGCGCTGCGTCTTCGACACAAACGTCTTTGTCAGTGCTTTACTCCTGCCCGATTCAAAACCTCGCCACGCACTTGATAGGGCTCTGCGCGAAGGAAGAGTCCTGGTTTCCTTCGCCACGCTCGCCGAACTCCACGAAGTCTTGAGCCGAAAGCGGTTCCGCCGCTATGTGGACGAGGAAGATATTCGATCCTTTCTTGCTGCGTTGATACGCGTGGCGGAATGGGTTGACGTGGAGGCGCGGATACGGGCTTGCCGCGATCCAAAGGACGACAAGTTCCTGGAACTCGCGGTGAGCGGCGAGGGGACACACATCGTCACTGGCGATGCTGACCTTCTCGCGCTGAATCCCTTCCAGGGCATTGAAATCCTTCCTCCGCATCGGTTTTTGGAATGATCGCCGCCTCCAGGCTCCTAGCCTTGGCGATGGCTGTAGATGCTGGTGGCCCGTTCGCGCGAAACGACCACGGGTTGGCGGAGTTCTAGAATTTGCTTGCCGATGTGGGAGGGAAAACCATACCCTCGTTGCGCCATTAGAGCGGCGGATATGAGACTTGTGCAAGCGGCGAAGAATGCCAAAGTGCTGGTGATCGATGTGGGCGGCACGAACATCAAGATGCTGGCGACCGGGCAAAAAGAGCCGCGCAAGATTCCCTCCGGTCCAACGTTGACGGCGGGAAAAATGGTCCGCGTCGTCAAGGAGTGCGTACGGGATTGGAAATTCGACCGCGTGTCACTGGGATATCCCGGGCCGATCATCAACGGGCATCCGCTTCGCGAGCCGCATAACCTGGGAGGCGGCTGGATGAAATTCGACTTCAGCAAGGCGTTTGGATGTCCGGTGAAAGTAATCAACGACGCGGCGATGCAGGCGCTGGGAAGCTATAAGGGCGGGCGCATGCTTTTTCTGGGGCTTGGCACGGGCCTGGGGTCGGCGATGATTGTGGACGGAATGCTGGAACCGATGGAGCTGGCACATCTCCTCTACAAACAAGGGAAAACTTACGAAGACTACCTCGGCCTGCGCGGCTTGGAACGGCTTGGGAAGAAAAAATGGCGGCGGCACGTTGCGCGCGTTACGGAGAAGCTAAAGGATGCTCTGGGAGCTGACTACGTGGTGCTGGGCGGGGGAAACAGCAAGAAATTGAAGGAGTTGCCTGAGGGTGCGCGGCTGGGAAGCAATGGAAACGCGTTCGTCGGCGGACTTCGCCTGTGGGAGAAATAACGAAGTGGGCGGGCTCCAGCGAAAGCGGAGATGGAAGGAAAAAAGAACGGGTCTGAAGACCCGCCACTACGGGAAGAGATAAGAGAAAGACGCGGGTTTCCTTCGGCTACGATCAGGACAAGTTTCGACTCGCGAGTTCAGGAGGAGTGATGGAGAGACGAGCATTTATGAATGTTTCGGCGAGTGCGGCCGCGGCGCTGGCCTTAAGGCAGCTGGCCTTTGCAGGGGAGCAGGAGCTAAAAAGCCCGGTGGCGTATCCCGATCCGGCGGTGATAGTGCTCGACCCGCGCTTCGCAAAATACGTGGTGGCGAACGCCGCAATCGAGCGCCTATACACCGGCACGCGGTGGTCGGAGGGGCCAGTCTGGTTTGGAGATGGGCGGTATCTCCTCTGGAGCGACATTCCCAATAACCGCATCCTGCGATGGAGCGAAGATACTGGAGAAGTCAGCGTCTTCCGCAGCCCCTCGAACTACAGCAACGGCAACCATCGCGACCGGCAAGGCCGGCTGCTTACCTGCGAGCACGACTCGCGGCGGCTGACGCGAACCGAATACGACGGGACAATCACCGTGCTGATGGACAGCTTTCAGGGCAAAAAGTTGAATGCGCCGAATGACCTGGCGGTGCATTCCGACGGAGCGATCTGGTTTACCGATCCGGGCTACGGGATCATGTCGAACTACGAAGGGCATAAAGCTACGTTCGAGCTGCCCGCGGTCGTTTACCGGCTCGACCCGAAAACGCGCGAGGCTACCGTCGTGGCCAGCGACATGGATAAGCCGAACGGCATTTGCTTCTCCCCCGACGAGAAATTGCTGTACATCGTGGATACGGGGGCTCCCAAACACGCCGGCGACCCGCACCCGATATGCGTCTATGATGTCGTCGATGGCGTACGGCTGAAAAATGGGCGGTTGTTTGCGGACATGACGCCGGGTTCTTCGGATGGCATCCGTTGCGATACGGACGGCAATGTTTGGTCCGCCGCAGGCTGGGGTCCGTCAAATTTCAACGGTGTGCACGTGTTTGCGCCTGACGGCAAGCTCATTGGAAAGATTCTTCTTCCGGAAACGTGCGCGAATTTGTGTTTCGGCGGCGCGAAAAAAAACCGGCTGTTCATGGCCGCGAGCCAATCGCTTTACGCCGTGTACGTGAATGCCGAAGGCGCGCAGTTGCCGTGAAGGAGAAGAACGGGTCTAAAGACCCGCCACTACAACGGAGAAAAAGGCCGATGGATAGGGCATGGCTACGTCATCAAAGTTGAGTGAAGCGCAGAGCAGATTCATCGAGCCGGTGATGGTGTGCATCCCTGAAGGTTGGTTCGAGATGGGATGTGCGACTGGGCGGGACGATGAGAAGCCCGTGCATCGCGTGTGGGTGGATGCGTTTGAGATTGCGGCTTACCAGGTGACAAACGCGGAGTATGGTTGTTTTCTTGCCGCGACGAGTGGTCCTCCGCCGTCGTGCTGGACAGATGCAAATTTCAATCATCCAAAAATGCCGGTGGTCGCTGTGTCGTGGCATGAGGCGGCGAGTTACTGCGAGTGGCTGAGCGGCGCGACCGGCAAACGGTATCGTTTGCCCACGGAAGCCGAGTGGGAACGGGCGGCGCGTGGCGGCGCGGAAGGATTTTTGTACCCGTGGGGCGATGCGCCAGCGGAAATGGTTCCCGATTACGCGAAGCGGTGGAAGCTGGGGCCGGAGCCCGTCGGCCAGTACGCCCCGAATGCTTACGGGCTGTACAACCTTGGTGACAACGTCCATGAATGGTGCGCGGACTGGTATGACGACGGCTACTACGGGTGTTCTCCCGAACGAAACCCGCAAGGGCCAACGAGCGGTACGCGGCGGGCTTCGCGAGGCGGTTCGTGGCGGCATCATATTAAGGTTACGCGTACGGCGGCGCGCTCCAGCATTCCGCCGGAGTTCCAATATGCGGATTACGGTTTCCGAATCGCCAGTTCCCTGGCGAACTTGGTGGCAACCGTTCGGGACGGGAGCCCATCTTAAGATCGAGAATGCGCGCTCATTCATCGATTCTGTATGTCATTGCACTGTTGGTGGGCGTCGTCGCAGCGGCAGCAGCACAGGAGCCGAAGCCACGAGAACTTCCCGAAGCGCCGGCGGTAAAACAGGAAGACTCGCCGCAGAAGCACCACAATCCTTTCAACGCATCGATCGAGATTCTCGAACGACGGTCCATTTTTTTTCCCAATATTGCGGCGAGCCAAGGCTCGCTGAGCGTCAAACAGAAGTTCGAACTCTTTGCGGATGAGAGCGCGTCCCCTGCCCGTTTTGCGAGTTCCGCCGCCGGCGCGGGGATCGATCAGGCGCGGAATTCGCTGGCCGGATATGGCCAGGGAATGGGTGGATATGGAAAGCGATTCGGTTCGTCGATGGCTACAGCAGCATCGAGTAATTTCTTTGGGACGTTTCTGATTTCATCGGTGATGCACCGCGATCCGCGCTACTTTGCGACGCTGCACGGCGGCGCGGGACACCGCATCGGTTACGCGCTGAGCCGCATTGTGGTGGCGCGCACGGATGAAGGAAAGGATGCGGCCAATTGGGCGGGAATATTGGGGCCGCTGCTGGCCGAAAGCCTGGCGACCAGTTATCTGCCGGTGAAAGAACAGACGGCGGGCCGGACGATGCAGCGCTACGGGATTCGAATCGGCCTGAACACCGCCAGCAACGCGCTGAGGGAATACTGGCCGACGATCTTCCGCAGTTTGCGGATTACAAAGATCGCGCCGGGATTGAAATCAGACCCAGGGGTGACGCCGGGCGGAACTCGGCCGTCGCTTTGATGAATTCAGACGGAACCGAAAACGCGCGAGAAGTATTACAATGGAGTTGTGGGGCTGTAGCTCAGATGGATAGAGCAACGGTTTCCTAAACCGTTTGTCGGGAGTTCGAATCTCCCCAGCCCCACCAGATTTAGAAAATAGAAAATGGAAATTTGAAACTCGAAAGGCCTCGCGGGAGTATTTCTGTTCCGCGGCTTTCGAATCGCTGCGTCAGTAGGATTTTTGCATGGGGCGGATGCTGATGTCGGTGACTTCGGCGGTGCGCGGGAGGCGGAGCGAGTGGGTGACCATTTCCGCGATGTCCTCCGCTTGCATGAGCAAGTCCGGCTGGTAGGGGCGGCCTTCCTTTTCGAAGAGTTTTGCGATGCGCGGCGTCGCGGTGCGGCCCGGGTAAACGCTCAGGACGCGGATGCCAAGAGCGTTTACTTCATCGCGCAAGCTGTCGGCGATGGAGCGGAAGGCATGCTGGGTGGCGGAAAATTGTCCGGCGGTGGCGGGGGAACGGAGTCCCGCGGAGGAATTAATGAACACGATCTGGCCGGCGCCTTTGCGCAGCAGCGGGAGCATGGTCTGAATCATGAAGTAATGGCCGCGCACGTTCGAACGGTACATCAAGTCAAAATCGGCGAGCGAAGCTTTCTCCAGCGGGCCGTGGAAAATGGCGCCGCCGCAAAGCACCAGAATATTCACGTGGCCAAAATCTCTTTCAAAGCGCGCGCCCAAAGCGCGGATATCTTCATCTTTTGTGAGATCCGCGGGGCAGGCGTAGCCGCGCGCGCCTAGCGCCTGCGCTTGCTTCGCAACCTCTTCGAGTAGCTCGCGGCGGCGAGCGACGAGGCAGACTTCCGCGCCCTGTCCGGCAACCGAAAGGGCAATGGCTTTGCCGATGCCACTGCTAGCGCCGGTGATGACTGCGATCTGATTTTTCAGGCTATCCATGATTTGTGTTCCGGCCTCCGCTGGTTGGTGAACCGTTGTTTCAGTTGTGGCGTCCCGATTCGAATCGAGTTCCGCCACTGTGCGCTTCATCGTGCAACATCCCTATGTGGCGGAAATTCTCCCACTAAGAATGCCACATTCTCAGGTGGCAGTACTCGGAACAACTTGCAGGATGGTGTTTTCGACGGTCTTAGCGATGGCCTCGGGAGTCAGTCCATGGCGCTCCTGCATGTACTCCTGGCTGCCGATGTACGGCGAAAACCCGGGAGGGACACCGATGCGCTTGAATGGGATTTTAGGAACGTCCGCTTCGGCAATGACCTCCGCGACGGCGCTGCCAAGACCGCCGAGAATACTGTGCTCCTCGAGGGTGAAAATCGCGTGAGTCTCGCGCGCGGCGGCGAGGACGGCTTCGGTGTCCAGCGGTTTCAACGTGTGCATGCTGAGCAGTCGCGTTTGGATTCCCTCTGCAGCGAGACGCTCCGCCGTTCGAACGGCAGTTTGCAGAATACCACCGGTGCAAATGAGGGTGGCGTCCCGGCCTTCCCGCATGCGGATGGCTTTGCCCAATTCGAATTGAATCTCAGCCTGGTGCACGATTGGTTCGCCAGCCTTGCCCAAGCGGAGATAGCACGGGCCAGGAAATTCCGTGATGGCGCGGGTCGCGGCCTTGGCTTCCACCGGATCACCGGGAGCCACAACCATCATGCCCGGCATGGCGCGCATGACGGCGAGGTCTTCGATGGCGTGATGCGTGGCGCCCATCGCGCCGTAAGCGAAACCGCCACCGACAGTGACGATTTTCACGTTGGCGTTGTGATAGCAGACGTCGTTGCGAACGTGTTCGAGGCAGCGCATAGTCGGGAAATTTCCAATGGAATAGGTGTAGGCAATCTTGCCGCTGAGCGCCATGCCTGCAGCCATGCCCGTCATGTTTTGTTCAGCCACACCAGCGTTGAGGAATTGGCGAGGCAGTTGCTCCATGAACGGATTGACGACACCGAATCCGAGATCGCCGACGATCAAAACAATGCGTTCGTCTTTCTTTGCCAACTCGAAGAGTTCTTTAAGGAATGCGTTCCTCATTGGTTTTGCTCCAATTCCGCGAGGGCTTTGGTCTGATCCTCGCCAAGCGGTGCGCGGTAGTGCCACAAGAGTTTGTTTTCCATATAGCTGACGCCCTTGCCTTTCACGGTGTGGGCGATGATGCAGCTTGGGCGACCGACTTCGAAGGGCACCTGGGTCAGGGCTTGCTCCAGGCCAGCCATATCGTGGCCGTTGAGTTCGCGTACCGACCAGCGGAAAGCGCGCCACTTGTCCGCGAAGGGATTCATGTCGATGACGTCTTTGACGAAGCCGAGGCTTTGGATCCCGTTGTAATCGACGATGACGACAAGGTTGTCGAGATTATGCTGCGGAGCGAAGAGCGCCGATTCCCAGACGGAGCCTTCATCGCATTCGCCGTCGCTCACTAAGCAAAAGACGCGGCTGGGGCGGCCGTCACGCTTTGCGGCAATGGCCATGCCGGTGGCAACGGGAAGTCCATGTCCCAATGAGCCGGTGGAAAGTTCGACGCCGGGATTGTCTTTGTGCATCACGTGGCCGGCGAGGGGAGAGCCATTCTGATAGAAAGTCTCCAGCGCTTGGATGGGGAAAAAACCGCTTTCCGCAAGCGTGGCGTAGAGCGCGGTGCAGGCGTGGCCCTTGCTCATGATGAAACGATCGCGATCAGGCCAGTCGGGACGCTTGGGGTCATAGCGCAACGCACGGCCATAAAGAGCCGCAAGGATATCCGCCGAGGAAAGCGCGGACCCGATGTGAGAAGCGTTGGCTTTGCCGGTCATGCGAACGCAATGTTGGCGTATTCGATTGGCAAGACCGGAAAGCTCTGTAACTGTCATTTGGTGCATAGCCGATCATCCTTTTCTGTTATCGCCTTCTGTTATCGTCGCAACTCTGCTTACGTCTGCTGTCGTGAAACTCGGGCGAGGACGTCCGCCGCAACAATTTGTCCACCCGGGCCGCTGCCCTTGACGAGACGCAGATCGATGCCGTGCTGAGCAGCAAGCTGCCGCGCAGCTGGGCTGGCCTTCGGCGGGCCAGCGGAACGAGCGGCTTCCGGTAATGAGTGCAAACTGCGTTGACCGTCGCTGGGCACGCGGGGCGCAATCATTTCAGGTTCGGAAGAGCCGGGGAGCGCTTCCCCTTCGGCGAGGATGTACCCCAGCAAAGCTTGCACCTGCAGGCTCGCGCCAACTTCAGCGGCGCGATGCAAAATTCCAGCGGCGGGGGCGGGAACTTCAAACGTGACCTTCTCCGTGGTGATTTCAAGGATGGGCTCACCGGCTTCCACGCGCGCTCCTTGGGGACGCAGCCAATTGGTCAAGACGCCTTCTTCCATGTACATGCCCATCTCCGGCATCACGATCGCTTGGGGCAAAGCTCGGGCTCCTCAATCAAACATTTCAAGAACGGCGCTGATGACTTGCGCGGGCCGCGGCACGTAATACGCTTCGAGGACTGCTGCAAAGGGAACAGGTGTATCGGGCGCGTTGATCGTTTTGATCGGGGCGTCCAAGTCATCAAACGCTTTTTCAGCAACGCGCGCGGCGATATCGCGCGCCATCGAGGCCGTGGGCGTGTCTTCGTCCACCACGATCAGGCGCCGAGTGCGTGAAACCGACTCGAGGATGGTGGTCTCATCGAGAGGAGAAAGGGTGAGGACATCGACGACTTCGGCTTCGATATCCTGAGCAGCGAGTGTAGTGGCCGCTTCCAAGCAAACGTGGGTCATCCTGCCAATGGCACAAAGCGTGACATCGCTGCCGGGGCGGACGATTTCAGCGCGCCCGATCGGCACGCAATAAGCGTCTTCCGGCACGGGACCCTTCGCCGCGGAGCCGAGGAATTTATGTTCCAAGATTACAACGGGGCCGTCGTCACGGATGGCGGAAATGGTCAGGCCCTTGGCGTTGTAGGCCGTGGAAGGAACCACTACCTTGAGGCCCGGGATGTGCGCCAGAACGGAGTAGAGCGTCTGCGAGTGTTGCGCGCCGGCGCCTCCGCCATAAGTGCGTTTGCCGTCTCCGCGCGTGCCATAGGCAGTGCGAATCACCAAGGGAAGATTGACTTGCCCGCCCATCATGTAATGCATCTTCGCGGCCTGATTGATGATCTGGTCGTAACAGCAGCCGATGAGATCCACGAACATGATTTCGACAATGGGACGCAAGCCGGACATGGCGGCACCCACGGCAGCACCTACAAATCCCATCTCCGAGATGGGCGTGTCGAGAACGCGCTCCGGCCCAAACTCGGTGATCAGACCTTTGGTGGTGCGAAGCGAGCCGCCCCAGGAATCAACAAACCCGAGATGAGCCAGACCCGCGCCGCCGGCGATGTCTTCACCCATGATCACGATAGTGGGATCGCGGCGCATTTCCTGGCGCAGCGCTTCGTTAATTGCTTGATTGAAAGTGAGTTCGTGAACGGCGGCGATGTCTGCTGCTTTCATCGCCCCTCCGTCACGTAAACATCGGTGTAGAGTTCAGCGGGATCCGGGAGCGGGCTCTGTTCGGCGAAGATGACGGCGAGATCGAGTTTTTCCTTGTTCTTTTTGTCGATGGCGTCCAGCTCTTCCTGCCGGAGCGAACCGTCCTTCAATACTTGTTCGCGGAAACGCTTGATGCAGTCGCGAGCGCGCGCCGCTTCTTCTTCTTCTTTGGCGCGATAGCGGCGAGTATCATCCCCCTGGTGATGGCCGTAATAGCGGTAGGTCTTGCACTCAATGAGGGAAGGACCGCCGCCGGAACGCGCGCGATGGACAGCCGCGGTCGCGGTGGCCCAGACGGCAATCACATCCTGGCCGTCCGCCGTCAGACCGGGCATGCGGTACGCGGCCGCACGATTGGCAATTTCCGGATCGGCGACGGCGTATTCGACTGGGGTGGACTGGGAATAGCGGTTGTTTTCGCACACGAAGACGACAGGAAGTTTCCAGATTGCTGCGAGGTTCATGGCCTCGTGCACGGCGCCAAAGCTGGCGGCTCCTTCGCCGAAAAATGCGACGGCGACTTGCGAGGTGTGACGAACTTTTGCGGAAAGCGCTGCGCCGACGGCGTGCGTTACACCCATTCCCACGATGGGATTGACGCCGAGCATGCCGACGCTGACATCGGTGATGTGCATGGAGCCGCCCTTGCCTCGGTTGGTCCCCGTCACCTTGCCGTAAAGCTCGGCCATCATGCGGTGAACTTCGACGCCCTTGGCGATGCAGTGGCCGTGGCCGCGATGGGTGGAAGCAATCCAGTCGGTAGGCTCGAGCGCGGCGCAAACTCCGACGGCACAGGCCTCCTGGCCGGTGTAGTAATGAACGGCACCGACGGGCACGCCCGTTTCCACGAGCCACTTGAGGCGCTCCTCGAACTCGCGGATAAGCGTCATGCGGTCGTACATCCAAACGAGCTGATCGCGAGAGGGCCTGAGACAGGTCATTTCAAAATGGCTGCGAGGTTGGGGTTTAGTAGTGGATTGGAGCAAGGGCTCTCCCGGAGTTCCTGAAGGCGTAGCGGCTCGGCTCTTCATGGACGAGGGGAACAGTGTGACGAGTGTGACAGGCATTCCTCTCAAAAAGCGGTGCGCGCGGTCACAGGGGGTGGTGACGGCGGTCACGCATACAAAAATTTGTGGAACGGGAGTTCTTGTCCGAGGTTTCGGCTAGTCGGCGGGTTTGACGTCCTCCATAAGAGAGAAAAGACCTTCGGCGAGCGTGGGGTGGATGTAAACGGCGCCCTTGAGGAGCGTGTACGGCTGGTCCGCGAGTATGAGGGTGCCAAGGATTTGGACTAGCTCGCCTCCTTCGGAGGCGAGGATGGAGGCTCCCAGGATGCGGTCGTTCGAAGCGTCCACCACGAGCTTCATGAGCCCTGCGGTTTCGCCGCGCTCGATAGCACGGGCGACGTAGGCCATGGGGCATCTGCCGATTTTTAGCTTGAAACCTTTGGCGCGAGCCTCTTTTTCCGTCAGGCCGACGCCACCGAGTTGCGGATCGGTGAACACGCAATATGGGACGGGTCGATTTTCGATGGTGAGATTCTTCCCTTCCACCAAGTTGCCGTAAACAATCTGGAAATCGTTGTAGGAGATGTGCGTGAAAGCCGGGCCGCCTTTGCAGTCGCCGAGTGCCCAAACGCCAGAAACGTTCGTTTCGAGGCGTCCGTTCACTTTGATAAAACCGTTTTTGTCGGTTTCGATGCCGGCTTTATCGAGACCGAGATCGTCGGTATTGGGACCGCGTCCGGTGGCGATCAATAGATGCGACCCGGTGACGCTGGATGGGCCTGCGGCTCCTTCGAATGACATAGCGATGGCGTTGCCGTTGTTTTCGACGCGCGTGGTGCGGGCATTGAGCAGGAATTGGATTCCTTCGGTTTCGAGCGATTTCTGCAACTCGGCGGCAATTTCTGGATCTTCGCGAGGAACAATTTGTTTGCCGGTGTGGAGAACGGTCACGCGGCTGCCGAAGCGGCGAAACATTTGTCCAAATTCCAGGCCGATGTAACCACCGCCGAGAATGAGCAGGTGTTCGGGGAGCGTGGTGAGCTGCATGACCGTTTCGTTGGTGAGATACGAGATGGATTCCAGGCCGGCGATCGCTGGAATGTTCGGGTGGCCGCCAGTGTTGATGAAAATTTTTTCGCCTTCGAGAAGATCATCGCCGACCTTGAGTTGATACGAGCCAACAAAACGGGCGTGGCTGCGATGGAGACGGAGATTGGAGCGCTTGTCGACTTGTTTTTGCTGGCCGCCGCGGAAACTGAGAACGACTTCGTCCTTTTGAGCAACGATTTTGGCGAGATCGACGCTGACGTTCGAAGCGTTGACGCCCCAGCGAGCGGCGCTGCGGGCGTAGTGGGCCACCTGCGCACGGTGGACCATCGTCTTGGTAGGTGTGCAGCCGACGTTGATGCACGTTCCGCCCAAATGCTTCTTCTCGACGAGCGCTACGGACCAACCGAGATCCGCCAAACGGTAGGCGAGAGGATTGCCGGCCTGGCCGGAACCGACAATGATGGCGTCGTATTTCATGGGAGCCTCCGGGCGAAGATCGCGCCAAAACTCTACATCAGATGTGGCAGCGTTGAATAAGGATGAGAAAAACGTTTCGCGGACTGGCCGATTGCCAAAATGATTCGGACGGTATGGCTTGGAGATTTAGAGATAGGAAGGATATTGCGGCGACCACTGCGAGGAAACAATGGCGTCGCGCAAGGATTCCGGGGACATGGCAGGGATCAGTCCCTCGCGCTGGGCTTGGTTCGCGGCGGCAATGGCGATTTCGATCGCGGCTTTACGCAGGCTGGGCAACAGAGGCAGCAAGGGCGCCGACGGATCGGATTGCGCAGGGGAGTGTTTGGCAAGAGCGCGGGCTGCGGCCAGGAACATTCCGTCCGTGACGCGCTTCGCATGGGTCGCACAGATCGCCAAACCTACTGCCGGAAAAATATAAATATTGTTGCACTGGGCAATCCGCATTTTACGCCCTTTGTAGTCCACACTCGGGAAGGGCGAACCGGCAGCGATCAGGGCGCGGCCCTCGGTCCATCGAAGGAGGTCCTCGGGAACGGCCTCGGACTTGGAGGTAGGATTGGACAGCGGCAGGATGATGGGACGTTCGCACTTGCGCGCCATTTCGCGGACGATGGGCTCAGAAAAAGCACCGGGCAACGTGGAAAGGCCGATGAGGATGGTCGCATCGATTTGCTTGATGACGTCGCCGAGGCCTATGTGGCCGTTGGCACTTGATTTTGGAAAATTCGCGACTCGCTCCGCGGGCTGCGCGTAAATTCGCTGTTCGGCGGACAGGTCCGTCCGATTCGAAAGGAGAAGACCGTCGCGATTGACCAGCCAAAAACGGGAGCGCGCTTCCGCTTCAGACAAGCCATCCGCAACGAGCGCCTCGCGCAGAAAATCGGCCACGCCGATGCCGGCCGATCCGGCGCCAAGCATGACAATGTGCTGATCACGGAGTTGGCGGCCCGAGACGCGGATGGCGGAGAGGATCGCGCCGACGGCGACTGAGGCGGTGCCCTGAATGTCATCGTTGAAAGTAACAAGTTGATCGCGGTAGCGATCCAGGATGGGCCGCGCGTGCGCCTTGGCAAAGTCTTCCCACTGCAGCAACGTATCCGGCAGCTCTAGTTTCACAGCTTGCACAAAACGATCGATGAAATCGTCGTACTCGTTGCCGGTGATTCGTTCGTGGCGCCAGCCAAGGTATTCCGGGTCGCTGAGGCGCTCCTGGTTGTTGGTCCCGACGTCCAGAATGATGGGCAGAGTTTGTTCGGGAGGCACACCACCGATGAGTGTGTACAAGGAAAGTTTTCCAATGGGAATGCCTAGTCCGCCGACGCCTTGATCGCCGATTCCCAGAATTCTTTCGCCATCGGTAACAACAATAACGCTGACGTTCTTATGGGGGCGATTCTGGAGAAGCATGCGGATGTTATCCCGGTGCGGATAAGAAATAATCAATCCGCGAGGGCGGCGGTAGATGTGGCTGAATTCCTCGCAGGCTTGGGCAACGACCGGAGTGTAAACGATGGGGAGCATCTCCTCGATATGGTCGAGAAGCAGACGGTAAAAAAGAACTTCGTTGGTGTCCTGAAGCTGGCGGAGATAAATGTGGCGCTCGAGATCGTCGGGTTTGCGAAGATAAGCTTTGTAGGCGCGGGCGGATTGTTCTTCAATGGTTTCGACGACCGGCGGGAGGAGGCCATCGAGGCCCAGAGCCTGCCGCTCGGGAAGAGTGAAGGCCGTGCCTTTGTTTAGCGCCGGAATTTCGAGAAGTACGTGTCCGCGCAGATGCGGCGAGAGCGTGGTCAATGGTGAAGAGGAGGAAGTAGTGGCCATAAAAATCTCCAAGAAAAATTCAATATGGCTTCGGAGCTCGACAGGAAGGAGGGCTCTTCAGCAGAAATCTCACAGGTCGAAGAGCCAGATTATCACACTCAGCGGCGACGGCGGGGAGCGGCAGGAAAGAATTCATTGCACGTGATGGCGGTCACAGAAAAAATTGAAGTCTGAAAATAACATTCAAAGGTTTTGCGAAAGTGGGAGAATGATTTCGCAATTCTGCCGCTCGCGCATTGTTCGAGATGGCAGCGACCTTTTTTGGGCTAGGCGACGCAACGTACGGTAGCGAGGTAATTGATGATGGGACAAGCTTTGGATGTGCACCGGCTGCACTTCGCGTTTACCGTCACTTTTCACTATATCTTTCCGCAGTTGACGATGGGGCTGGCGCTGCTGCTTGTCTATCTGAAGACCAAAGCGCTGCGAACCGGCGACGAACACTACAACCGCGCGGCACGATTCTGGGCGCGGATCTTCGGGATCAATTTCGCGCTGGGGGTCATCACCGGCATCCCGATGGAATTTCAGTTCGGGACAAATTGGGCGGCGTTCTCCAAGTCCGCGGGAGGAGTACTCGGGCAGACGCTGGCGATGGAAGGCGTGTTTTCGTTTTTTCTGGAATCGAGCTTTCTGGGCTTGTTTTTGTACGGCGAAAAGAGGCTGGGCAAAATCGGCCACTGGGTGGCGGCGTTTCTCGTTTTTCTTGGCTCGTGGCTCTCGGGCTTTTTCATTGTTGCCACGGACGCGTGGATGCAGCATCCCACTGGTTACCGGATTGGCGCTGGCGGGGCCATCGAACTTTCCAGCTTCTGGGGCCTGCTGCTGAACAAGTGGGCGCTTTGGCAGTACGCGCACAACATGCTGGGTGCGGTGCAAACCGGCTGCTTCGTTATGGCGGGAGTCGGCGCTTTTTATTTGCTGACGAAACGCAATGAAATTTACGGTCGCACGTTTGTGAAAGCGGGCGTATTGGTGGGAGCAGTTGCGGCGATCCTGCAGCTCTTTCCTACCGGCGACATGCAAGGAAAACTGGTTGCGAACAATCAGCAACCGACGCTGGCAGCGATGGAAGGACTTTTTGAATCGCGAGAAGGAGCTCCGCTGGCAATCCTCGGTCAGCCGGACGTGGAAAAAAGAAAGCTCGACAACCCGTTGGAAGTTCCCAACATGCTGAGTTTTCTGACCTACCGGCAATGGCGCGCGAATATCAAGGGCTTGTCCGATTTTCCGCAAACGGAATGGCCGGATCAGATTCCATTGCTTTATTACAGCTACCACGTGATGGTCGGCCTTGGAACGATCTTCATCGCGGTGATGGTTCTGGCTGCGCTGCTGCTGTGGCGCGGAAAATTGTACGACTCCCGCTGGATGCTTTGGATGCTGATGGTCTGCGTTCCGCTTCCTTACATTGCCAACACCGCTGGATGGATGACCGCGGAACTCGGGCGGCAGCCGTGGCTGATTTATGGATTGATGCGCACCGCGGCCGGCATCTCTCCGCGCGTGGCGGCGGGCAATGCGTGGTTCACATTGATCGG